>NZ_CAWMYL010000246.1:0-250501 GCF_963871815.1 Vibrio sp. L85
AATGTTTGGTTTCACTGTAGAAAACGTAGTGAACACAGCAAAAGAACTGCTAGCTTAATCGCTTAGTATTATCAGTTTTCTCTATTGCGAATTTGAAAACTGAAAAGCCCCGCTTCGGCGGGGCTTTATTTTATCTAATCATTTTTCAACAACGATTCAGCTAACTGGTTGGAATCACTTCTCTTCAAACTGAATGGCTAGTCGATAGAAATCTTGGACTTGCTCTTTCAACTGCTTACTGTTTTGCTCTACAGAATGTGTTGCCGCTAAGTTCTGCTCTGCTGTCGAAGCAATAGAATGAATGTGCTGATTTACGTCGCTAGAAAGCTGCAACTGCTTATTAGCAGAGTCCGCGACATTCACCATCAAACCACTCATGGTTTGCATCATCTGCTCGACTTCAGATAATCGCAATGCACTTTGCTCTGCGACATTTGAACAAGTGTCCGTTTGTTCTTTGTTGGCAATAATGTCTTTCTGCCAACCTTGAATCGTTGTAAGCATGGTTTCAATGGATGCTTTAATTTGCTCAGTCGCATTCGAAGTACGCCCTGAGAGCGCTCTTACTTCATCAGCAACAACAGCAAAACCACGACCTTGTTCACCCGCTCGCGCAGCTTCAATTGCAGCATTAAGTGCTAGCAGATTAGTTTGGTCGGCAATCCCGCCAATCTCTTCCATTAATTGGCTTACCTTTTGCGCTTGATCGCTCAATTGATAAGTCGTTTCTGTCGCTTTCTCAGCTTGTAAGCTAAGTTGCGCTAAGTTGGTATGAGTTTGGTCGATGGTCTTTTTCGCCATCAGACATGACTGCAACGTATCGTCTATCAGTAGATGCGCGTCGTTAGTACTGGATGAAACTGAATTTGCAGACGCTTCCATCGACTCTGTCGCATCGCGAACTTGCCGAATGTCTATGTTCTGCTGAGTTAGCGCTGATGAAACTTCTGCCGTCGTGCTGCTAAGCTCTTCTGCGCAACTTTGTAAAGGCAGAGCTGAGTCCGTCATACGTCCTAACACGGTGCGAATACGGGCAGAGAGCATCTTGATATGGAAATCTGCAATCGAGAATGGTTTATTTCCGGAATACACCAGACGACTTACACTGTCGTACTGCGCTTGTAACCTTTTAAATTGCAGAGGCGTATCAACAAGTTCCTGGCGGAAGAGAACAGCTAAAACACCTGCCGGTAACAATGTCGTTAACCAAGCAAGAGGACCTTCAAGTGACAGAGCCAAGCTCGTTACTGGTGCTACTAACGCACCAAGAAGAATTGCATAGCGCAAGGTGTCATTTAACTTCAACGCCCACGCTCGACCGGATTTCTCTGCTTTTAGAAGCCCTTGGTACGCTTTAGAAGCGATATCCACCCACTCTCGCTTGGGCTTAACACGAACCGATTGATAACCCACAACTTGATGGCCTTCATAAATTGGGGTTACGTAAGCATCGACCCAATAGTAACCACCCGACTTCGTACTGTTTTTTACAATTCCGCGCCACGCTTTACCTTGTTTTAGGCGAGCCCACATATCACCAAAAGCGGCTTTGGGCATATCTCCGTGGCGAACGATATTGTGGTTTTGTCCGAGCAGTTCATCGTGACTGTATTCAGCAATTCTGCAAAACGCATCATTGCAATAAGTGATAACACCTTTGAGATCGGTGGTGGAGACCAGTTCGTCAGAATCTCCTACGAGGTTTTCTTGAGCTTTATTGAAAGTTGAGGCTGACATAGATGAGACTTCTATAGTTTTTATTAAATTGCGACAGGATATATACACGATTGTTATATTTATTACAAAATGCTAGAGAAAAAATCTTACCGATGCGACATTTAAAGCCCAAAAAACTCACTTAGATAACAATAATTAATCAATAATGTTACGGGTTGTGAGCTGATAGACAAAAAAGACCCAGCCTTAATAGCTGGGTCTTATAAAATTTTGAACTCAGTTTATGCAATTTGAGATTCAGAATTATTATTCGTTTTAACAATAAAGATTGCCATCACCAATAAGACAAAAGGTAAGACGTACAAATTCAAATTTTGCCACCCTACTGTCGACTCCAACCAACCAGACAAAAGTGCAGTAATGGTGACGCAACTAAATACGAAGAACTCGTTGAACGCCTGCGCTTTGCTTTTATTTTTCACTTCATAGCTCTGACTAAACAAACTGGTTGCGGCAATGAACATAAAATTCCATCCAACACCAAGTAAGATCAACGCCGTACTGAAGTGCCATATAGATAACCCATGCATGTTAATTGCTATGCACGCGATGAACAGCACACCACCAGCTAAAATCATTTTCTTTGCACCGAATAGTTCAATTAACCGACCAGTAAAAAAAGCAGGCACAAACATGCCCAATACATGCCATTCAATAACCCCAGCAGCTCTTGTGAAATCAAACCCACAGCCAATCATGGCTAACGGTGTCGCTGTCATTAGTATATTCATCACGGCATAGGCAACCATCGCTGCTAACACCGCAATCATAAAGTTAGGACGATAAATAATGTCCTTGAGAGAGTCTGGTTTTGCATAGCAATTTTGCGTATGCGCCGCTGGAAATCGTATCGTCTGTAGTAAAACTAATGCCGTTATATACAAGACAATGAGTACAGCAAAAGCACTAATATAAAGCCCATCTGTCGACCACTTTTGCGAATAGATAGCGAGGTTTGGTCCCAAAACGGCAGCTAGCACGCCACCTGCCATAGAAATCGAGATCGCTCGATGCCGTGCTGATTCATCACACACTTCTATCGCAGCAAATCGATATAAAGTACCAAAGCCAATCCCTACCCCTAGCAAAAAGGTGGAAGCACAAAACAAAGTAAAGTTTTGCAGAGATAGCGCATAGGTTGCCAACGACGCTCCAGCTATACCTATGATGTTACCTAAGCTAAAACCCAGACGGCGTCCCAGCTTTCCCATAATTAAGGACGCCGGGATCGTCGCAGACATTAATCCGAGAAACTGCAACGCTACTGGCAAAGTGATCATGCTTGAAGAAGGCGCAATTTGTTTACCGATAAGCGCAATGACAGAAATCAGAAGTATGTTTCCCGTCATCAATAAGGCTTGGCAAAGTGATAATAGCCAGACGTTTCTATTCATCTCATTCCTTGAGTGTTTTTTAATCTACCCAGACACCTTAACGGATTTAAGGCTAAAACACATGGGTTATGTGCGACAGGTTAAGCCATGACATAGCTAACTACTCTCTACTTAAACTAAAAAAGCCAGCGAGAAGCTGGCTTTTTGTGAGTGTTATTCGCTCAATTTTTATTTGGCACGACGCGCTTTTACTGCGTCGGATAGCTGACGTAGAACTGTTTCCGTATCTTCCCAGCCGATACATGCATCAGTAATCGATTGACCGTAAGTTGAAACTTTGCCATCAACCAAGTCTTGACGACCTTCAACAAGATGCGACTCAATCATCACACCGAAAATAGCATCTTCACCGCCAGAAATTTGCTCTGACACATCATCAGAAACTAACATTTGGCGTTTAAATTGCTTAGAGCTGTTCGCGTGGCTGAAGTCGATCATCACTTTCTTAGGCAGACCGGCAGCATCCAGCTCATCCTTAATTTGACCTACATGAGATGCGCTATAGTTTGGCTCCTTACCACCACGCAGAATAATGTGGCAATCAGGGTTACCTGCCGTTTCAACGATAGCTGAATGACCGTACTTAGTGACTGACAAGAAATGGTGAGATGCGCTTGCCGAACGGATTGCATCACTTGCGATCTTGATGTTGCCATCTGTACCGTTTTTAAAGCCAACAGGGCAAGACAGACCAGACGCAAGCTCACGGTGAACCTGAGACTCTGTTGTACGAGCACCAATCGCCCCCCAACTGATCAGGTCGGCAACGTATTGCGGCGTGATCATATCTAGAAACTCGCTTGCCGTTGGAAGCCCCATATCAGTTAGATCAAGCAGAAGCTTACGTCCAATGCGAAGACCGTCGTTAAGTTTGTAAGTATCGTTTAGGTATGGGTCATTAATCAGACCTTTCCAACCTACCGTAGTACGTGGTTTTTCAAAGTAAACGCGCATCACAACTTCTAGTTGCTCACCGAGTTCATCACGAAGTACTTTCAGTTTTTTACCGTACTCTACCGCCGCCTCTGGGTCATGAATAGAACATGGACCAACAATCACTAGTAGGCGATCGTCTTTACCTTCAAGAATATTGTGGATGGCGTTACGACATTCAAAAGTAGTTGTGGAAGCAGTTTCGGTCGCCGGAAATTTTTCAAGCACTGCAACAGGTGGCAATAGCTCTTTTACTTTATTAATTCTTACATCATCAGTTTGAAACATTACTTCTACTTCCTAATTACTATCCAAGTCCCACTATTTTGCTCAAACTTTACTCACTGCAACATTGTTCACAAAGCAAGCAATAGTAAGGGCTGTGGGCTCATTTAATCGTGTCAATGCAAGTAACTTATCGACTTCGCCGACCGCTTGCAATCACTTTTTCTAAAAAAATGCAAATTAACTACTAATGTTCAAAACAAAACACAGCGTAAATTTTTATGTACACGGAAAGTTCAAAATTATCATATATTTTCCTGTAACTTTGAAAATCTTGTCTACAATGTAAGAAATATCAGAAGTTTGTGAGGTATTTGGCGACGAAAAGTGTAGCAAGATCTAAGATATTGTTGCTTGATGTTAATTTAAATGAATATTAAACTAATTTCTTATCAAACTAATTTCTTATAACTACCTAGTTTTACTCAAGTTGTAAAAACAAAGTAGAAACTAATATGCAATCAATACAAGGAAACATTATGAACAAAGTAGCAATTGCAGTAGCAGCAGTGGTAGCTGGTGGTTTAATTAACTCTGCTCAAGCTGAAATGTATATCGGGGGCAAAGTGGGCATGACTACGCTAGATGATGCTTGCTATTTAAACAGCCCTTGTGATGATGATGCTTTCGGTGCCGGAATGCACATCGGTTACGACTTTACCGATATCATTGGCCTTGAGTACGGTGTTGATTACTTAGGTGACTACGAAGCTAATTTCAAGTCAGGGGCTAATACAGTAAATACGATCGACGGTGATCTTTGGGCATTAACGCTTGCGCCTAAATTCAACTGGCATCTAAACGATACGTGGAACCTATTCGCGAAAATCGGTGGTGCTTACATGATTTCGGGTGACGAAAAAGATTTCGTTCCTACAGGTTCGCTTGGTGCTGAATACACTATCGATAGAAACTGGAGCGTTCGTGCTGAATACCAACGTTACCAAGATATCTCTGATGATGTCCTAGATGATATGGATGCAAATTTCTTTGGTATCGGTGTTAACTACAAGTTCGCAGCAGCACCTGTTGTTGCAGCAGTAGTAACAGAAGAAGTGGTTGCAGAGCCAGAACCAGTAATGATGACGAAGACGCACAAAGAAGAGTACGGTACAGGTACGTTTGAATTCGACAGTGCGAAGCTAACTGATTCAGTATCTGAGCGTCTAGACAACTTCGTAAACTTCTTGAACGAGTACCCACAAGCTCAAGTTGAAATCACTGGTTACACAGATAGCTCTGGTCCAGCAGCTTACAACCAAAAACTGTCTGAGCGTCGTGCTCAATCTGTTGCGGATTACCTAATCGCAGCAGGCATCGATGCAGACCGCTTCACAGTTACTGGTATGGGTGAAGAAAACCCAGTTGCAGACAACAGCACTCACGAAGGTCGCGAGAAGAACCGTCGTGTTGAAGTTGTCGTACCTGAGTTCCAATACGAAGAATTGGTACAACCAGAATAAGAGTTCCCGCTCTAATCTAGTCTAAGGGGTGCTTCGGCATCCCTTTTTGTTTGCTTCAGCTTTACCCTTCACTCTTTATCAAACTCATTCAGTTTCTCTGTTCGCCCTTCTCCATCCTATCTGGTTCCGACTCTTATACTAAAGGCGACCTGATGGTACGCTCGATTAAATATTTGATTTCAAGTTTGGTGAAAAGTAGCAGTTTTCTCAAAGACTCATAGTTCATCGCTCTTGGTTCCAAAACCAATATACTCAAATGATTCCACGACGCCGAATTCAGAGCATTGTCATCGCTCCCTTGATTACCGAAAGTAAGTAAGGAAAACAAGGTCGTGTCATAGCCGGTTCTTTCCATGTTGTTTGACACAGTAATCGGGTCAATCACACGCTCCCGAAGGACGAGTTGACTGGGGTATAAACATTATTGGGAACGACAGCAGCAGACCCTAGTATTGCGCCGTACAAACAAAAACTGCACCGGAGTTCGGTGCAGTTGTGAGCTTGCCCTTGTGTGGCTCTAGATCATAAAAACACACCAATATAGTGATCCACCAATAACGCAACAAACAGCGCCAATAAGTGATAGATGGAGAATTTAAACGTTTCCATTGCGCTATTTAATTCCGGTGAAAACTTTAACTTCCACGCGTGATACATAAAGCCAGCATTGAGGAGCAATGAAGAGAATAAATATACAGAGCCGACCATCCCCACCAGCACAGGCAAAATACAGACAAGCGTGAGTAGAATCGTATACAAAAGAATTGATGTCTTGGTGTACTCAATGCCATGAGTGACTGGAAGCATTGGGATATCCACTTTGCGATAGTCTTCGACACGATGAATTGCGAGCGCCCAGAAATGTGGCGGCGTCCAAATAAAAATAATCATTACCAATAGCCAAGCATGTGCGTGTAATTCTCCAGTTACCGCCGTCCAACCGAGTAGTGGCGGCATTGCGCCTGCAATCCCTGCAATCACAATATTCTGCGGGGTTGCTCGCTTAAGATACATGGTATAAACCACCGCATAACCTAACAAGCTTAAGAAGGTCATCCATGCCGTCAGTGGGTTGACCAATGCATGAAGCAACACAAACCCAATTCCCCCCAGAGCAGTAGCAAAAATCGCAACAGACAAAGGGTTAGTATCACCGGAAGGCAAAGGTCGCTTGTGCGTGCGAGCCATTCGCGCATCAATACGGCGATCAATCAGGTGATTAAACGCTGCAGCAGAGCCTGCCATTAGGCCGATACCAGTAAGACCAATGGCAGCTTGTAACCAAGGAAAGTCAGCAACCGGAGCTAAGCTCATCCCAACAATAGCCGTAATTAACATAAGAGCGACGACTTTTGGCTTTGTTAGTTTTAAATAGGTTGACCCAATCTTTCTCTTACCACTTTCTAGAGGTAGCGCGATCTCTTTACTCATAGCGAACTCCTTTCGCTTGATGACCCCAACGAGCTTTACCCTGCCATAGGTAGAACTGACTAACGCAAATAAGTGTAAGCATAATGGCAGCGCCGAGGTTGTGTGCCACCGCAACATAAATAGGGAGCTGGAACACAACGTTACTCACGCCCAATAAGATCTGACACACCAAGGTGAATCCAATCCAGATACCGAGGCGTTGGGAATGATGTGAATCTTGTTTTAATAGTAAGGTGCAGTAAATCAACACCACGCATGCGGTAATAATGGCACCAATACGGTGGCTAACATGAATAGTCATTCTGGCAGGGTAATCTAGGACACCGAACTCATAGTTATCAAAACCTGTCTGCCAAAACGAAAATGCCTCTTTCCAAGACAAATAGCTTGTCCAGTTACCTTCACATATTGGCAAAGTGGTACACATTAATGCGGCATAATTTGATGATGTCCATCCGCCAAGCAACACCTGCAACAACACCACACCAAAAGCCATCAAAGAGAATGTTCTCACGCTCTTGGAAGAAGGAGAAAAGTAGAGGCTGTTTTTAGATTGTAATTGGCAGTAGAACAGCGCTTGAAGTGCAAGCAACGTAAAGCCGCCAAGTAGATGAAGCATAACTATCACTGGCATCAGCTTTAACGTTACCGTCCACATTCCTAATGCCGCTTGGCCCAAAACAAGAACGCAAAGCAAAACCGGAATTGTCGGATCAACTCGCTCTGCTCTCACCGCCATGATTGCCATCATCAGAATGACTAAGCCTAAAGTTCCAGCGAAGTAACGATGAATCATCTCTAACCACGCTTTTCCTTGCTCCACTGCTCGCTCCGGAAACAGAGCATTTGCCTTAGTAACTTCAGCTTCAGTTTGGGGTACAAATAACTGACCATAGCAACCAGGCCAATCTGGACACCCCAACCCCGCATCAGCCAAGCGCGTATATGCTCCCAACATAATGACTACAAGAGTAAGACACAGGCTGAACTTAACCAAACGACTTAACGTCATATTGCACTCTCCCTAGCCTACGCGTGATAACTTCAATAGCTTTCGTAAGTCCGCCAATACATCTTTACTTAACCGCACCAAATCCTCGTTGGCTTCTGGCGTATAGGACATAACTAGCTGCCCGAGAGGATCGACGATCAACATCTGCCCTGCTTTCACTCTCGATGACAACGAATCATTCATTTGCATCACCACAATGCTCTTGCTCTGGGCAACATTATTGGTCTCTTCCGAAGTCCAGATAACTGGCACCACACGCTCCTGATATTTACCTAATGCAATGTGGCTTTGTTGCATCAAATGTATTTGTTGTTGGCACTGTTCTTTACACTCCGGAGGCAACACATACGCTAATTGCCAACCTTTTTCGTCTAATGGTGATGGCTGACCTAATTGTTCGAGCGTGATATATGGCTCAACCAATTCACCTCGATTGGTTACCCCCGTTTCGTACCAACCTTGACTCAATACAACCTTGGCAATAATCGCGGGGAGCGCAAATAGACAAATCAGAGACACCAATACAATTCGTCCTTTCGTGACTGCATTTGTCATTTCTCACCTCCTTGTGAGCGTGGTTGTCGAATCCAACGAATAAAAATCAGGATTGTGATAAACAAAAATACGCCAGACATAGCAAACCATTGAAAAGAATAACCAAAGTGCTTTGCACTGGTTAACGGTAAGGGATTCCAAGGAAATGGGTACGACCATTGCGTTAGATTGTCAGGTTGAATGACCGTAGGCATTAACTCAATATTAAGCAGTTGGCTAAGTTGATTAATGTTGAGGTTTTGCACTCTTATCGTATCGCCCATTTCAGCCATTAGGTCTGAACTTAGTGGATTAGTAGATTTACGATACAAACGCCCTGTGATGTCATATGGCGTTGTCAGATATTCAACCTTCGGAAGTACGGCTCTGGATCTTTTCCCCTTCACAAATCCAAGTTCAAGCAGCGTCAGAGTCGCAGGATCATGAGACATCGATACGATTTGAAACGCTAGGTAACCCACTTCACCCTGATAGGTCTGGTTATCTAATAAAATAATTGGGAGTGATTCAGGCGTCACATTTGCTTTTACTTTAATCCCTATAACACTTTCTTCTCGCCAATCGTTCTTTTCCAGTACTTCAGATATGTCCTGATAAGAGGTATTTTCCCTTGCTAAAATCGCTTGTTCCAAACGCTGCTTTTCATTACCACGTTCCAATTGCCAAAAGCCCAGTTTGACCAACAGAGAAAACACAGCCACAGTTAAAAAGACAGCAACCCAAACCCATTTCGATAATATCGACGACGAAACCGGAGGTGCCATGTCCACCGTATTTCTGTTTAAGTTAACGCTTGTCCTTTTGCTGCTTTTCATCATCTTTAACCTCGCAAAAGCGCTTATCGAAATGGTTCGCGAAGACCCAGAGGATTCATCGAAGAAAGGCAAACCAATGAGCCACTATCTCGGTCGTCGTGTCATGTTTTCTGCGTTAGTCGTGATTCTCCTTCTCGTAGCGTTAGGGGCAGGATGGATAGCCCCAAATCCTCGTCCTTACTAGCTTTACAGCACATAAACGAAAACAAATAAGCATAGCCAAACCACGTCAACGAAGTGCCAATACCAACTGCCAGCTTGGAATGCGAAATGGTCTTTCGGAGAAAAGTGGTCCTTGGCGATGCGGAATAACAGCACAATGAGGAAAATGGTACCGAGACAAACGTGCAAACCGTGAAAGCCCGTGAGCATAAAGAAGGTATTACCGTAAATACCGGACTGCAACGTCAGCCCAATATCTTGATAAGCGTGTGCATATTCAACGGCTTGGTAATAGAGGAAGAAGCCCGCCAAGACGATGGTGATTTCCAACCAGACAATCAGTGCAGTTCGTTTATCTTGCTCTAAACTGATGTGTGCCATATGTAACGTAATCGATGACAATAGCAGCAAGATGGTGTTGGTTAATGGGATACCCTGCCAAGGCATTGCTTGGGTCGTATCACCACCCGGCGTGGTGGTGAGTGGCCAGATTGCTTCGAAACTCGGCCACAATACCTCATGTGTCATTAAGTTATTATCTGCACCACCTAACCAAGGCACGGAAATCATTCTTGCGTAGAAAAGAGCACCAAAAAAAGCACCAAAGAACATCACTTCCGAAAAGATGAACCAGCTCATCCCTTGTCGAAATGAACGCGTGATTTGCGCACTGTACTTTCCGGTAAGAGACTCTGTGATGACGTTGCTGAACCACCCTGCCAGCATATAGAGCAAAAACAACATACCAATGGCGAGAATGATGCCGCCTAACGTACCAACCGCGCCATCACTTTGAGTACCTTGAACGGTCATTCCGGCACCGACAGCGACAAGGAATAACGCAAATGCCCCTACAATAGGCCAGCTGCTTTGTGCGGGAACATAATAGGTATCAGGCTTGTTACTCATGAGTTCTCTCCTTACAGACGCGCTTTGGTTTGAGGCGTTAAGGTCTGTTTCTCACTCCCTGAGAGGCTAGCTGTCGAAGACTCGCCCGATTGAGGAGGAAATTTGTAGAGTGTGTAAGACAAGGTCAATGTATGAATTGAATCCGGCACGTCCGGCTCAATGTAGAAAATCAAAGGCATACTCGCTTGTTGCTTACCTTCCAATGGTTGTTGATTAAAGCAAAAACACTCGATCTTATTGAAGTAAGCCGCACCAGTACCCGGCGATACGGAGGGCACAGCTTGACCTACTAAATTTTCACCGCTTTGATTAAAAGCAAGATATTCCGTTTGAATCACTTCGCCAGGGTGAACATCCATGGACACAACTTTTGGTTTGAATTCCCAAGGCATGTCTGGACTGACGTGCGCCATAAATTCCACACGAATCGTTCTACTGATGTCCGCTTGCATGCCTGTTGGCTGAATCGCTGCAACCTCACTGGTTTTACCGTTAATACCCAATGCATCGCACATAATGTCGTAGAGTGGTACCAAGGCAAAACCGAAGCCGAACATCATTGCTGTCGCTAACAGCAACTTGATAGTGAGTTTCTTATTAGATGAATTACCTTGCATCTCGCTCACCTCACTCTTTTCTTAATCGACTTTTGGCGGCGCTGTAAACGTGTGGTGTGGCGCTGGACTTGGTACTGTCCACTCTAGACCTTCTGCTCTCTCCCATGGCTTGGCTGGTGCTTTTTCACCACCACGGATACATTTAATCACTAACCACAAGAAGATCAGTTGGGAAAGACCAAAGGCAAAGCCACCTATCGATACGATTTGGTTTATGTCAGCAAACTGGATGGCGTAATCGGGAATACGTCGTGGCATCCCGGCTAAGCCCAAGAAATGCATTGGGAAGAACAGTACATTAACCGAGATGATGGAACACCAGAAATGCCACAGACTCAGCTTGTGGTCATACATATTGCCTGTCCACTTCGGTAACCAGTAATACGCCGCCGCCATGATCGAGAACACCGCACCGGATACCAATACATAATGGAAATGTGCGACAACAAAGTAAGTGTCATGGTATTGGAAATCCGCAGGAACAATTGCCAGCATCAAGCCTGAGAAACCACCTATTGTGAATAAGACAATAAACGCGATGGCAAATAACATCGGTGTCTCAAACGTCATTGCACCTCGCCACATGGTCGCCACCCAGTTAAACACCTTCACCCCAGTTGGTACCGCAATAAGCATGGTGCAATACATAAAGAAGAGTTCAGCGAAAACCGGCATCCCCGTGGTGAACATATGATGCGCCCACACTAGGAATGAAAGCAGCGCAATACTACAAGTCGCGTAAACCATCGAATGGTAACCAAACAGTTTCTTGCCACTAAACGCAGGAATGATTGCCGAAACAATACCAAACGAAGGCAAGATCATGATGTATACCTCTGGGTGACCGAAGAACCAGAAGATGTGTTGGAACATCACCGGGTCACCGCCACCAGCGGCATCAAAGAAGCTGGTACCGAAGTATTTGTCGGTCAAAACCATGGTCACCGCACCGGCTAATACGGGCATCACAGCTATCAGCAAGAACGCCGTGATTAGCCAAGTCCAGACGAACATTGGCAACTTGAACCATGTCATACCTGGTGCACGCATGTTTACGATAGTCACGATGACGTTGATGGCACCCATGATGGAACTGATACCCATGATATGGACTGAGAAAACAAACAACGCCGTACTGTCAGGGCCGTAGGTTGTAGAAAGTGGAGCGTAAAAAGTCCACCCGAAATCAGGACCACCACCCGGTAAGAACAAAGAGCCGATCAAAATGAGGAAAGCAAAAGGTAAGATCCAAAAACTCAAGTTGTTCATCCGTGGTAAAGCCATATCTGGAGCGCCAATCATCATTGGGATCATCCAGTTGGCTAAACCAGTAAACGCTGGCATGACGGCACCAAACACCATCACTAGTCCATGTACGGTCGTCATTTGGTTAAAGAACTGAGGGTCAACCAATTGCAGACCCGGTTGGAATAGCTCAGCACGGATGATCATCGCCATCGCACCGCCAGTGAGGAACATAGCAAAGCTAAACCATAAATAAAGCGTACCGATGTCTTTATGGCTGGTGGAATAAAGCCAACGCGCTAGCCCTTTTGGTGCGTGATGATGATCGTGGTCGTCTTCAATCGCAATGGTCGTGTTTGCAGTAGTTTGCGCTTCAGCAGGAGCAGACTTCACCGCTTTTTCAATTGGCTTACTCATATTTCCTCCTTGGCACTGTCTTGTGCCTTAAAGGCGTTAACATCGGATGCTTGAACGGTATCGCCAGTATCATTTCCCCAAGCATTACGTTGATAGGTAATTACAGCGGCAATTTCTTGATCGCTTAGTTGGTTAGCAAAAGCTTGCATGGCGGTGCCAGCTCGACCGTTCACCAATACATCGATGTGAGCAACAACCGGACCTTTGGCTATCTCGCTGCCTTTGATTGCCGGGAACGCGCCCGGAATGCCTTCGCCGTTCGCTTGATGACACACAGCACAGCGCGCGGTGTAAACCGACTCGCCTTGTCCCATCAAATCTTCCATTGAAAGGTCTTGCGTCAATGCTTCTTGGGCAGCCGCCTTTTGTAAGGCAATTTCTTGTTTCTTGTCTGCCATCCATTGGTCAAAATCATCTTCCGCCATCGCATGAACAACAACTGGCATGAAACCATGCGCTCGACCACAAAGCTCCGCGCACTGACCACGATATACGCCCGGTTCGTCAATCTTGGTCCAAGCCTCATTAATGAAACCAGGGATCGTATCTTTCTTAACAGCGAAATCAGGTACCCACCAAGAGTGAATTACGTCATCAGAAGTCATTAAGAAGCGAACTTTACGGTTGATAGGCAAAACCAGCGGGTTATCCACTTCGAGCAAGTAGTGCGCCCCTTTCGCTTCGATGCCATCGATTTCTTTCTGGCTGGTAGCAAGTAGGCTGAAAAATTCGACATCCTCGCCGAAATAACTGTAGTGCCACTTCCATTGAGAGCCGGTGATCTTCACAGTAAGGTCAGATTGGCTGGTGTCTTCCATCGCCACCAGCGTTTTGGTCGCAGGAATCGCCATAGCGATAAGAATAATGACCGGAATAACGGTCCAGATGATCTCCACTTTAGTGCTTTCGTGGAAATTAGCGGCAACTGCCCCTTTTGACTTGCGATGTTTGAAGATGGAATAGAACATCACACCGAATACAACAAAAGCGATAGCGCAACAAATGTAGAAGATCAGCATATGTAATTCATACACTTGCTCACTGATCCCCGTAACACCTCGCGTCATGTTGTAATCACTCTGCTCTGACCAACTGGACGAAGAAAACGTGATAAAAATCACATTCGTTAATAAGGCTAGAGTAGTTGCTAATCTTTTCAAAAGATCTCTCCTCTGCTCAGCCGCTGCGCTTGCGCGAGCTTCCTTGCTTCCCGATGCAAATATCGAACAAATTTACGAAAAATCACAAAAACTACGATTTCAGCACTCTTTGTTATATTTATGTTAAAAGGCTAGTTATAGTTCAATAGTTCTTCAAGAAATTAACTGTGAATAAATTCCGGACAGACTGAAAAATAAATTCGGTTTATCGATTGCCCTCTTTGAAATGTAATTGAGAACCATTTACATTAATTAAAAGAAAACATTGGGACGCTTTTAAGCAAAGAAGTGTCTAAACAAGTAGGCTCCCCCTACTAAGGAAAGACGAATATGACAGCACAAATTACTCAATGGCTAGCACGAGACCCAGATCCAAAAACTCGTGAAGAGCTTCAACACCTAGTCGATACAAATAACGAACAAGAACTGACAGATCGATTTGGTTCACGCTTAGCATTTGGTACCGCAGGTCTGCGCGGTAAAGTCGGTGCGGGTCCAAATCGCATGAACCGTTTAGTGATTCAAGAGACAGCAACAGGTCTCGGTCACTATCTGATTGAACAAGTGAAAGACGCATCGTCTCGCGGTGTTGTTATTGGCTACGATGGTCGCCCAGATTCTAAACAGTTCGCACACGATACAGCTTCTGTACTTACTGCTTTGGGCATCAAGGTTTACCTAACCTATAAAGTAGCAGCAACGCCAATTGTTGCTTTTGGTGTTCGTGAATTAAATGCAGCCGCTGCTGTGGTTGTTACCGCAAGCCACAACCCACCAGAATACAATGGCTTTAAAGTGTACTGGGAAAATGGCGCACAGATTATTCCACCTCACGATTCTGGTATTGCTGCAAAAATCGATGAAGCAACAACAAAACCGCTTCCTCTGATGTCACTGGACGATGCAAAACAAAAAGGTTTGTTAGTTTGGCTTGAAGACGAGTACTACCAAACTTATCGCAAAACAATGAACGACAATGCCCTGCTAACACCGGACAGCAACACAGATATCTCAATTGTTTACACGGCAATGCACGGTGTCGGTGCGGACATGGCAGAAACGTTGCTCGCAGACGCTGGCTTTAAAAAAGTCGCAAGCGTTCCAGAACAGCGTGAACCGGACGGTACGTTCCCTACCGTAAACTTCCCGAATCCTGAAGAAGCAGGCGCAATGGACATGGTGATGGCACTGGGTAAATCTGTCGGTGCGGACATTGCTTGCGCGAACGATCCAGATGCAGACCGTTTTGCTGTGGCTGTAAAACGCCCAGATGGTGAATATCAGATGCTAACAGGTGACCAAGTGGGTTCATTGTTTGGTGACTACTTACTGCAAGGTCAACCAAATGCGCTTGTTGGGAATACCATTGTGTCTTCTCGTCTATTGAGCAGTATTGCGAAAGCACACGGCGCAGAATACTACCAAACGTTAACTGGCTTTAAATGGCTAACTAACGTAGCAATGACACAAGAAACTGAAGCGAACCCATTCCTATTCGCTTACGAAGAAGCACTAGGCTACACAGTAGGTAATAAGGTATGGGATAAAGATGGTTTGTCAGCACTGGTCGCTTTCTCTCAATTGACAGGTAAATTGAAAGCACAAGGCAAAACGCTGTGGGATAAGTTAGAAGAACTATACCGCCAGCACGGTTTCTACTTCAACGCGCAGCGCAGCATTGCACTTGACCCTAAATCACCACCAATCGGTGACAAACTTCGCGCAAACCCACCGAAAGAGATTGCGGGTAAACGTATCGAAGTGATTGAAGATCTGAAGTCATCACTTCGCTTTGTGACCGATGGTCCAACAGAAGCGATTAACTTGCCAGCAAGTGACGTACTGGTTTACCACTTAGAAGACAAATCACGTGTGATTGTTCGCCCTTCTGGTACTGAGCCTAAGTTGAAGTGTTACTACGAGGTAATCAGCGACTTCCCAGCAGAGATGGATTACGCGCAAGCTAACCAAGCAGCGGAAGCGAAAATGAACGCACTTATCGAAGCGCATCAACAAAGCTTGTAATTCGAGTTTGAAACATCGATTCTGTGACAGCTACAAATAGCAAAAGAGGCGCATCGAGCGCCTCTTTTTTTGTTTAATTCAAACCAAATCAAGCAATCTGTTTTTGCAGAAAATGTTTATCAATACCTGCTGCTGGGTAGCCTGAATATTGCCCAACTTTTTCAAAACCCAATTTCAAGTAAAAATCGAGCGCTTGAAAGCTATAGGTATCGAGATACAAATGCGTGACTCCACGCGGTTTCACTTGCTCTTCCAGTAGAGCGATCAGCTTGCTTCCTAATCCCGAAGTGCGTGCCTCTGCATCAACCCATAGATATTCAACAAACACGGTGTTATTAAACATTTCTCCCGTGAGTCCGCCAACAACCTTACCCTCGTCATTACGAGCAAAACAGCCAATGGCGTCTACGTCCCCATCCGGTAGATGCATGTTGTTATAAGCTCGGATGCCATCACGGATAAAATCGAGATCGTTTTGTTCTGGATTGAGTTTAAATTCAAGTTTCATACTGCCACTCCTTGGAAAATCAGTGTGATACTAAAACAAAAAGCCAGCGAGTGCTGGCTTTTGTTCAAACATCTGATTATTCCTACACATTACATCGCGAAGCTACTGAGCATCCACACCGCAAGGATAACGAACACCAAGCCCATTAGCTTACCTTGGTACATGCGGAATTTATCGTTTTCCAGCAACCCTTTGCCTAATGTCCCCGCCAATGCAACTAACAAAATATTGAATAGCAAGCCTAATACGTTTAGCAGCAAACCAAGCGCGAGCATTTGCTCACCCGACGATGCGGTAATGTTGCTAGAGACAAACTGAGGCAAAAACATCACGAAAAACACCAAGGCTTTCGGGTTCAGCAGGTTACTCATCAAAGCGCGTTGATAGTAAGTCGATGCCATCTTGTTTTTCTGGTCAAGCTCTGGCGCAGCAGAAACGTCCGCTCGTAAACAGTCCCACCCCATTTTGAGCAAGTACGCGCCCCCCAGTAGATGAAGCACTTTTAACGCGATTGGGCTCATGGCAATCAAGGTCGACACACCCATAGCTGCCAATAACGTTAAGATCACGCCGGATGTCGCGTTGCCTAAGCTTGCAAACAGACCAACTTTTTTGCCATAACTCATGCTAGAGCTGGCAATCAACAACATGTCAGGTCCAGGCAACAAAAGAAGTGCAATAACAGCGGTGAGATAAACAGGGAGTACAGATAAATCGATCATGGTGGAACTGGCTTTCTAAAACAGGCGGCGGATCTTATACCAATGAATAGATAACAACCAGACCAAATATCTTTCTACGAAGCAATATTCAGAAAATACAAAAGGTTTAATGCTCAATTTAAAAACAATTAACCTTTTTGATGTTTGTTTTTAATACCAATAGCAATTTTGTACAAAAATAAGCAGGATGGATCCGGTAGACTCCAAATGATGTGGTGCTACTGTTTACGCTTGAGCTATTTGGACCGAGATGAAAGAAAAGAATAAGGAAATCGCGACTTTTAAGATTGCTCAAGAGTTGGGCGGGTTAGAGCTGCTCGATGCAAAATACGAAAAACAAAACTTCTCTCGCCATAGCCATGAAGGCTACACCATTGGGGTGATTGAAAAAGGCGCACAGCAATTCTTTCGTACCGGTGGCAACCACATTGCACCGCAAGACAGTATCATTCTTGTAAACGCTGATGAGGTGCATAATGGTCACTCAGCGTCAGAAGGTGGCTGGGAATACAAAGCCATGTATCCCGTACCTGAGCAGTTTCAAACGCTTGGGAAAGAACTTGGCGCGCCCAATGTCGCGCAGCCCTACTTCCCGCAACCCGTCGTTTACGATCCAGAGCTCGCAAACCAACTGCGATTAGTGTTCGATACTCTAGAGAAATCCGATAATCGCTTGCTAAGAGAGACACTTGTCTACGGCACACTGATCAAACTTGCCAGCAAGCACAGTACACATCGAGCTCCTCTTCAAGATGCAACCAAAGCGCAAAGGCAAGTGCACCTGGTCAAAGAATTTCTTGAAGACTTTCCTCAAACCGATGTCTCTTTAGAAGAACTGGCGAAATTAGCGGGATTAAGTCCTTTTCATTTGTTGCGTGAGTTTCAAAAGCAGTTTGGTTTCCCACCGCACGCATTTCAGATTCAACAGAGACTCCGAATGGCGAAAAAGCTGCTCAAGCTAGGACAAAAGATTTCCGATGTTGCTCAAGAATGTGGTTTTCACGACCAAAGCCACTTGCATCGTCATTTTAAAAAAGCCATGGGGGTAACGCCTGGGCAGTACATCAAGCACTGTTAGCAATTTTGTACAAGGCAGCATGCTTAGGTCAGCCTACCTTAACAGCATGTTTTTCTATTCAAGTTGAAGTTATGGATACTACTTTGCCAACTCATCAAGACTCAAAATTCTCACTCTTTTTACAAGGTATCATCGCAATGATGCCATTAAGCATCGCCGTACTGCCTTGGGGATTACTTGCGGGCTCATTTGCCATCGATACTGGCTTACACCCGCTGGAAGGTCAGGCGCTTTCCGCCATTCTGTTTGCTGGCTCCGCACAACTTGTTGCCATGGGCATGATTAAAGCTGGTGCAGGCTTAACCACCATGTTGCTGACGACCTTTTTCATTACCTCTCGCCATTTTCTTTATAGTGTTTCGATGCGCAGTAAAATTTCGCCATTGCCCTTAAAGTGGCGTCTTTCACTTGGCTTCTTACTCACTGATGAACTGTTTGCCATCGTCGGGCACCAATCCGATAAACAATTTGAACGATGGTACGCCCTTGGCGCTGGATTAAGCTTCTACCTATTTTGGAACTTCGCAACACTTGCTGGCATCGTCGCTGGCAGTTTGATACCTGAATTGAATGAGCTCGGATTGGAATTTGCCGTTGCTGCCACCTTTATCGCGATTGTGGTGCCAACGATTAAAAGCATTCCCGTGCTATGCAGTGTATTGGCAGCATTAGTTAGCTCAGTGACGCTGAATTATTACCAAGTGGAAGGAAGCTTGATGTTCGCGAGCATTCTCGCCATGTTGATGGGCTATTTGGTTGAACAGTTTACGACGAAAGCCCCAAACATTGAGAATACACCGGAGGAACGCCAATGATCTTTTTGTCTATCTTAGCCATGACGGCCTTGGTATTCACTAGCCGTTATCTATTTCTCGAACCAAAATTGCCGCTTAAATTGGGGGTAAGAACTCAAAAGATATTAAGCTACGCAAGCCCTGCAGTGCTCACCGCGATCTGGGCTCCTATCGTGTTTATGCCAGAAGGTGAACTGAGCGTCACATGGCAAAACCCATTTCTATTGGCTGCCCTATTAGCTGCTGCGATTGCATACCTCACAAAGAATGTATTGCTCACCACCATCGTAAGTATGGTCGCGTTTTTACTGCTTCGAATTTGGCTATAAGCTCGCGACTAAACAGCCAACCATTCAATCTCTAATAAGGTGATGTCTCCACACTTCAAACGTCCAAGGAAGACATCGCCTTGATGCACTTCACCCACGCCCTTTGGTGTCCCTGTCATCACGACATCGCCATCTTCTAGCGTTGTGTAGCTCTTCAACTCATCGAGAATGTTCATCGGTGGGTAAAGCATTTGCTTAACATGCCCTTTTTGAACATGAACACAGTTAATCAAAAGCTCTAAGTTGAGATCGTCAATATCGACACCTTGAAGAGAACGGAAACGGCTGAATACCGCTGAGCCATCAAACGCTTTGGCACGTTCCCAAGGTAATCCTTTTTCTTTGAGGTTAGTTTGTAAACCGCGTTTGGTCAGATCTAAGCCGAGCCCAACCGCGCAGTATTGACCGTTTTTGATCACAAAGCAGATTTCGGCTTCGTAATGCAAAGGCTCTTGATGGAATGAGGTGAGTTTGGTTGAAACGGAAGTCGCCGGTTTATTGAACACTACCATTTGCTCTGGTACGGCATTATCTAGCTCTTGAATATGCTCAACGTAATTACGTCCGACACACAGAACTTTGCCGACTTTGATTTTCTTCTCTTCAACCTGAACGACGCTCATTGCTCTTCCCTGCAAAACAAAAAACGCATAATAATCCAACACGTTACGTTGTTGACACTAGTTCTCGTTTCGAGGTGTTAAAAACAAGACATTCAGCCCGTTTTGAGTAAATCATCACTAAATTGAACTTCGACAAGGTAAGAACCACAGACAAAAAAAAGCCAGCACGAAGCTGGCTTCCATAGTAACTAGGACAGGTTACTATTATAGGTAGTAACGACCACCGATAGCCCATTTGTCGTCGGTTTTACGATCGTTCGCATCGTTTAGGTCGAACTGGTAACCAGCGTAGCCAACAAACTTAGGAGTGAAGTTGTATTCAGCTTGTACCGCCATCTCTTCACGAGCTGTTTCAGTTGAGCTAGCTTTAGTTGCTTTACCTTCAACCATTTCGTAGTTGATGCTTAGGTTTAGGCTGCTTGGAAGTGCGTAAGCTAGTAGCGCTTCGTACGCATCGCTCTCAACTAGACGTTGTGAACCGTTAAAGTTCATGTATTCATTTGAACCGTATACTGCAGCAACGTATAGACCTTGACCGTAAGAACCGTAAGATGCAGATACTAGGTGTGATTCAGCCGTTTCTTTCTTTGGTGCAGCAGCAGATGCAGTGATGTCACCAGTGTTGTAGGTGTAGCCTACTTTTGCCCCTAGCACTGAGTAAGTAAGAGCAAGTTGTACGCGGTCACCGTAGTTGTTACCAGAGTACTGAGTTTCGTAAATTGGGTTGCCACTACCGTCATCAACAATTACTTCATCTACGCTTGATTGATCGTTGCTACCTTGCCAACCTAGACCAAAACCAATAGAGCCCGCTTCACCTAGTTCGATAGCGTTACGGTAAGAAAGCATCTTGTCCGCACGACCTGTACCTAGGTTACCGTGATCGTCGTAGATAAAGTCGTTCGCAAACGCGATTGGCATATCAGCAACGCCAGCTACATCGTAGTATGGTGCCCACTGAGTACCACCAACTGCGCGACCATAAACATCGTGAGTAATACCGATGTAACCAAGACGAGTAGAAAACGTATTTTCACCACCATCTAGGTAGTTTAGTTGCCATTCACCGCGAGCGTCAGCAGTAAAACCGTTGCCTAAATCCTGAGTTGCTGTGAAGTTGATACGTGGAGAGTTAGAGCCAACATCAGTATCACCTTGCTCTGAACCGTTCACGTTAATAGATACGTGACCGCCAACAGAGAACGTTGTGCCATCGTTGTTGTAAAGCTCCACTGCTACTGCTTGTGTACCGAATGTTGCTGCTGCGATCGCTGCTGCTAGGAATTTTTTGTTCATTATAAAATCCATGTATTTATTCATTAGTTTATAAGTCAGTTTTATACAAAAGTAGATTGGGGCATCTTCTCCACCAATGTGCGTCACTTTTGATTAACAACTGCCAATCAATGTATTTCAGAAGTTCCCCAGAGCAGAGTGAAAAGATGTAATAAAAAAGAAAAATCGCAAACGTTTACCTTTTTTCTTTATACAAATTCTGAAAAATACACCCAAACTGGAAACAAATGCTTACATGTAACAACAAAAAATCCAGCTAAATCATTGTTAAAACAAACAATGAAAATTCAAACATGAAATCTTGAATTACAATTCGAGAAGAAAAAAATGATTAGGATCTTTTTTAAAAATATGTCGTTCGGTAGTCATTAGAAAAACATAAAAAAACATAAAACCCCCTTTTTCTCTTATTTTCATAAATAAGAAAGCATTCATACATTTGAAATAAATATGCAAACAAATCATAACTTAATAGAAATCTATCTTTAATTTTCTCGGTTTACCTTAGCGTCATCAATACATCGAGCAAGAAAGCTCATCGATTACAACTAGGGTAATAAGAAAATGAAAAAGGCAGCACTAACTACTGCAGTGTTAACAGCATTGGTATCAGCACCATCTTTTGCGGCGACAGTTTACAAAGATGGCGGCACTGAATTGAAGGTTGGCGGTCGCGTCGAGTTTCGTGGTGACTTTATTGGTTCAGGCGGTGCTGAAGTAGACGGTTCTATGGAAGATAAGTCACGTGCGCGTCTAAACCTAAAAGGTAAGGCTGACATCGGTAACGGTCTGTCTGCATTTGGTGTTTACGAAGCGGAACAAAAAACCGGTAAGAGCGAATTTAAAAACCGCTACATGTACGCTGGAGTAAGTGCAGATGCAGGTAGCTTCTCTGTAGGTCGTCAAGACATGGCTGCCGTTATCATCTCAGACATGACGGATATCACCGAGTTTTCTGGCGTTCAGCAAGTCATTGACTCATCTTCGGATAAGCAAGATAGCGTTTTCGCTTACCGTGATGAATTCGATGCTCTACAAGTTCAAGCCACTTACCAAGCTAACTCCGAGGATAGCCAAGATAAATACGGCATTTCTGGTCTTTACTCTCTACCAATCGGTCTTGACCTAGGTCTTGCATACTCAGGCGGTGATGTAGACAAAGACAATTCAGAAGACCAAATCCTTGGTGGTATCGCTTACTCACTGGATAACCTCTACCTTGCAGGTACGTACTCACAAGGTGCACTGACAGATTCTGAAGACTTTACCGCTTATGAGTTAGTTGCAAGCTACAAGATCGCAAGTAAGTTTACCGTCGCTGGTCTTTACACTTTCCAAGAAAACGATCCAAATGGCGCTGCAAAGTACGATGCAGTTGAAGGTTTTGAGCTTGTGGGATACTACAAACTGAATAGCAACTTCCGCACTTACCTTTCTTACTACATGAACCAACTTGATGAAGCGAAAGACGCGGAAGGTAAAGTAACCGAAGGCGAAGATACACTTCGTCTTGGCGTACGCTACGACTTCTAACTGCGGCTTCTGCCCAAGCCAGCATCGCAGCAAGTTTTTGACCGGCACTTCGTGTCGGTCATTTTCTATTTATTGAGATAAGACCGACAGCTTTTCTACTTAAACCTAACTGCCCTCTTTTAATGCATTTACTCCCGAAGTTAGTGCAATTCCTCTAGTAGCCGTTAGACACGCCCTTCTCACCCTTTAAAAATCAACACGTTAAAAGTTGGCACACTAGCTGCAATATTAAAAACGAGCAAATGCATGGCAGCGTTTGTGCTTCTCGTTCTTTGTACCTACTTCGGTAGGCACGTCCTTTGAATTGGTAATGTCGCCTCCCTCTGGGAGGCATTTTTTTATTGGCTACCCCAACATTAGAACGTATGATCCTATCTATTGTTTAAAACCGGAAATATCCAATTGAATCATCATCCTGTCCAAGGAGCATCTTGGATGCTTACCGCAGGCTTGGCTTTTGCCATCGTTAATAGCTTTGCTCAAATCGCAAGTATTCACTTTGGTGTGTCATCCACGACATTTGCACTCTTCCAATACGCTATCGCCTTTTTCGCTATCTTGCCGTATCTGCGAACATTAGGAATTCGTCAGTCTCTACGTACTAACCACTTTGGGTGGCATGCATTGCGCATCTTCTTGGCGGTTATCGGTATCCAGCTTTGGTTATGGGCTCTCGCTTATCCGGTTCCTATCTGGCAAGGCATCGCTTTGCTTATGACTTCACCGTTGTTTGCAACGGTAGGTTCAGGTTTAATTCTGAAGGAAAAAGTAGGTGTTGCTCGTTGGATCGCGACGCTTACTGGCTTTATTGGCGCAATGATCATTCTTGAGCCTTGGTCAGACTCTTTTACCTGGGCAACGTTACTGCCTGTCGGCGCGGCTTTTTTCTGGGCATCTTATTCTTTAATGGTGAAAAAGCTGTCGGTGAACGATCCACCATCAACCATGGTGGTTTACTTACTGCTCTTGATCACGCCCTTTAACATTTTGCTGGCGGCACCTACATTTGCAATGCCTGAAGGCTGGAACATTTGGGGAACCTTAATCGCCGCAGGCGTACTTACGGCACTAGCCCAGTGGGCAGTAGTCAAAGCTTACGCTGTCGCTGATGCATCGTTTGTACAACCATTCGACCACGCGAAACTGCCCTTAAATGTCTTTGCAGGCTGGCTAGTATTCAACTGGGTGCCACCAGGTCGACTATGGCTTGGTGCTGCAATCATTATCGGCTCCATTGCTTTCATTACTCATTGGGAAGCGAAAAAAAGAAAGTAATTTGAAAGAAATTTCTCGGTTTTGAGTTCTATATTTTCAGGAAAGGAAATGAGGAGCATCTTATGACACAGCCAATCAAAATTACATTGTATCGTTGGGCCGGCAGTTGGGGACCATTCAAAGTCAATATCCCATGCGGGGAATGTACATTAACCAAAGATATTCTTGCTGACACATTTGAAAATGAATTAGCAGATGTGCCAGTCGAGCTAGAAGTGAAAGATTGGTTGTCTCATTGGTGGGAGCCATTAAAACTTGGAGCATGGCATGCCCCTATCCTAGTCGTTGAAGGCAAAGTCGTCAGCCAAGGGGAAGCGCTAAACCGAGGCGTGCTTGTTCAATCTGTCATTGCTGAATGGACCAAGCGAGATCAGCTTAAAGGCAACATCGTTTACGGTAAGGCGACATGCCCTTACTGTGTTAAAGCGAAAAAGTTGCTTGATGAAGCTGGCGTTGACTACAAATATCACGATGTAGTGAAAGACAGCGCAGCCCTATATCGTATGATCCCTGAAGTGAAAGCCATCATTGGTGAAAAAACACCAGTGACCGTGCCACAAATATGGTTAGACGGTAAGTACATTGGAGGCGCGGATAATCTGGAAAAGTGGTTGGCTGAGAAAGGATTAGATAGCGTGCCAGATAACGTTGTCGAGATCCCAAGTCAAACGGCCTAAATATATCGATTGAGATACCTAGAGCGAAAATGCAAAAAGCCCCGATATGACATCGGGGCTTTTCTTATTAATTCGCTAGTTTTTTCATTACGCGAGCAAACATAGAAGGCTTTTTCTTCTTCGCTTTACCGTAAAGCGCTTTGTGCATCGCGTCTTTAGCCATCATTTGACCAAAGTAAACACCACCAAGTTCGTAACCCATGACCTTCTCCTAAGAAGCAATTAACTGGTTTATGTTGTAATTTTACACCACAAAAACCATAAAACAAGATATAAGTCACATTTATTTTGTAATTTAATTACAAGAATTTTTATCCTAGCGAATAAGAAACGTAATTAACGTTTAGGTTGCTGGTATGTTTTACCTGCTGCTTTGTAGGTGTCTTTCGGTTTAATTTCAAAGAAAGTCTCGAAGAACCAAGCCGCAAACTTGATCAGGTGGTCACCTTCATTCATTACATGCTCAACGAACTCTTTCTCTTCACCAGACTCATCTGCTTGAACCGTAATGTGGTAAATACGTTTTTCACCTTCTACTTCAGCAAGACCGAATTGACCTGTTAGCGATTCAGCAGCCTGAGCGACTTCTTCTTCCTCAGATGCTTTTAATAGCTCTAGCGCTTGAGGTAGGTTTTCTTGTTGACCGATTTCTTTCAGTAGAGCTTCAAATTCGTTTTGTTGCATGATTTCACCTAACAATGAACGGGTGTTGTCGATATGCCACTATTAACCAAGTGTAGATAACGACACAATAATTGGTTGCGCATTTTAGAGAGGACAACATGCCCTTGCAACCACATTCAACTAAGAATGCTCTGGTTGGACTAAACCACCAGAAGGGGTACGGAACTGTCCAGCCACCAGCACCAAACAAGAAATCACAGCAATCGAAATATAAAAGACGCCGAGTTGATGTTGAGTTGTTACCCAAGTTTCTACCAAATAGCCGCCAAATAGCCCTGCTAAACACATCTGAATAGAACCCGACAATGCAGATACCGCACCTGCCTGTTGTTTATGAGGCGATAGCAGTAAACTGATCGAAACAGGGAAAGACATGCCTTGCGCGAAGCTCAAACACGTAAAGGCTATGAGCAAAGATGTCGCTGTAAACGGCAATATAAGAAGCATCACTCCTGAAAAGGCAACAGTGACAAAACTCATCAAAAGGATCTGTTGCTCTTTGTATCGAGCATTGATGATGTTGAGAACTAAACTCCCCATCAATAAACCTGCCGAAGGCACAATCATCAAGGTACCGTAATCGGCAGCAGTGAGACCAAGCTCTTGTTGCATTAAGAACGGATAGAGCGACAGTGTCACCAAAGCTGATAAGTAACTCAACCAGTTGTAGCTTGCGCTGCCTATTACTTGTTTGTTGGTCAACAACTCAAAGTAATTGCGCATCACACGCTTTGGCTCAAAGCGGCGTTTGGGGTATGGCAACGTTTCATGCAGCACAATAAAGCCAAGGGTAAAGATCGCCGTAAGATAAATAAGAACGAAGACAAAAACCGCATGCCAACTAATGTGATAAGCAATCCATCCACCAAACAAAGGCGCAACAATCGGCATCACAGAAGCAGTCACCGAGATGTATGACAACGCCTTTGTGAGCTGCGCTCCATCATAGCTATCTCGCAACACAGAGCGCCCAAGAACAGAGGCACTCCCAGCCCCAAGACCTTGTAGTAGACGTCCGGTCTCAAGTGCAAAAATGTGGTCCGCAAAGGCAATACAGATGATGGTTCCGACGAGATACACACTTTGTCCCAAGATAAATACAGGACGGCGACCAATTGCGTCGGATAAAGGGCCATAAATTAGCTGTGAGACACCAAATCCGACAAGAAACAGCGTAACCAAGTTTTGAATCGTATGCTGAGGAAGATTCAAATCGTGACCAATCAAAGGCAAAGAGGGAAGATAGATACTGACGCCTACTTGACCAGTCGCGATAATCATCATCGCCAACAATAATGGTGTTTTACGCAATATACCCTCCTTACATCATGACAGTTTCACGACAGACAGTGTATATTTGATACTCAAAGATGATAATAAACCAAAATGGAAAGGGATTATTTCCCCTGAGGATGGAATAAGATGGATTGGATTCAGAGCGTTAATAGCTATATTCGCGTAGTCGAGGAAGGTAGCTTTAACGCAGCAGCGAGAAAACTCAACACCACCAGCTCCGCCATCAGTAAACGTATCCAATGGTTAGAGGACAAGATTGGTGTTCAATTATTAAAGCGAACCACTCGCTCGATCAGCCAAACTGAAGCAGGCGCTTTGTTTTATGAACGAGCCAAAGTCCAACTCGACTCTTGGCAATCCGTTTTAGATGAAACCCGCTCTGTTAACCAATCACCAGCAGGACTACTTAAAATTGGTGCGACTTTGGCGGTAGGCTCTAAGTTTTTAGTACATTATCTTGATGATTTTCTTGAAAAATACCCTGATATTAAACTTCAGCTGATCACCACGCTACCAGGTCAGATACCAGAACTTAGCCTAGATTTGTTTATCAGCCGTGAGTTGGAGCAACTCAATTCCCTCAGCTTTAAAGCCAGCCCATTGTTCGAGCACAAAGCTCAGTTTTATGCTGCGCCAAGTTATCTAGAGAAACACGGTACACCAAAAACAATCGAAGAATTGTCGCAGCATAACGTTTTAATCTGGGGTGAGAAACCAGTACGAGAAATCAAGACCAATCGTGGAAAACGTGTCAGCCTATCGGGAAATTTCGCCACGACGAACCCAGAAGCCCTCTTCCATGGTGCTAAACGAGGCATGGGAATCTTGCTGTCTAATAACGTGATGATCAAAGAAGACCTAAAATCCGGCGCTTTAGTACCCATTCTTCCGGAAGTGACCGCTGATGAAGCGACTGTATATGCCTACTACCCAAAGCTGGACTATCAACACACCCGAACTCAACTGTTTCTCGACTATCTAAAAACGCGCTTAGAAGAAGAGAAACGTGCCTAAACTTTTGACTCTCTGGTGCTTCAAGTACTAGAGAGTAACTAGCCTTCTCCAAAGCGACTACCACTTTGATGAGAGTTAGCTCCCCTAGCACCTCACCCTATGGTTGAAAATCACCAATAAAACGTATCTTGAGTTTGAAAAATCACCTGAAGTAAACAATAGTTAACGTGATGCATATCGATTAAATGAGAAAAGATCGTGTAATAAAGCCAACACAAACACGATATGGGTAAACACAACGTCGGGTGAAATGTTCAATGGATCATGAACAAAAAAGTATCCAGTTACTTGATGAAATTCTAAAGCTCAATGGTAGCGCACTACTCGACAGAGTAACGCTTGAGCTCCATCAGCAATTTCAAAGCTACTGTACTTGCGTAGTTGAGATAGCACACCTACAACATTGTGCGGTGACACTTTCCAACTCTAGTGGCGGAACCATCGCAGACAGCATGTGTTACGGATTAGAAGGCACTCCTTGTGAGCAAGTCGCACAAGACATTGGCGAACTCATCTTCTATCAAGATGAAGTTTACAAGCTATTTCCTGAAGACCAAATGTTTCAGGACGCTGGCATTCAAGCGTATATCGGACTTCCTTTAAAAACACATACAGGTGAAGTGTTAGGCATCTTAGTGTCAACATTTACTCACTCCATCAGTGAAGCTGAAGCCGAAGAAATCATCTTCCATCACCGTTTTTATGCAAACATCATCATCCATAGTTTGCGAGAAAAGTGGATCAGTGAACGCTCAGACAAACTTCTCAACCAACTCAGTTACGAAGTCTCTCATGACAATCTAACAGGGCTGCTCAATCGCAGTTGTTTAGCTGATACGTTGGAGACCTTAACTCAGCAGGCAACTCGCCCTTTTAGTCTTGCGTATCTAGATATCGACAACTTTAAATCCATCAATGACATCAACGGTAACTACATCGGTGACCAAATCATTAAGTTCACTGCAAATGCGATTCAACAAAGCTTAACCTCGCCCAACAATGCGTTTCGAGTCGCAGGTGACGAGTTTGCTTTTATTACCTATGACGAAGATCCTGTTAGCGTCTGCCAAGAAATCCTCGATAAAATCGAAGCAGGCTATTCAGACAAATCCAATCGTATTTCTTTCACTGTCAGTATCGGGATCGCGAGAGCGCCTGTGCATATGCTGAATAGTGATGACTTAATACTGAATGCGAGCCTTGCGCTAAAAGACTGTAAAAAACGCCGAGATACCCGTATTCAACATTACGACACCCACTTAAGTGCACTTTACCATCGCCAGACACAACTGATTGAAGCACTGCGTGAGCAGCTTCGTTTAAGCATTGATGAAAATGAAGAGCTTTATGTCGTAGTCCAGCCAATTGTTGACATCACCAGTGACCGTTGGGACTACTTTGAAATCCTCGCGCGTTGGAACAGCAGCGTTTATGGCAACGTCTCGCCAGTGGAATTTATTGAAGCCGCCGAACAATCGGGGTTAATCATTGAGTTAGGCGAGCGCATCGTGGAACTCGCCTGCCGCGCAAAACAAAACTTAGAACGACAACTGGGTTACACCGTCAAGCTTTCAATTAACTGTTCAGCTCATGAACTTATTGATTCTAATCGCTACATGAACTTCCTTACTCGGATTCTAGAAAAATACCATCACCAAGCTACAGACTTTGTTATCGAGCTTACAGAGACAGTCTTGCTGTCACAAAGTGGTCGAGAACAGATGGTATTGAATTCGTTACGCTATCTAGGCTTTAAGGTCGCATTAGATGATTTCGGCACAGGCTACTCAAGCTTAAACTACATTCACAACTACCCTATCGATAGCATCAAAATCGACGCGACATTTGTACGCAACATGCTCTCAAATACGACGTCAGAACAAGTCGTTTTGTTGATCGCTCAACTGGCTCAGTTGCTTGAGGTTGATCTTATTGCTGAGGGGGTTGAGGATGACAGAGCCTTGCAAAAGCTCATTGAAATGGGTTGCCACCATATTCAAGGTTATTTTTATTCGAGACCACACAATGTTGACGAGCTAATTGGCATCATCAACGAAAAGCAGATGAAAAGCGCATAAAAAAGACCAAACAATGTTTGGTCTTTTTTGTGATTTATAAAACGGCTTGTTCTTTGTCTTTAAGCAGTTTGTCCATCTCGTCTCGAGTAGCAATAAAGCTCGCCATTTCCTTTTTAGGCACAGAGCTTGCCATCGGGATCTTCGCTCGCATTGCATTAACAGGACGACCGTATTCGATCAATTCGTAGTGAAGGTGCGGACCTGTTACACGTCCCGTTTTACCCGATAAGCCAATACGTTGACCACGAGAAACTTTCTGACCTTTCTTCACTAGGATCTTACTTAGGTGCAGATAGCGCGTCTTGTACTTACTGCCGTGCTCAATCACTACGTAGTTACCCGCATATGGGTGTTTACGTGTCATGATAACCGTGCCATCCCCCGTTGCTTCTACTGGTGTACCGATAGGCACAGCCCAGTCAGTACCGTTATGAGGTGCAACTCGACCCGTTACAGGATGAAGACGTTTCGGGTTAAAGCCTGAGCTGATACGCCAGCCTCGACTAACAGGGTAACGTTGGAAGGCACGCTGTAGGCTCTCACCTTTCGCATTATAGAATTGACCGTCGGTATGAAGATAAGCAGTCACTTCACGACCACGGTTGTAGATCTTAATTGCTTCGATTTCGTTCTTGCCAGTCGGCACGCCATCAATACTTTGAGAACGACGAACAACTTCGAATCGGTCACCTGCGCGTAAGTCTTTACCGAAGTTAACCTGCTCTTTTAGTAGGTTCACTACTTGGCTGATTTCCGCTGAGCTCAAGCCCAAACGATTTGCTGATGACGAGAAACTACCATGAATCACGCCAACTAAAGGTTCTTGATGCCAAACACCTGGGATTGAGATGTCCGAGAAATCGTAGCTGCCATCAGCATTACGACGATAAACGACTTTGTCGGCGATAGAAAATTGAAGCTCCATCTTTTCCAATTCACCCGTCGACTCATCACGCCAAAAACGCAATGTGTTGCCGGGTTTTAAAGTATCAAGAGCAAGGAAGTTCAAATCCGTCTCCATCACTTTCATCAACGAACTGTAGCCGAAGCCCAGTTGGCTAAAAATGGAGCTCAGGTTGTCACCTGCTTGGATTTGGTATTCAAAATTTGGGGGAGAGACAACTTCTGCTGTTGTTGCCTCAAGAATATTTTCTACAACTCGCGATTCAGGCAAGTTAAGGGCGATGGTTTTAGTAAGGGAAGACTCTTTGAGAGAGTTAGAAACACCAATCGCAACTAATACTGGCAAGGAGTACAACAGTAGCGCTTTACGACTTGTCAGATTCGGCAACCGTCTTGTTGTAATTTCATTTGTAGACACGGGAATTACTATCTCCTTTATAACAAGGCTCATAGCTTATGCATTCCCGCATAAGAAATCACTATGAAATTACGAGATCTAGCGCAGAAAACACTTATTTTTTACAGAAGACAAAAAAATTCATTACTGTTGCATATGTAAGTTATTACCTACACGTTTAAGAGTGGTTGTAATCAATTGATTTGGTTGTTCTGCCATCGCTTGATCTTCTCCATGTTGAAGATATGAAAGCGAAATTTGTGTATCGCTGTTCCATTTCAATGAAGACATCTTGATTCGATCACCAATGAAAACGCTGTTAAGCAATACAACACGGCTTGGTACAGCATCAAACTTAAATAAACCGATGTAGTAAAACGCCCCAGAACCTTGTGTTGTCACGATCACAGGAGCCACAATCCAAGGGGTCTCACTTACGTTACGCTGCGCAATAAACTCGGTAGGTACCAGTACCTCGCCTTTTGTTGCACCGGCATCATACTGACCTTTTAAAAAGCCATGCTCTTTATCCCACTCATCAAGAAAAGTCACCGCACCCTGCTCTGGAACTTGAACAGTCCACGGATTTCGTGACTGAATACCCAGCACTTCCGCTACGATTGAATTAGATTGTGCCTGCGCTTGAGGAAACTTTGCCATGATCTCATCATCAGAAAGGCTAAACCGGTAAATGCCCGCAATAATAACCACAGCTAACAGTACGATTGGGATCAGGAGAATGAGGGGAATAGGTAGGATTCTCTTACGAGTCATGAAGACTTCCTTGTGTTCTTGTTCTCTGAATTATGTTCGGAGTATATACCATTTATAGAGCGAAGACCGCTCTGCCTATCCGTTCATTTTGACTCAAGTGTTTCAAAATTAAACTAAACTGTTTGGTGGGCAACCAATAGGTAATAACGATGACAAAAATCACCCACACATGCGAGTGTGCCTGTGGCTTAGTCCAACTGCGTTGCACGGCGGAGCCCATTCGCACTTCTATTTGCCACTGTTTCGAATGTCAAAAGCGCACGGGGAGTGTGTTTGGTGTTCAAGCTCGGTTTCACAAAGACCAAGTAATATTAGATGGCGATACCACCAGTTATACTCGTATCGCCGATTCAGGAAATCAAGTGCATTACGAATTTTGCCCGGCATGCGGTACAACAATGCGCTTACTGCTTTCAGACGCCCCAGACTACGTGGTGATCCCAATAGGATTGTTTAACAATAAAGAGTTTCCACAACCCACTATTTCCATTTATGAGCAAAGAAAACAGGGATGGGTCAGCTTTGATTGCACCATGGAACACGTTAGATAAATATTTGTTATGCAGAATTTGAACTCTCTCAACATTTGAGTTTGCTCAACAATAGTTGAGACTTTATTGAGAATGATCAACCAAGTAATCGCGTAAGTACTTTCGTTCCGCGCCACGAGCGCTATAATCTGCTCCTAACATTTGGTGAGGCTTTATTGTGATTTCCAGACTTCCTCGTTGGGTGGAATATGGCGCTTTTCTGCTTGCTCTTCTCGCAGGCTGCGTCAATGCCGTGGGTCTTCTCGGCTTTCAACATCAAGCGATAACGCATCTTTCCGGAACCGTAACTCAGCTAGGGAACAGCTTGCTAACAGGTGTGGATACAACCATTCACCTGCTCCTTATTGTATTTAGCTTTTTGATTGGCTCTGCATTTAGTGGATTCTTTATCGAAAGCAGCGCGCTCAAGCTTGGTCGTCGCTATGGTGTAGCTCTTTGCATAGAGGGTAGCCTGCTGTTGCTCAGCTTGGGCTTTCTGGTACAAGGTAATGTTTATGGTCAATACCTTGCCTCTGCCGCTTGTGGCTTACAAAATGCGATGATCACAACATTCAGCGGAGCTGTCGTCCGAACCACTCACATGACCGGTATTATTACTGACCTCGGTATTATGATTGGAGAGAGCTTGCGAGGACGTCAGTTTGACCGACGTAAAGCCAAGCTGTTTATCTTTATCTTCCTTGGCTTCTTATTAGGCGGTACAGCTGGTGCAGGTTTATTTAACGTTTACGAGCTGTACGCATTAGCCTTCCCGGCTCTGTTAGCTTTTATAATTGCCATTGCATACTGGAGTTACCTCTACTTGCAGAGCCGCAACCAAACCGTCTAGTTTTTAATGACGGTTTAAGCATTCGACTTAAACCGTCTTATCTCTCTTGTCACTCGGTTAGCCTATAAACCCTATCTACTGGCAGAAAACGCTGTCATTGGCTTGAGATCCCAATCACATTTGCTAGGCTTTTTATTGCTCTAGTCACACTGTACCCCTTAACACTCTGCACTGAGCAGCTTACGTGCTACAATTTTCTAACACGAGCAACAAATTCATATACAAGATTCTAGGTTTAGTACTTTTAGCCGAAAAAACGGCTGAATAACTAGATGTATTTAATGAATAGTATTGCAATGGATGCAGTTTGCGGGTAATCTCCGCACACTGTGATTAAATACGGATGTTTAGTGAATATTTATGTCATGGAATATGGCGAGTATTGACTGGTAGTAACATGAGACAAACAATGCATAACAACACTAATGCTGCTGAAGCGCCTAAGGGCAACTTTTGGATGTTCTTCATCCCATCCCTAATCGGTCTTCTACTTTTCATGGCACCAATCTCTTACGATGGTGGTCTGACAATCCCTGTCGCGGTAATGGCAAAAGTCATTCCTGCAGTTCTTGGCGATACTTTAATTGCTATCGTAACCGCTATTGTTGCTTTCATGGCGCTAGCTTCTGTTCTTTGCAAAATTTTCAAGCCAGCAGCAATCCTACGTAACGGTTTCTTGAACGGTCTATTTAATCCGTCTCCACTTTGGTTGTTGGTTCGCCTAATTGGTGGTGCAGCGGTGCTGATGACGTTCTTCCAAGTGGGTCCAAAAGCAATTTGGGAAGAAAACACAGGCGGTCTTGTTCTTACTGGTCTGCTACCAACGCTATTCGCGGTATTTATTTTCGCAGGTCTATTGCTGCCTTTATTACTTAATTTTGGTCTATTAGAACTGTTCGGTGCCCTACTAAGTAAAGTAATGCGCCCAGTCTTCAACTTGCCAGGTCGTAGCGCGATCGACTGTATGGCTTCTTGGTTGGGTGATGGTAGTGTGGGTATCCTACTAACCAGTAAACAATACGAAAACAACTTCTACACTCAACGTGAAGCTGCGGTTGTAGGTACGACTTTCTCAGCAGTATCGATTACCTTTAGTTTGGTTGTCCTTGCTCAGGTTCAACTAGAGCACCTATTCCTGCCTTTCTACGGCGCAATCTGTCTAGCTGGCGTTATTGCAGCAATTATCATCCCTCGCCTACCACCATTGAGCCTAAAGAAAGACCGTTACATGGATGGCAGCGAACCGAAAAAAGATGCGGACGCAGTACCTGCTGGTCACACGACTTTTTCTTGGGGTATGGATCTTGCGCTAAAACGCGCTGGTCAAGTGACTTCTGTACAGTCGGTATTTAAAGAAGGCGTACATAACGCAATCGACATGGTGTTTGGCGTACTTCCTGTGGTTATGGGCCTTGGTACCGTGGCATTAATCATTGCAGAATACACGTCTGTATTTGAGATCCTAGGTCAACCATTTATCCCTTACCTAGAGTTGCTACAGATCCCTGAGGCAGCAGCAGCGTCTCAAACTATCGTTGTTGGTTTTGCAGATATGTTTATCCCAGCAATCCTAGCGGCATCTATCGATAACGAAATGACTCGCTTTGTAATTGCAGCAATGTCAGTAACTCAGCTTATCTACATGTCAGAAGTGGGCGCTCTGCTTCTAGGTAGTAAGATTCCAGTGAACATCGTAGAACTGTTCGTAATCTTCATTCTACGCACGCTGATTACGCTACCAGTCATTGCAGGTGTAGCTCATCTTATTTTCTAAATTTGATGCAATTAATAAAGGCTCCGCTCTGTCGGGGCCTTTTTTGTATTTGTAACATCAGTTTGTTTTCTTAGCTCATATTTACCATATTCTTTGGTTCTACCCTCGCTTTCTTTACGTCTCATTTTTGATACAAAACTTATAAATATCATTTCAAATTCATCTATTTAAATTAGTTAGACACCCAAGATAAGACTTGTTTCTATAAGGCTCAGTGATACCATTCTTATGTTTTTAACAGTTTAATGACGAAGTCCAACAATTCAGATCAAAGTCACAACTTTTAAATTCATCTAGGCTTTTTATCCCGTTTCGACAATAAAAGCCGTAAATAGCCTTCAGGTTTCTGATAAATCTGTCGATAAACAAAATAACAAACACAATTCTGTGTTCACATCTGCCGAAATCACCCAGGGAAGAAGAGGTGAAAGCAGAGTAAACCAGCCGGGAGACTCGAGAGGGAAAAGTATGAAATTCAGACATAAGGTTGTAACTGCCTCTTCTATTTTACTGCTTGTTACTGTGGCATTGCTGTCGACACAACAGGTTATGACTATCCGTTCGCAGATCGAAGAAAACATTGATACGAGTGTGAACGAAATTCTCTCCAGTGTGGGGAACACTGTAGAGTCCGAAATGAACGCGAAGAAAGATCTTGCTCAATCAATGACCGAGATCTTGGAAATTAATCCAAGCGATCACGATTACGTAAAAGATGTACTAGAAAAGCCAATGCCAAAATCAAGCTTCTTGGCAATCGGGTACGCATACGACCACGATGGTTCCTTAATCGAAAACGATGACGGCTGGGAAGCTGGTGCCGACTATGATCCTCGTGTTCGCCCTTGGTTTGTCTCTGCAAAAGCACAGGGCAAACTTATCGTCACTGACCCTTATGTTGATGTCTCTTCTAAGAAGGTCATTATTTCTATCGGTACGCCAGTTCGCGAAGCTGGTCGATTCCTAGCAGCGATGTTCTACGATATGGAGCTGACCACCCTTTCTGACTTGGTAAACCAAGTCAATCTATTTGATGCCGGCTACCTCTTCCTCGTTACTGCAGACGGCACGACGATTGCTCACCCAGAAGCGAAATACAATGGTGAGAAGCTATCGAGCTACTTGCCACAAGTCGAGATCAAACCTGGCGCTCAACACATTGAGATTAACGGCAACAAATATATGGCGAGCCTGTCGCACATTGCGGGTGAAAATTGGTATGTAGGCGCGCTTGTCGACGAAAGCATTGCGTATTCTGCAGTAGGTAAGCTGCGTAATAGTGCAATCATCTACTCATTGATTGCCGTGATTGCCTCTATCATCGCACTGACTATCCTCATCCGTACCTTGATGCGCCCTCTTGATGAGCTAAACACAGCAATCCAAGCCGTCGCATCAGGCAAAGGCGATTTAACGCAGCGTTTGGACACCAATACCGATCAAGAATTCTCAGAACTAGCAAAAGGTTTCAATACCTTTATGGAGAACTTGCAGCACCAGATCATCGAATCGAAGAGTATCTCTGATCAGATCCTCAGCGGAACGCAAATTACTGCTGAAGGTGCACGTGACTCTGCGTCTGCGATTCAGACTCAACTTCAAGAGCTAGAACAACTTGCAACAGCTATGCACGAAATGTCAGTAACAGCAACCGAAGTAGCTAACAACGCACAAGGCGCAGCAAGTGCAGCGAAAGAAGCGGATGAAGCAACCATGCAAGGCTCTTCTATCGTAAATGAGTCGACAGAAACGATTAACCTACTTTCTGACAGCATCGATCAAGCGGTTGAAGAAGTTCAAGGTTTAGAGTCTGCGACAGCTAACATTGAGACTATTCTTAAAGTTATCAACGATATTGCAGACCAAACGAACCTACTTGCACTGAATGCGGCAATCGAAGCGGCGCGTGCAGGTGAATCTGGTCGTGGCTTCGCAGTGGTAGCCGATGAAGTACGTACTCTTGCACAACGTACTCAAGAGTCTACGACCGAAATTCGCAGCATGATTGAGCAATTGCAATCAGGCGCATCTTCTGTTGCTAGCGCAATGCACCAAAGCAAAGGTAGCGCAGTAGAAGCGGTAGAAAAAGCAGGACACGCAAATGACGCTCTACAACGCATCCGCGATGCAATTCAACGTATCTCGGACATGAACTTGCAGATTGCTTCGGCAGCTGAAGAGCAAAGCTTGGTAGCAGAAGAGATCAACAACAACACGGTCAACATCAAAGATCTATCGACTCAAGTTGCTGACTCTGCAAACCGCACCAACGATGCAATGCAAGCGCAGAATGAAGACGTTCGTAAACAAGACGAAATCCTTAACCGCTTTACGGTGTAACACTTCTCTTACTTACAAATGCAAAACAGCGAGCACAGTGCTCGCTGTTTTTTTATCGATTACAACACCACATGAACATAACGATCTTTTGAACGCTTGTAATAGTGCTCATCCACCTTCAGGTAGGTAAAGTTCCCAATCTGGATATACGTACTGCGCGGTGGAATACGCTTGTAGTGATAATAATAATGTTTTGGTCGTTTGTGTTTCACCACGACGACCTTTTTATGCTTGTGTTTATGTTTATGGTGATGATGACCGTGTTTATTATGATGATGCTTTGGATGCGCGGAAACATCAGCGCTGAACACTCCTAACGAAAGCATCATTCCAATCATGGTAAGAGAAAGTCGCTTCGACACTCAATTCCCTTTTTCTTAATAACTTGGGCGTTATGATAAAAAGAGAGGCAATCGCTCTTGTCAGGCGCTAGCGAGACAATTTCATCCCATGGTCAAATATCATCACGATTTATCAAGCCAAGGCCAATCCGATAAGAGTTACAGATGTATCACTCGCCAAAAGGTATAAAAAAGCCGTTTACCCCACGAGGCAAACGGCTTTTTAAAATTTGAGTCGCTTAAGCGTCAATCAATCAGTGGATACTACACCGCTTGTGCAAACAACAGGAAACAACCAAATAGGAAGATCACGCTCATGCCCATCGCACCGCCACCTGCTTCGTACACATTGTCATCATCCACAGGCACACGACGTACTTTCATCGTCATTGATAGTGGGACAAAAACTGCTAAGAACACGAGGATAATACCTGCGTAGCTTAGGATTGCGAGAAAGTGTTCTGGAGCAAACACGGCACCAAGCAGCGGTAGGATGAACGTTGTCACAAATACCACAGGCTTGCTAGCTTTAAGAAGGTCCGCATTTTGGTCATACAACGCCATTGCTACACCCAAGAAAGACGTTAGAAGCGCCAGACCAGTGAACATCGATAGAATGAATTCTAGACCCGAGTATTGTTGACCAAGCACAGAGATCAACTCAGATACGTTAGAGAATTGAATAAGCTCGTGTGGAGGTAGGTTACCCACGACTGCAAACAACCAAAGTAGGTAGCACACAAGAGGAATCGTAGAGCCAACAATGATCATGTTGCGCAGTTGATTCTTACTTGCTTCTTTGTTGTAGGTCACCAAAGAAGGAATCACCACCATAAAGCCGAAGCTGGTGAATAGAACTGAGCTCTGTTTGATCAATGCCATTTTGTCTGCATTTACCACTTCACTTAGACCTTCAAACGACACATTTGGCGCAAGAGAGAATAGCGTTAGAATGAGCGCGACAATCATACCGATGAACAAGCCACGGTTTAGCTTATCCACCACACCAGTACCCGCTGATACGATAAGACCAACCAGCACAGTAAAGCCAACTTGGCTAGAAATCGTAGAAAGTGGTAGTCCCATTGACGTGGTGACTTTTTGTACCAAGTCACCCGCACCAATAATGTAAGCCATTAGCAGACAAACAAGTAGTGCATACAAAAGACCATTAGTAACAAGCTGACCACCTTTACCAAGGGTTTCGCGAGCGATTGCATTCATGCTGACACCACCACCTACTTTGCAGCTTGCTTCTAATAGAAGAAGTGCAGCGTAAGTTGTACCTGCCCAAATGAACAGCATAAGGAGAGTGCCCCAAAGAAGGCCAAATTGAGCAAGCACCATTGGTATGGCAAGCATACCAGCGCCAAGAGCAGTACCTGCTACGATCAGGGAGCTGCCGACAAGTTTTAGGTTCACGGTTAATACCTCTAAATTTAATCCGTTTTATTGTGACTTATCGTACTTTGGTTCGAAGTACGATCTACGGAAACGCCCTACCTTACAGCCCCAGAACTCAGCGCGAAGCCGGAATTCAGGATGCAAAAAGCCTAGACTCAAGACGGATCTATCCTGTCTGAGCATATAAAGGGTGTAGGGAATCATTTCCGGGCAGAGTTCGATTAACGGAACGTCTCACTTTGGGTTCGAAGCAAAATCAGCGCATCCTTTTTCGTCAATCCCATTCTCTGCTGAATGGATTTGGTTCGAAAGGATTGTAAGGCATAAATAGGACGATTGAAAAGCAAAAGCTCCATCTTATAGCCATATATTTTAACAACTATCAGTTGATGCAACAGATATGTTGTAAAACCGCCGTTTATTTAGCCTTTTGTCGTTATAAAGAATAGAAAGTGAGCGATGGCACTCAATTTTTGAGGTGTACATGAAAATGTACACTTTGTTGGAAGGTGTTAGAAACCCGGAACATAGCCTAGATTCAGCAATATCGTTATTATTCGCTCCGTACCGACATGTTTCGGTTCACATACCTCTAAACACTGATTTACGGTTCGAAAATATAGGTAAATGAGTGTTCCGAATGCTGGGTTTGGTTCCCCAGCATTTGTATCCTTTCGTTAATTATTCCAAGTGCTTTTATTTCACACAAACGCCGTTGTGGGATTTCGCTCGTCCGTATTTTGTTAAACGAACCAAACCTTCAACGCATTACATCTCCTTGTCTAGCGCATCAATAATGTATGTCAGCACAGCAATCCCCAAATCAGCAACCGAACGTTCCATCAAACTCAAGTGTTCATATGATTGAACCAACTCCTGTTGTTCAATATCACTGCGATGTAAAAACAGCTCTTTATAGTTCATCAATCGCTTTTGGGATTCTCGCGTTAGCCAAGTAACATCTAATCTTGTATCCCGGCTACGATTGCGAATTTCATCAAGAAGTTGATCTAAAATGCGTTGCATTTTGCGAATATTAACTTCGCCAGAAATTGTTTTATAAAACTGATATTTTTCCATTTTCTGAAACTGACTGAATTCACGTTATTTTTTTGTGGAACGTCATTCTTATCACTATATCCATTCGGGTAAATATGGGGTGGTTAAACTGGTCCGGTTATTGCGTGCTTCAGGACAAAACTGTCCACTAAGGAGGAGCGATGCAAGTAGACCCGTTGATTGAAGTTCTGATTAGGCGACGCAAAATGAAAGGCGTGTCACGCGAACGAATGGCAAAAATTGCCGGAATGAGTGAAAAGACGTATCAGCGAATAGAGCGAGGCGAATCTGATTTAAAACTCTCACAATACCGTTCAATTTTGCGTGCATTAAACCTGACCGATTTAGACATCGCATTGGATGCAAGAGGTGTTGATTACATTTCTGCAGAAGACGTTGCGTCTGCGGCAAGATTACTTCCCCCGGAAGCACAATCTATGCTGACCAAGCTTATCTTCTTAGTGCTAGAGCAAAAAACTAAGACATCCCAAAAGTAGTGCTCTAGACGCATGAATCAAACACAGTTATGGTGAGCTAAACTTAAAGATTAGCGCTTCGATACTCCAAATTATGGGGGAATGTACTATGAGAAGCATCTGGGTAATCGCCACCACCCTACTCTGCTTGGTTGGGTCAACAAACCTTTCTGCACAGTCACAGGTGAAACCAGCAGTAAAACCGATAACTCAACCGGGTAACAAACACGATTTACGCCCAGTAAACCGCCCTTACCGTCCCATTAAGCCACCGCACCATTACCGTCCGCCTTACTACCGACCACCCTACTATCATCGACCTCATTATGTCGTGAGACCACCTCGTTATCATTCGTCGTTTATCTATGTAAGACCGGGATATTGGTATCCACCTTATCGTGGACGTTACTATTATTATCACAGTGATTTAGTAGACATTGCGATCTTTGCTGTCTTCGCTGGTATTACTTATGCCATTGTTCAAGATTCCTATTACCGTCGTGATGGTGTCCGCTATGTGTACGTTCGTTATCCACCAAGTGGTAACTACACCATATTGCGCGATGACCGTGTGATAACGTCATCGACGACCAATGATGCTCCGCCTTCAAGGCAGATCGTTTCGCCATCATTAAGCTCAAACACAGCAAGAGTGAGTCCAATACCACCAGCGCCAAAGCCTGAGCCAAGCCCCTATAAACTTGGTGAAATCGTAGACTCGCTGCCTCACACTAAAGAAACTGTCGTCGTTAACGGGCAAAGTTATTTCAAATATAAAAATACTTGGTTTGCACCACTCAGAGCCGAGCGCAAATTTGTTGTGGTAGAGCCACCGTTGTAGTGCTTTTTGTTTCATCCTAAACAAACAAAACCCGCACGCTGCGGGTTTATGTCTCTTAGCCGATAACCATTTGGATCAGTCGCTTCTCAATACAGCGCTTCGAACTCTGGAATTTTCGCCTTGCCCCTCAGCAGTAAGAAGTTCAAGAACCGGCTCGTTGATGTAGTGAGTATTTTCTCTTCTTCAACACCATGTTTTTCCAGCAAAGCAATGGCCAACTCTAACTTGGAAATCTCTTCACTGAAGTGAGCATCCGATCCTGTGGTGAAGTAAACGCCAATTTCTTTACCTAGCTCCACAATACGGTCACAGCGACTATCACTGCCCTTACGGCTTTTACCTGTCAAAGACGTATTGTTTACTTCTACCGCGACATTGTGCTCTTTTGCACAACGCAGAACCTGCTCCATATCGAATGGGTAATTCGGGTTACCTAAGTGACCGAGAACATCCACTCTGCCACTTTTGATTGCATTAATCAGAGCGGCGGTATGCTCAACTTCCGTTGTGGGCTTAAACACGGGTTCATGAAAGCTCGCTATCACCCAATCAAGATGTTGATCAGAAGAAGGCGGTAAATCGATCTCCCCCTTCACATTAAGCGTGTTGGCTTCGACGCCACGAAGAATACCAACCTCATGCAAAAAGCGGGGCAAAATTCTTTGATTATTGAAATGCCAGTAGTGAGGGGCGCCTGGCATCTCAGGAGCATGATCGGTGGTACAAAGAAGTTTTAGCCCCTTATTCTTGGCAGCCAACGCATTCTCTAAAATTGTGCTATAAGCGTGTCCACTGGCAATAGTATGGGTGTGGCTATCAATCACGATATCCATGGTAACCTCCTGAGATTGTGGACGAACTATCGAATTTCGAACGAGCCGTTTTGATTAAGGAACAAAGATAAGTCAGCAGGAACCGAATGATTCAGAACTTTATCAACGTTGACTGCATCAGAACGTAAATAGAACTCCAATGCCGCTTCTGGGTCTGTACCGCCGCGGATTTTACGATTGACCAAACGATCTTGTAGAAACTCCGCTTGGGTATCAATAAACACCGTAAAATCTGCCAAACGATGCAGTTCTTTCCATACTGGTTCATCAAGCAGCAGCCAGTTACCTTCAACAACGACAATGTTGCGATTAACTTGAATGGCATCATCAACTGGGTCATGTAAGTTGCGGTCGTAGTAAGGCCACTTACTGTCTTTCACTTTCAGTTGTTTCAGCTTGTCGATAAGCTCCGTGAGATTGAACGTCTCGTAAGAGCCTTTAATGCTGCGCAGTGGAACACGTTCACCATTACGCTCAATGGTGTTGCTGTCGAGGATTTCATTCGGGTAGTGAAAACCATCAAAAGGCAGAACCTGAAGTGGCTCTTGGTTTTCATCTTGTTCTGATAAATATTCCCAAAAGGCTGCTAGCGTAGACTTTCCACTCCCCGGAGGGGCGCACAAGAACACAACAATACGCTCCTGCTTCTCGTGATAAAGGCGGGTAAACTTTTCGATAAGAGGTTGATGGATTCGCTTTACGTCGGCTTCAGGAAAGGTAGCTTCGGTCTCAAAACCACTGACGTTTAAATTCACTTTCATGGTGAACCCTTATTGATTTATCTCCCCTTCGATTCTTTCTATCAACATTTCGCACGACAGCTTTAATACTGTTTTGATGAGCGCTTCGTATCTCATTTGCGAAAAGGACTCAAACGAAGAGAACTTAAGCTGATTGATCGACTCAAGATAAAAGCTGTCTTGCTGGGAAGAGAGTACTGATTGGTTTTTGATGAAGTCGTAAATCACGTCATCGGCAAATTCGACCTTTTCCGACTGAGTGACCGCGAACTCCAACACCTGATCGTACAACCCAATGTCAGCGTAAGTTTCCAGTGAGATCTTGCCCATTGCAAACATCAACTTAGACACCACATCGGTTGTTGCTAACGGACCATCTTCTTTCAATAAAGGATCCACAGCATACTCCTTCACGAGGTCGTCTTGAACGAACACTTTCGGAAGCAGTGCTTTTAACTTGAGGTTAATTATTTTGTTAGAAACCTGAAGAAACGCAGTGGCATTTTCGCACTCGTCCAGCTTCTCCAGTAATTCATCTTCACGTGACAACGTCTTATGACCTCTCCATTATGTGGCAGCACAGAGGCTACCACACAAATTCGTTGCAACTAAACCGTTAAGCTCACGTCATAAAACTCAAGTAACGCTTTTTCTGCATGAGCATTCCACACATAGTTGTTTGCGTTCAAAATTGCGTCTAATTCGACGAAGAACGGGTCTTGGTCTGCCAACGATAAAAAGTCATCAATCGCGGTCAACGGCAGGTCAATATGCGGGTAAATCAACTTCTTACCACCCGGAATATCCAACTGATTCAAAATCGTATGTGGCGCAGCTTGCAGACCACCAACGTGTGTGATCATGAACGATGGATTGATCTTACCTTGTGAAGACAAGTCGATAGACTCCACCATGTCGCCAGTTGAGCCACCAGACGTGCCCACAATATGCGTTGACTCGTAATGCACATTGTAGAAGTTAAACGGTACTTTAAATTTCTTATCGGTAGGTCCTGCGAAGAAGTTCAAGCAGCCGTCGTTACCCAACAGCTCGTCGGCTTGCTCTAATACTTGCGATACTGCTGCGTATACCATCACGTCATCGTAGCCTTTGCCGTCGTTAAGCGCTTTCAAATAAGTGACAGGATCATCAACTTGGGCTGTATTCACGTAATGCAGCTCAACGCCTTGCTCTTTTGCTTTCTCAACCGGAATTAAGCACTCTGCTCGGTCTAAACGTGCGGCGTCGATGTCCGTCACCACGATCAATTTTGGCTTCACTGGTCCGTTAATCGCGTAATCAATCGCGCCAATCCCCATTGGACCAGCACAAGCTAACAGCGCTAACGCCCCCCCCTCTTTGATGCCCATATCGTGCTCGTACACGTATTGTTTAGTGTGGTAACTAGCATGGTAAGCACCGATGATGCATGACATTGGCTCAGCCAAAGACGCATCTGCAAAGTAGTCACCGTGGTAAGGCAAAACGCAACCTAAGTCGATAGCGATTTTAGGAATGATGGAATACGTTGCGTTGCCGCCAAAAGTCTCATAGCTGTAGCCTGCCGAGTAACCAGTAGGCAAACCCATTGCAGGTTGCAGAACAAAGTAATCGCCTGCTCTGTATTGGTCTTTTAGGTTCTCACCGACTTCAACAATCACACCGGCGTACTCATGGCCCGTCATCACCGGCACTTCATCAATGTTCTCAGGTACGCGTTTGTGTTTGCTGCCTAGCAATGCCGCTTTGTAAGTGGAAAGGCAGATGCTGTTTGAAATGTTTTTAACCAGAAGTTCATCGGCTGAAATGTTTGGCAAATCAAAAGTTCTTAGTTGAACGTCTTTCTCGCCACAGATAACTGCTGCCGTTGTTTGTACCATGATTTCTCTCCTACATGGGGCGGAATGTTCCACCCCATACTGCATTGTTAGGCTGGTTGCTCAGTCGCGACCGTTTGTTGCTTAATCTTATCCATCAGCTCGTCAAGCGCTGGGTCATTAAGGAAGTTCTTAATTGTCACGACAGGCAAGCCTGTTGCGTTTACTGCGCGGCTTTCTAAACTTTCGTGTGTCACGACAATGTCGGCCTCACTTGGCACTTTTTCGATGGCAAAGTTCTTCACTTCAATATCAATCCCGGCTTGTACTAACTTGCGCTTGAAGGTTGAAGCCCCCATTGCGCTTGAGCCCATACCAGCGTCACAAGCAAATGCGACAAATGAAATTGGTTTGTTTACTTGTTGCGTTGCAGGTTTAATTGCACCTTCCGCTTTCATGTCTTTCATCTCAGAGACAGACTGTTCAAACTCGTCTTCTTTGTTTTCTGCTTTGCTCATCTTCAGAATCGCACTTGCGACAAGGAAGGAAACTATTGTTGCTGTTGTGACACCTGCGATGGTCGCTAGGAAACTGCCTTTTGGAGTAAGAGCTAGGTAAGAGAAGATTGAGCCTGGACTTGGACCTGCTACCAAACCGGCATCCAGTAGGTTGAAGGTTGCGATACCAGTCGCCGCACCTGCAATCATTGCCACAATCATAATTGGCTTCATTAGCACGTACGGGAAGTACAGCTCGTGAATACCACCAAAGAAGTGAATGATGATGGCACTTGGCGCAGAACGTTTAGACAGACCTTGACCAAACTTCGCGTAAGCCAACAGCATACCAAGACCCGGACCTGGGTTAGATGCCACCATAAAGAAGATAGATTTGCCTGTTTCAGCTGCTGCCTGCAGACCTAACGGGTAGTAAATCCCTTGGTCGATGGCATTGTTAAGGAACAGCACTTTCGCTGGTTCATTGATGATCGCAAGCAAAGGAAGGAATCCCGTTGCAACCAAAGCTTCAATGCCCAATTTAACGAATAAGTTAGCCGCCGTTACTGCAGGACCAACAATCTCATAGGCGAATAGACATAAAATCATGCCCACAATACCCAATGAGAAGTTGTTCACCACCATCTCAAAGCCCGAAGGGATGCGATGTTGGATTCGTTTATCCATTTGCACCACAACCCAAGCACTGAGCGGACCCATAATCATTGCGCCGACAAACATTGGAATGTCAGCACCAACAATAACGCCCATGGTACCGATGGCACCAGCAACCGCTCCGCGTTTGTCACCAACAATCTGACCGCCCGTATATCCAATTAACAGCGGCAATAAGTAAGTGATCATTGGACCAACAAGTTCACCAAATGCTTCGTTTGGCATCCAACCCGTTGGAATAAAGAGTGCAGTAATAAAGCCCCAAGCGATAAAGGCTCCGATATTTGGCAGCACCATGGCGGTCAAATGACCCCCGAAGGCTTGCACATTGGCTCGCATGTTTGGTTTCACGTTATATTCCTTTTTAGTATGCTTTTATTATGTCTAGCACTTGCTCCTTAGATGAGGCTTGTGCCAGCTTTGCAATGTTCTCTTCGTCCACAAACATCTCGCTTAACGCTTGAATCACCTCAATGTGGGTATCAGAGTCTTTTGCAGCTAGGGTAATAAGAATATTGGCAGGACCAAGGTCCGAACCAAAATCAACTGGTGAAGGGAAGATATGAATGCCCAAGCCCGTTTTTAGCACACCGGTTTCTGGACGAGCATGTGGCATTGCCAGTCCTGGGCACAACACATAGTAAGGACCATTTTCTTCGGTCGATTGGATGATGGCATCCGCATATTGCTGAGAAACGTAACCTTTGTCTTCTAGGTATTGCGTTGTCTTTTTAACTGCGTCTTGCCATTGGTAAGCGCGGTCATTAATAACATCTACTAGTTCGTGGTCGATTAATTCATACAGCATTTTTAAACCCTATCAACAGTTCGGTTTCGATGGGTTAATTATCAATAAGAGTAGCTAAACCACGCAACCACGCTCCTTTTGTGCAACAAATCACAATTAAATAGCTGTCAATTTGTTTTAATCAACGTAGTTCAAAAATAGACAAAGAAAATTAGCAACAAATTTTCTTTAAGCAACATGTCAATAGGCATAGTTTGAACCCACGCACCAATCCAAACATTTCTAAAATTTACCAATAATATAACTTGATCACATTACGACTCTTGACTCACTATTTATCGTGATTAAATTCAAACTTCATTTTCCACTGATTCGGTGCCAACACGTTTCGAACAGGGACAATCATCACACTTGTTTGCGAAAAGAAATCGAAACGTTGCTTAGTTTCAGAAAATAATGAATAGCAAGTAGATAGTGAATAGCAGATACAGAAAACCCGCCGAGTGGCGGGTTTGAGAAGAAGTGAGTTGTATCGCACTTACGACTTATGACGTTTCGCCACCAGCGTAAACTTATAGTCGGTCGATTTAAAATAGTTGCGGCTGTATTCAAACACCACATCACCTTGTAAGAAACCACGTGTGCGCTTCTCAATGATCGGTTGTGCTGGGTCGATGTCTAACAAGTCTGCAATGTCTTGCGGCGGCAATACCGGGATGATTTCTTGTTCGCTGCGATCAATCACCATGCCCTTCTCTTTCTCGATAAAGTGATACTTAGAGCCTTGCATCACTTGGTAGGTGAGATCAGGGAACATCTCTGTTGGTAGCCAGGTTTCTTCTACTGTAATTGGGTTGTTATCAAGATAACGAACACGCTTCACGTAAAAGATTTTGTCGTCCTCATTAATGTTCAGAGCTTCAGCCATAGTTAACGATGCTTTGGTGATCTCGAACGCAACCACGTCACTGTGCGTCACCGCATTTAAATGCGCCCACTTCTCTGCAAAGCTGGTCTGCTGGTAAATATCGTAGTTAACCTTGTTCTCTTTCACATAGGTACCGCTACCCTGCACGCTTTCCAGTTCACCATTTTCAATCAGCAATTTTAACGCTTGGCGAACCGTGACTCGGCTACAAGAGAATTCCTCGCGTAACTGGGCTTCGGTAGGAAGAGCGGTTCCTACTTCGTATTCGCCATCGCTGATCTTTTCACGAATCGCATCTGCAATCTGGCGATACATTGGCAGTCTTGCCATGTTTACCTCTATAAAAACAATACAAATGATCGTTCAAGTGAGCTTGTTTGAGACAACTCAAGAACCGAACACACCAGAGTGAACTATCATTGCAAGAAAGACTTGGTTTATAGACTCTATAATACGAATTCAGGTCAACATGACAAGCACTTGTTCGCATATCGGCATACAAAAACAAGCCAAAACAATACAACAATAATACATATTTTAATTCAACTGCGATCCTGATCACGGATCATTTGTATTTAAAAGGTATTATTCACATCATTGTTGAATGCACAACAATGTCGAATGTGACAATGGGACAAAAGTTATGAAATTAACCTCTCTTACAAACCCATCGCTGATAAACCTACAAACGACGTTTGAAAGTCGTGACGCAGCGATTCGTGCACTTGCCGACCAGCTAAACCAGGAAGGCAAACTGCATAACAAGGAAGAATACCTACAAGCAGTGTTTGCTCGCGAAGAGCAAGGTCCGACGGCGCTAGGCGAAGGCTTAGCAGTACCGCACGGTAAGACAGATGCAGTAAAAGAGGCGGCATTTGCCGTAGCCATACTAAAGCAAGACTTAAAGTGGCAAGGTCTGGATGAAGACGAAGACGTAAACCTGATCTTCTTAATCGCAATTCCAAATGCGGAAGCAGGTTCAACACACATGCACCTGTTGACCGAACTGACCACAACCCTAGTGGATGACGATGTTCGTGAGGCAGTGCTAAATGCTACAAATGTAGAACAAATTTTCGCTTTGCTTGATGGTCAAACAGAGCAAGAAGAAAAACAAGACCAATTAGATACAAATGCACCAACCATCGTTTGTGTGACGGCTTGCCCTGCGGGTATTGCCCACACCTACATGGCAGCAGAATACCTAGAGAAGACAGGTAAGAAGCTGGGTTACAACGTACATGTTGAAAAGCAAGGTGCGAACGGTATTGAAGATCGTCTGACTGCCGAACAGCTAAACAGTGCAACGGCAGTCGTTTTCGCGGCAGAAGTGGCGATCAAAGAACTTGAACGTTTTGAAGGCATTCCTCGTGTAGAAGTACCAGTTGCTGAGCCAATCAAACACTCTGAGCGCATTCTTAACGAAGCGATTGAAGCAGGTAAAGCAGGTCGAAGCGCAGGCGCTGCGGTTGCAACCAATGACAAACCGAAGAAGCTACCGCTTAAGACTGAACTGAAACAAGCACTGCTATCAGGTATCTCTTACGCCGTTCCTCTTATCGTTGCTGGCGGTACCGTACTTGCTGTTGCCGTGCTATTGGCACAAATGTTCAACCTACAAGATTTGTATGCAGAAGAAGGCTCTTGGCTGTGGATGTACCGCAAGCTAGGTGGTGGTCTACTGGGTACATTGATGGTTCCTGTACTAGCAGCATACACCGCTTACTCATTGGCAGATAAACCAGCGCTTGGTCCAGGCTTTGCCGCAGGTATCGCTGCAAACCTTATCGGCTCTGGCTTCCTTGGTGGTGTTGTCGGTGGTTTGATTGCTGGTTACGTCATGCGTTGGGTAAAAGAAAACGTACGTCTAAACCCTGCGTTCAACGGCTTCCTAACTTTCTACTTATACCCGGTTATCGGTACTTTGGTTGCTGGCTCACTGATGCTGTTCGTTATCGGTAAACCTGTTGCTTGGCTAAACCAAGGTTTGACGGACTGGTTAAACGGCATGTCTGGTACCAACGCCCTACTTCTAGGCGCAGTAATTGGTTTATTCGTATCGTTTGACCTTGGTGGTCCAGTCAACAAAGCCGCTTACGCATTCTGTCTGGGTGCAATGGCGAACGGCGTTTACGGCCCATACGCTATCTTCGGTTCGGTGAAAATGGTCTCTGCGTTCACAGTAACGGCTTCAACCATGCTTGCACCTCGCCTGTTTAAAGATTTCGAAATCGAGACGGGTAAATCAACGTGGTTGCTTGGTCTAGCGGGTATCACTGAAGGTGCGATTCCGATGGCTATCGAAGACCCAATCCGCGTTATTGGCTCATTCCTACTTGGCTCTGTCGTAACAGGCGCAATGGTGGGCGCTGCTGGCGTAGGTCTATCGACTCCGGGTGCAGGTATCTTCTCAATCTTCCTACTACACGATGCAGGTCTAGGCGCATTCACAGCTGCGGCAATCTGGTTTGGCGCTGCGCTGATTGGTGCAACTATCTCGACCATCACTCTCATCATGTGGCGAGCACACGCAGTAAAAAAGGGCAAATTTGTCACTGAGGCTGCCGCTCAACATTAACTCGAATTATTTATACCCAAGTAACTTCAAGCTGCTTGGTTCAGCGAGAATGACTTGGTTTGTAGACGCGGCGGCGATTTGAAGGTCTAGTGGGTCTAAATCAAAAATCGGCAACAAAGTATACATGCCAAGGCAACTCGCCCTTTGGGAGCGTGTCATTGACCCGATTTCTGCTTCAAACAATTTGGAAATAGAGAGCTATTACACTGCATTGTTTTCCTTGAACTCGAATCAATGACAACGCTCTGAATCCTGCAGTTTGAAATCACTTGGGTATATAGATTCGCTCAACACAAACTTTGGGCGTGGGATTTCTGCGCCCTAAATATTCGTCGGCAAGCATAAACGCCGCAAAAACGAATAGAAAACAATCAAATTTAAAACAAATTAACGGCAATTATTGCCTAAGACGGTAAAAGTTATGACTACATCTCGCGTTCATATTACTCCTCACATGCACTGGGATCGTGAATGGTACTTCACTACAGAAGAGTCTCGCATTCTGCTAGTGAACAACATGGAAGAAATCATGACTCGTCTGGAAAACGATCCAGACTACAAATACTACGTTCTAGACGGTCAAACCGCAGTTCTGGAAGATTACTTCGCAATCAAGCCAGAAAATAAAGAGCGCGTACGTGAGCTAGTACAAGCAGGCAAGCTGATTGTTGGTCCTTGGTACTCTCAAACAGATACGATGCAAGTATCTGGCGAATCTATCGTACGTAACATGCTTTACGGATTGCGCGACTGTCTAGCGCTAGGCGAGCCAATGAAGATTGGTTACCTGCCAGATTCATTCTCTATGAGCTCTCAGCTGCCAGCTATCTACAACGGTTTCGGCATCAATCGCGCGATGTTCTGGCGTGGTTGTTCAGAGCGTCACGGCACAGATAAAACCGAGTTCTTGTGGCAATCAAACGATGGCAGCGAAGTCTCTGCGCAAGTCCTGCCACTGGGTTACGCGATTGGTAAATACCTACCGCAAGACGAAGAAGGTCTGCGCGCACGTCTAGATAAATACTTCCCAGTGCTAGAAAAACCGTCGGTAACCAAAGACATCTTACTACCAAACGGTCACGACCAAATGCCTATCCAAAAAGACATCTTCGAGGTGATGGATAAGTTACGTGAAATCTACCCAGACAAAGAATTCAAAATGAGCCGCTTTGAAGAAGTGTTCGAGCGTATTGAAGCCGAGCGCGATCAGCTTGATACCATCAAAGGCGAGTTCAACGACGGTAAATACATGCGTGTTCACCGTAGTATTTCTTCAACGCGTATGGACATCAAACTGATCCACGCAGAAGTAGAAAACAAGATCGTAAACATTCTTGAGCCACTAGCGTCTATCGCATGGACACTAGGTTTCGAATACCACCACGGTCTAATCGAGAAGATGTGGAAAGAGAGCATGAAGAACCACGCTCACGACTCGATTGGCTGCTGCTGTTCAGACAAAGTACACGCAGAGATCTTGAACCGTTACATCCTTGCTGACGACATGGCGACCAACCTGATCAACTTCTACAAACGTAAGATTGTTGACCACATGCCTGCACGCGAAGGTTGCGACAAGCTAGCACTATTCAACCTATCGCCATACGCTCGTGAAGAAGTGGTAAACACCACCATCACTATCCGTGCAGAACAGTTCAACCTGTTTGATGAAAACGGCACGCCAGTTGAATACTTCATCCAAGATCAACGCGTGATCGACCCAGGTAAGATTGACCGTCAAATCGTTCACTACGGTAACTACGACCCGTTCATCGAATACGACATTCAAATCAAGCACACTGTGCCAGCGATGGGCTTCACTACCCTACACATTCAAGCGAATGAGAAAGGCACGCAAAAAGTGGCTGAGCAGAAAGAGTTCCTTCTTGAGAACGAATTCTACCGCATCAACATAAACGCAAACGGCACTCTGAACATTTTCGACAAAGAGACAGAGCACCTTTTCGAACAAGCGTTGCGCATTGAAGACGGCTCTGACGATGGTGACGAATACGACTACTCACCTTCTCGTAAAGAGTGGCTGCTGTACTCAGACGAATTCGACGCTGAAGTGAATGTGAAGCACGAAGGCTTCCAATCTGTCGCAACCATCAAACTGCGTATGAACTTGCCAGAGAACCTACAACAACGTGAAGAGCGTACAGGTCAAAACGGTTACCTAGACGTGAACTGCCAAGTGGTTCTAAAACAAGGTACACGCCGTATTGAAGTTCGCATGGAGCTAGACAACCAAGCAGACGACCACCGCGTTCGCGTATTAGTACCAACACCGTTTGTGTCTGAAACCGTGGTAGCGGACAACCAGTTCGGTTTGATCACTCGTCCAACGAACGATCCAGAAATGGCGAACTGGGAAGCAGACGGCTGGAAAGAAGCACCAGTGCCGGTTTACCAGCTAATGAACTTTGCTGCGGTTGAGAACGCACAAGGTGGTATGGCGCTAATGAGCAACGGTCTGCGTGAGTTTGAAGTGATTTCAAGCCAAGGCAATGGAGAGCGTGACACATTCGCCCTAACCCTTCTGCGTGGTATAGGCGTATTGGGTAAAGAAGAGTTGTTGCTTCGTCCGGGTCGTCCATCTGGTATCAAGATCCCGACGCCAGATTCACAAGTACGCGGCAAGATCGTTTGTGAGTTCGCACTATTCGGTTTCGCGGGCAACCACATCGAAGCAAACGTAATGGCAGCGGCGCGTGACAACGTGACTCCAATCCAGTGCTACAACAAAATCCCTTACAACGCGATGAAGCTGAACGTAGGCGAACAAAACCTACCGCTAACGCACAGCTTGCTAAACAAATCGCTAGAGGGTGCGGTACTGAGCGTGCTGAAGAAGGCGGAAGACGAGGATGCACTCATCCTACGCGTCTACAACCCATCAGAGAGCGAAGTGATTAACGACACAGTGGCGTTTACTTCAGAAGTAACGTCATGGAAAGAAACACAGCTAGACGAGAAAGTGCTACTAAATGAAGTGGACACTGCATCGTTCGGTACGCTGAAACCGTGTCAGGTTAAATCTTTCCAAGTGAAGTTCTAATCCGGTTCTCAGGATAAGGTCATCAACTAGATAACCCGTCCAAACCGACTCAGGCTTGCTCTCATCGTGGAGCAAGCCTCTCCTCTTCTTTCGTTCCAATCAAGAGAATATCGCCATGCAACACGCTCTATTCAAACTGGACAATGTGATTCAAAACTACGCTTGGGGCAGCCACACCTCGATTCATGATTTATTCGGCATCGACAATCCAGCGAACGAGCCACAAGCAGAAATCTGGATGGGTGCTCATCCAAACGGTTGTTCAAAGCTTGCTGACACCAAACAACTGCTGTCAGAAGTCATCAACCAAAACAAAGCGCAATCGCTGGGTGATTACACCGCTGCACGTTTTGGTGAACTGCCGTTCCTATTCAAAGTACTGGCAGCTGAAACACCGCTGTCCATTCAAGTACACCCAAGTAAGCACAAAGCAGAAATGGGCTTTGCTCGTGAAAACGAACAAGGCATTCCACTTAATGCTGCAAACCGTAACTACAAAGATCCAAACCACAAACCGGAATTGGTTTACGCGCTGACGTTCTACAAAGCGATGAACGGCTTCCGTCCAATTGAGCAGATCTTATCTCTGTTTAAGCAAGCGAACATCTCTACTCTAGAGACAGAAATCAACGCACTGAAAGCCACACCAAACAGTGAAGGTCTAAAAGTGTTCTTCTCTGCAATTATGTCGTTAGAAGGCGAGCGCAAACAACAGGCTTTGAATGAGCTTTACGCGAGCCTAGAGCGCCCTGCGAAAACCGCCATGGCACGAGAAGCCTATGACTATATTCAAGACTTCCGTCAGCATTACGCGGACGATATTGGTCTATTTTCGCCATTGATGTTGAACACGATTGAACTCGCTCCGGGCGAAGCAATGTTCCTCCATGCAGAAACGCCACACGCATACGTTCAAGGGACAGGTTTGGAGATCATGGCGAACTCAGACAACGTGCTGCGCGCTGGCTTAACACCTAAGTACATCGACGTTCCTGAGCTTATCGACAACACCATCTTCAACGCGATTGACCCAGAGCAGATCAAGCTCGCGCCAGTACATAAACAAGGCAAGCTTAGTTACCCAATTCCGGTGGATGATTTCGGTTTTGAAGTGATGGCAGTTGAAGGCGCTGCAACGACTCAATTCGTACGTAGCGCAGAGATTTTGTTTTGTATCGAAGGGGAAATCTCGGTTTCTAGCCAAGACGATCACATCACATTGAAAGCGGGTGAATCGGTATTCGTCTGCAGCAACTCAGTAAAGTACGTTTGCCAAGGTCACGGAACCTTAGCTCGCGCCTTTAACTGATTGGCAAAATGAACTGACAGCTTATTGGATAGCGGCTTTCTGTTATCCAGTAAGCACGCTCCTAACCTAGGTTTGCGCTGATTTTGTCAGTGGTCAGCAATAACTACCTTGTCACGCTCCACTTCGATGACGCTTTTCGAAGACGAGCAGGCATTTACCGTTGATATTCGTGGTCAACTCCATCATTTTGACCATCCCCACCAATGTCTAGCGAAGAGCATTGGTGGGATTTTTTGTTTACAGCGCTTTTAATACTTCCATCGCAAGCGCTTCATCGTCTTGCTCTGCCAAACCACTGATACCAATTGCACCGACGACTTTCCCCTCTTGTTCTACAGGTACCCCACCCATAAAGCCCGTGATCTTTGGGTCAGTCCAATAACTCAACTGCTTACCCGTCTCACGAGCCCAAGCGCCCAGATTGCCACTAGGTTGACGGTCTCTAGCCGAGGTATAGGCTTTGTTTTGTGCCAACAAACCTGCTTGCACGCTCACATCATCCATTCGGACAAAACCGAACAATTCGCCATGTGTATCAACCACGGCAACCGCAATGTTTTGCTTGCGAGCAGTCGCAATTTCCAATGCCGTTTGAATCAGAGTTTGAACTTGTACGTATTTCATTTTTCTCTCCTACGGGATCTCATGACCAAGGGTTTTCTCAAACAAGCCATACCAATGACTGCGCGACAGCGTGACGTTCTCTACTTGAGCACAAGCGCGAATACGCTGTGGGTTCGCAGTACCAATAACAGGCTGGATTTGGTTTGGGTGACGCGTCAGGAAGGCTAAAACAATCGCCTCAGACGACACGCCATATTCAGCTGCTAGCGCCATCACCATCTCCGCCGTCTGTCTGGTATTGTGATCATCAGAATGTAAGCCACGCTCTGAAAATCTTCCCTGCACCATACTGCCCCACGCTTGCAGTTGGATATTGTGCTTACGGGCATGTTCCAGTGTTCCTGCAACGTAGTCAGATGCAGACGAAGGAATCCCCATGCCTTGCTTGATGAAGTCAGACTTAGCCAGACTCATTTCCAACTGGTTCGCCACAACAGTTTCGCCCGTTGCTTGTTGAAGAAGATCAATTTGAGCACTGTTCATGTTAGAGACACCGAAGTGGTTAACTTTGCCAGCTTGTTTCAGTGCTTGGAGCGCTGTGCCCAGTTCTTCAAATTCAACCAAAGGATCTGGGCGATGCAGCATCAAAACATCAAGATTCTCCACGCCGAGGCGCTCAAGAATGCCCTCAACAGAAGCCGTCACCCATTTAGCAGAGAAGTCATACTGCTTCACACCTTGCTCATCTCCTAGACGGATGCCGCACTTGGATTGCAGATAAATTCGCTCTCGTAACGTTGAGTCACTGGCTAAGATGCGCCCAAACACTGCTTCTGCCTTACCGAATTTGTAGATATCCGCATGATCAAAGAGATTGATGCCCACCTCTAATGCTGCCTCTACTGCGGCATAAGCTTGGTTTTCATCTTGGGCGGTTAACGGGTTGCGATTCCACTCCCCTCCAAGCCCCATGCAGCCGAAGACCAAGCGGCTAACGTTAGGTAAGGTTTTGGCGAGCGGTAGTGTTGGATTGTTCATCGTTATTCTCACTTTTCCGATTTCTGCATTTTCAACTTCTGAAATTAACTCGAACTATCTTACCGTTCGTAAAAATTAGTTTAATACCGTAAAATCGAATTCATTATCCTCATTACCGAACAATTAAAGCGAACAATCAAGATGGCAGATTACAAGAGAATCGAAAAACTGATGCTGTTTGCCGAAGTGGCTCAAACACTCAACTTTTCTAGGGCAGCGGAGCAACTTGGCATTTCTAAAAGTTACCTGTCGGAACAAATCAAGCGACTGGAATCGGAGCTCGCCACGCCTTTGATTGTTCGAACCACACGCAGCGTGAGATTGACGGCAGAAGGTGAATCGATCTTTGCACAAGCGGAAGATCTCAAACGCCGCGTAATGGAAATGGAAAAGAGTTTAAGTCAGCAATCTGAGCAAATAGACGGTCTGATTCGGCTTACCGCTCCCAAGATGTTTGCTGAAGCGGTACTGCATGATTTGTGCGTAGCGTTTCGCGCTCTACATCCAAACGTAGAATTCGAGATCCTTTCTAGCTATCAAGCGTTTAATCTGACAGAAACCAGCGTCGACTTTGCATTTCGAGCGACAAGAACGCCGCCCGAGAATATGATTGCGCATCACCTTTTGGACTACTACCACTGGCTGGTTGCTTCTCCTCAGTATCTACAAGAAGAAGGCACCCCGAAGACATTAGATGATTTACAACATCATCAATGTTTAACCACACTGCACCAAAAAGAGTGGCCTTTAAAAACGGGAACGGTTCAAACCCAAGGTTGGCTTTCTAGCAATGAAAACCGCTTACTCAAAGAATCAGCCCTGTCTGGCAATGGCATTGCACGATTAGCAAGTTACTTTGTCGAGCAAGACGTTGATAATGGCCGACTAGTGCAGGTTCTGTCGGAAGAAACTGACCACCAACACAACGCAGTATACTTAGTGTATCCGCAACTCATCTATCAATCGGCGAAAACCAAAGCCTTCATTGAATTCGTGAAGCAGTACTTTGCTCAATAACTGAGGCAGTTAATCCGCTGACCACACCGAGCGAATATCCGGCCAGCCCCAGTTGGTTAGGGCAACGTCTTCTAGAACACCTTGAAAGCGTAAAGTTTGCGTATGATGGAACATAGGCGCTATCCAATACTCACTGACCAGTGTTGAGGCGATCGGCTCTAACGCTTTGAGATAATCCTCTAACGCCGTATAGCCACGTACATTCTCTAGTTGCTCATTCAACCATTCGGCATTCTCTTCTCCCAAGGTGTGATGTAATACGACGTTGCTGAAAAAGTTAGTAAACACCGAAGCGTGGCGATTGTCATCCAAGTTGATATTGGTGATCACTAACGTCTCATCAAGGGTACCATTTCGAGCTTTTTCACTTAACTCTCGGTAGGTGTACATGACGATATCAACCTTACTTCCCGTTCCCTCTAAACGACTCGCGATTGCACGCGCGCATCGACGCAATGCCGTATAGTTATAGCCGGCAATGGTGATGTTTTTTGGTAGTTTGCTCTCTTCACCAAACGGACGTAATACAGGCTTCCAGTTCGGTAGCAAGTTGTAAGCAGGCACGCTTCCAAACACAATATTTTCTTTGCGCATGACCTCCGTAAGTCGCTCCGGTTGGATTAACTCGGCAATATAGCGACGTTGACTCTGAGAAAGCGGATGCCTAGCATGCTGATTAAACAGAGCGAACAAACATCCATCCTCTGTGCGACTATGTTGGCTTGCAGGTGCAGACTCTGCATCTTGGGTCGACATATAATGCCCACACATGCTCTCAGAAAGCTCATCTCTGACTTTTTCCACCTGCTTTTGAGGGGGATTTGCGGCTAAGGATGGGTTTTCCATCCTCTCGTCATTGACGATCCAGATCGTCACCATATCAGTCAGTACTCGACATGCGTAATAACCATCGAACGCCTGCAGCTTTAACCGATGAGCACTGTGCTCAATCACAGAGAACGGACCACTACCAACGACCAAGTTGTTGTTGGCAACGTTGACTTGGCTAACGGGTTGAATGCCATATTTCACACCAGAGATTAGCCCTGCAAACCCCAAATCTGGTTTACTAAGGGTAAAGACCACTTTTAGAGGATTTGGCGCAGTAATGTTTGCCACATGGGCAAGTTCTTTTTCATACAGTTCGAGTGAACTGAGTTTGGCAAAAAGACTAACGACTGTATCGGCATTTATCGGTGTACCATTGTGGAATGTTAGCCCCGGACGAAGATAAAACGTCCACTCATAGCTTTTCTCATCATATCGCCAATGGTGTGCCAGCTCTGGCTTCACCACACCGTAGTAGTCACTCGATACCAAGCAGCAATAAATTTGGCGCAAGAAAAAGCGTTCACTGCTGCGGTGCAATTGGTGCGGGACAATACGTTCAAACATGCGTTTATAAGTGAGCTGAATATTGAGTCGACCTTCTTGAACGGATGCACCTGATGTGGTCTTGAGTAGTCGACCAAATGCCGCCTCGTCTTCATCAAGGATCGCTAGCGCTTTTTCATATTTCCCTCGTTTGATCCGCTCCAGTGCGAGGCTTTCCTTTAGTGCACTCAGCTCAATATTTAACAGAAGCGTCGAACGTTGATTTCGCCCTGCTTTTGGTTGCCAACTCAACCATTCTTGCTCCTGCATTTGAGACAGCAAGCTGCGTGCATGGCGAGGAGAAGTAAACAGCAAGTCAGCAACTTCCTGCAATGTGGTTTTGACTTCACCACCAATGCCAAGTGGAGTAAGCCGTTGGTAATAACGAAACAAGTTGAGATCAGACACCGAGCGCCCTCAATAAGTGGGTATAAGTTTATTTTACTCAACTTCATCCGTAGAAAATAAGAAAACTTCCTATCACTTTGTTCCTCTTTTTGCTCCCCTGATAATAAAAATTGGTGATTTAGCGCACTTCCCGCACCTAATTAGGAATAAACACCAGAAATCTACTCTCTTTTTCAGCTCCTCTTTTCTTTGCATACTGAATTCATCAGCAACAAGGAGGAAATGTCATGCGATGTAGAAGCACAACTCAATCGACTGAAACGTTGCCTACCATGGCAGCTTATTTCCAAAAGCGCGTAGCGCAATCAGAAAACAAACTTGAAGTTTTAGCTCTGACTTACATGATCGAATTGTTTAATTGGTCATAACGGAAAGAACAACACCAAGCAGAACTTAGCTCCTGATACCACACCCCCACTTCGTTGTATCTTTAAGTTCTGCTTTTTCTTTTCCGATCTTTTATTCTTGCCATTTCCGACTAGGTTACTAAAAGTTAACTAGTTGAAATGCTTCGAAACAGGGTCTACATTGAAGCTTAAATCTCCAACCCAATAGCTGCTATTGAGAAAGGAGGTTCATGGATAATGACCGATTCAGGAGTCAATATGGCAACTTCAGTAAAACTTAAAGCGGGCGACAATTTCCCTTCTCTTCAAGCAACTTTGCTAGATGGTTCAAGCGTGACATTAGGTCAGCCGCAAGGTGATGCGACTTGGCAAGCTGTATTCGTTTATCGTGGTAAGCACTGTCCTCTGTGTACCAAATACCTCAACGAGTTAGAGGGATACAAACAAGCTTTCTCGGAAGCGGGTGTTGATATTCTTGCAGTTTCAGGCGATTCAAAAGAGCAGCTAGAAGGACACCTAGAGAAACTCGAAATCAGCTTCCCTATTGCTTACGGGCTCACCGAAGAGCAAATGAAAACGTTGGGTCTGTACATTTCCATACCGCGTTCAGAACAAGAGACCGACCACAATTTCGCAGAACCCGGTTTGTTTGTGGTGAATGAACATGGCAACTTGCATGTCGTCGATATCTCAAACAACCCGTTTGTTCGACCAGAACTTGGGGCGCTATCACGTGGTTTAGCTTGGATCCGTAATCCAGATAATAACTACCCTATCCGAGGTACGTTAGATTACTAAACACCTCTCGCTAGACAACAATCAGACATAAAAAATGCCAGCGATACGCTGGCATTTTTATTGGCTTAAACGGTGAATTCGTAGTGCTAAACCACTATTCGGCTATTACTTTCGTAACTCAATTTGGTGTGTTTCAGACCAAATTCGCAAATCATCAAGGATCTTAAGTGCCGTACGCCCAAATTCGGTCAGCTCGTAACTGACTGCTATTGGGCGGTCACTGATAACTTGGCGTACTACCATGCCTTCGGCTTCCAACTCTTTTAAACGTTGGTCAATCATCTTCTTACTGGCGCCGCCAAGCATTCGAGCTAAATCATTGAAACGAACTGGACCATCTTTCAAGTGATAAATCAGAGAGCCTTTCCATTTGCCACCAATTAAGCGCATCCCTTTTTCAATAGCACACGGCTCTGAGCACACATTCGCCACAGACTTGCGACCTTTGTTATCCACACTGATTCTACTTTCCACGATTCACCTCAAGATACGCACCTAATCTAGGTAACGAAAAGTACGTTAGTTACATTTCGTGCTTTAGAGTAATAAAAACATTCCCTCGCCGCAAACAAATAAAAATGGACCGCATACAGCAGTCCACCTTAATTCATCGATTACTCTAGGATAATTAGAAGTTTTCGTTTATATGCGCTTCGAAACGAGCAAAATCATTTTCAATGTCGCCATTCTTCATTACGTCATAGCAAGCAAAAGTCGGTAGTGCACCCATACCAAAGAAGCGGAAGTTAGCGTGCATATGAAGCATTAAATCGTCCACACTTTTACCTTGGAATAAGTATTCGTTCTCATCATCAAACGATTCTTTTGGTGCATTGAATGTCAGTGACAGCATGTATTTGCTGTTTGTTTGAGTACCACCCGTACCGTAGTTTTTCTTTGGGTCCTCTGCACTACGTCCATCGAAAGCACATAGCGCGCCCCCCATGCCAGCAGTAAACACGTCATCCATGTATTTTTTGAATGACCAAGGCACAGACATCCAGTTTATTGGGCTTTGGATGATCACTCGATCAGCCCATTCAAAGTGCGCGAGTTGCTCCTCTACGTTGATTTCATCTTGCATTGTCACAACGCGAACCTCATGGTCTTTTGCTTGTAGAAGCGTCTGTGCTTTGTCGACAAGAGAAGCGTTTAGACGACCTTCAGAGTATGGAGATGGCTCGTGTGCATTGATGATCAGTACATTGCTCATGGGATTACCTTTAAATAAGTTCACAAGATGACGCGATAACCGTGGTGCGCCTTATGTGGTTTATTATGGTAACCTGAAGCTATAATGCAATTAGTTAACTTTTAGTAACCTACTAAGATTTTTCATATAACTTTGTTTTTGAAGGAAATATTTCTTAAACTTTTTCTTTATCGTGATTTCCCGATTAAATTTCCATTGAATTGTTGCATCTTACATAGAGCAGGCGTACACTTTATCGCAATTCGACGATTAACTATTAAGGCTTGTCAATGAGTGATAAATGCAACACAACTTGCGGCGTAGCTTTTGAGACCACACAGCAGCAACTTGAGAAGGAACAAGCCTTAGCGGCTCAAGCTAAGGCGCTGTCACATCCCGCTCGTTTGCGCATCCTTCATATTCTGCATACGCTTGATACCATGGGCGGTTGCCTAAACAGTGATTTGGTCTCTGAGCTTGGTCTTGCACAATCTACCGTTTCAGAGCATTTACGTATTCTTAAGCAGGCTGGCTTTATCAGTGCAGAGCCAAATCCTCCTAAGGTTTGCTACCGCATTCAGCGCGACGCGTTTGATCAATTCAATCTAGATTTTTCCAAACTATTTAACTAATTGTCTTTGTGTGCTGGTACGGCACACAAAGATAAACTATACCTTTAACTATCGCCTTTCGACGATAAACGAATAAGAGAACACTATGACTACTCAAGTTTTAAATAGTGCCAGCGACAAAATGAGCTTCTTGGACCGTTATCTAACGGTTTGGATTTTTGTGGCAATGGCAATCGGTGTAGGTATTGGCGCTGCATTCCCTCAAGTTGCAGAGTGGAACGAGTCAATGTCTGTTGGCAGTACAAACGTACCGTTAGCGATTGGTTTGATTTTGATGATGTACCCACCACTCGCAAAAGTGAACTACAACCTACTAGGCACGGTGACTAAAGACAAAAAAGCCATAACGCTGTCCTTGGTCATGAACTGGATTGTCGGCCCTATTTTGATGTTCATCCTTGCATTGACTTTCCTAGGTGATCATCCGGGGTACATGGTCGGCATTATTCTTATCGGTCTTGCTCGCTGTATCGCGATGGTATTGGTGTGGAACGACATTGGCGGCGGTAACAAAGAATACGGTGCAGCGTTGGTTGCGTTGAACAGTGCATTCCAAATCGTGACTTACAGTGTGATGGCATGGCTATTCATTACTGTCTTGCCACCTGTCTTTGGTTACGAAGGTTTCGTGGTTGATATCTCAATGATGGACATCGCTGAAAGCGTGCTAATTTACCTTGGTATTCCATTTTTAGCAGGCTTCCTAAGCCGTAAATGGCTGGTCGCAGCAAAAGGTGAACAATGGTACAACGAGGTATTTATTCCGCGCATTTCACCAATTACTTTGATTGCCCTTCTGGCGACGATCGTGCTGATGTTCAGCTTGAAAGGCGAAATGATTCTAGAACTGCCAATGGACGTATTCCGAGTGGCCATTCCGCTCGCAATCTACTTCGTATTGATGTTCTTCGTGAGTTTCTTCGTTGGTAAGAAAATGGGTATCGATTACGACAAGAACGCATCAATTGCCTTCACCGCAACGGGTAACAACTTCGAACTTGCTATTGCAGTTTCCATTGCAGTATTCGGTCTGAACTCAGATCAAGCGTTTGCAGGTGTAATTGGTCCGCTTATCGAGGTACCCGTATTGATTGCTCTGGTGAACGTTGCGCTTAAAATGAAGCAGAAATACTATAAATAACAACTCGTAATCATCGCTCAAAAACGCCTTTCATAAATGTGAAAGGCGTTTTTTGTTTGTGTTAATAGGCATAACGCGCTCAACAAATTCTAATATGCTAACTTGAGGGTTAAACAATGTTCTAAATTGAAGATTCAAAAGGAGTTTGGGTATGAATTTAGAATATAAAAAACTGAAGTGGCATGCTGTTCTCAAGCTTTCCCAAGAAACGATTAAATACTTGAATGAAGAAAACAGCAGCAAGCTGAATGACACCGATAAAGTCAGGGCGAACGTTCACGCAGCACAGTTACTTCAGCAACTCTTAACAGAACTCGCTACAACCGATTTAACCCCGCTCCCACCGCAACAAGGGTTCAAGTGACCTGAATGTTGTCGTCGGATTTAGTTCACAACAACCGTTTTGATGTAATCGCTCGGAGTAAGTCCAAACTTCCCTTTGAAGCGTTGGCTAAAGCGTCCTTCGGATTGGTAACCACACAATTGTGCCAACATGGCAACGTTGTAGTGACCGTTTTGCATTAAATACAGAGCATGATTTAAGCGTACTTCTGCGAGAACTTCTCGGTATTGCGTTCCCTCTTGCTTGAGCTTTCTGATCATGGTTGCTCGGCTCATTGCAAAGTGCTCAGCGACCCCTTCTAGTGAGTGCTCTTCACCAGGTGAATGTGATAAGTAACGGCTTAATTTTTGACTGAATGTGGTATTAGCGCTGGCAAACAAGTGGTGCAAAACACCTCGTTCCGCGAGTTGTTGATACAACCCCATCACCCAGAAGGTCTGGGTTTCTTGACTCATCGACTGCTGGTCAAATGAAAACAGGGCGTTTAACGTATCTTCCAATGCTTTATCCGCCAACAGTGTCGGTTGTTCGCCTTCTCCACCAATGCTCATACTAAGTTCAAGCATGGTCTCTGTTGGCAAACAGTGGAAACTGAACATTCGCGAAAGGAACTTTCCTTTCTGTGGCAAGTTCTCAAAGCTCAGCGATGCAGAGGCTTCACACAACAGTAATTCAGAATGAGAGAGATCCAGTGCCGACTCTTTCCAAAATAAACGCTTACTGCCCGTGATGATCTGCACAATACTAGGGGAATGAATCCTCACATTACGCAGTTTTTGTAACTGCTCTGCACGAAACAACGTGACTTGATATTGGTGGCTCATCGATTCCCCTCGCCCTAATTTCTGCTGCACTTTAGCGGGTGTAAGTCGCCGTCAGCTTAGCTTTGTCTAACGCCATGCTATTCAGTGTGAAACCAACCACAGCTGCTGGTGTATTTTCATCTAAATTCAGTTTATCTGTTGGCAGTGCCCAAACCGTAAATTGGTAACGGTGCATGCCGTCAGCTTCTGGAGGGCATGCGCCACCGAAACCAACCGTTCCATAATCGATGCGAGATTCTTTACCACCCAATTTAGCAATATTAACATCACGAGGTAACTCACTGACCGACGCCGGGATATTGAATGCAATCCAATGCCAAAAGCCACTACCTGTTGGCGCATCTGGGTCGTACGCCGTGATAGCAAAGCTCTTTGTACCAGCCGGTGCATCTTTCCACATCAATTGTGGTGAATGGTTTCCACCATCACATCCCCAACTGTTGTATTCAAAAGTCTTCGCCATTGGGTGACCTTCTTGAATATCTTTACTCGACAGCTCAAACGCTTGAGCCGAACCAATGGTAAGTAAACTGAGTGCCAATACAGATTTAGTCATTGCTTTCATGATAATGTTCCTATTTCTTAAGTTCGGAGTTAGTGTATTCCCGAATAGAGATAGCAACCTTTCAATAAGTATCACACTAAATCAGTTTAAGCCAATTTTTGACACTTTAAGTTAAAGCATCACTTAAATGCTTCTCGACACCGAGTACAGACTGATCTGGTTAGCTCATTACCAATGAACAAGGAAGGACAGATGGAATTAGATATTTATATCGTCGACGCATTTACTGACACTCAGTTTAAAGGTAACTCTGCTGCAGTCGTCCCATTAAAAGAATGGTTAACCCCAGACCTCATGCAGAGCATTGCTACTGAAAATAACCTTTCTGAAACTGCTTTTCTCAAGTCCGTCGGTGAAAACCAATATGAGATTCGCTGGTTCTCGCCAATGACAGAAATCGATTTCTGCGGTCACGCCACTCTCGCCGCTTCACTGGTGTTGTTTGAGAAATTAGGCGTACAGGAAAAAATCGAGTTTCATACGTTAGAAGTGGGAACACTCAGCGTAGAAAAAAACGCATTGGGTAAGATCGAAATGACCTTCCCTTTACGAATCCCTCAACCTATTTCCGATATTCCACAAGCACTGATTGAAGGCTTAAGCTGCAAAGTAGAGCGCGTGTTATTGAGCCCACAAGCGTACTTTGTAGTGCTCGAAAACCAAGACGAAATACTTGAGGTTCAATATCAATCCGAACAGCTTAAAACACTTGCTCCTTATGATGTTGTCGTCACAGCAAAAGGAGAAGAGCATGATTTCGTTTCACGCTACTTTTGGCCAGCTAACGGCGGTGATGAAGATCCAGTAACTGGATCAATTCATGCCGGCTTGGCACCTTTGTGGGCAGAAGAACTAGGAAAAACCTCTCTCGTGGCGTATCAAGCTTCCACACGCGGAGGCATTCTTCATTGTGAGGTTAAAGCAGAGCAGGTAAAAGTCTCGGGCGATGGTGTGCTTTACATGCAGGGAAAAATCTTCGTGTAATCGCTCTACTGCATATAGAAAAAGTATCACTTTCGCGAATTAAGATTATCTTCATTTCGTTGAAAGTGATTTTAAACTTTTCGATGTTCTATCCCTAAAGTAGATAGGATAAGGTTTATGAGTTACAGTTTGTTACAGCAATTAAAAGTCTTTCATTCTTATAGCAAAAATAGTTTAGACGCTTAGCAAGGATCCTCATGATAAATAAAAAAGTCCTCATTCTCTTTGCGCATCCTTCCCAGCATCGCTCTGAAGTGAATGCTCCTCTTTTTAAAGCAGCTAATACCGTTGAAGGCGTGACCTGTGTCGATCTCTACGCAGAATACCCGCACTTCAATATCAACATTGACCGCGAACAGCAGCGATTGCGTGACCACGATGTGGTGATCTTTCAATTCCCATTGTACTGGTACTCCACACCAGCCATTTTAAAAGAGTGGCAAGATCTCGTGTTGGAATATGGCTTTGCTTATGGCTCTGAAGGCACAGAGCTTCATGGCAAAACCCTACTTTGCGTGTTATCTGCTGGCGGTAAAGAGGAAGCGTACAAAGCTGAAGGTTATAACCATTTCACCATTCGAGAGCTGCTTGCTCCAATCGAGCAAATGTCAGCACTCACGGGGATGAATTACATCGCACCACTCGCGCTATTTGGTTCTCGTACTGCACAAGAAGAAAACCGAATCGATCAGCATGTTGAACGCTACAAAACACTGCTCAATGCGTTAGTTAACGACACCCTAGACATTGAAGCCGCCGCTTCGCTTATTAAGCTTAACAGCGCACTACCACAACTAATTAAGGAAGCGTCATGACAGGGATATTCTTACAAGCCTTTGTTTACCTTATTGCCGCCGTCATAGCCGTTCCTTTAGCAAAACGTTTAGGCTTAGGCTCGGTGCTTGGGTATCTCATCGCCGGTGTGGTTATTGGTCCAATCATTGGTTTAGTTGGTGAAGAAACAACGACAATTCAACACTTTGCTGAATTTGGCGTAGTGATGATGCTGTTCCTCGTTGGTTTGGAGCTTGAACCCAAAATGCTCTGGGCGATGCGTAATCGCTTAATGGGCTTAGGTGGACTCCAAGTTGGTGGTACAGCAGCACTGATCATGGCGATTGCGCTTTACTTTGGTCAGCCATGGACGATTGCATTAGCGATCGGTCTGATTTTTGCGCTTTCATCCACGGCGATTGTTTTGCAAACCTTTAGCGAAAAAGGGTTAACCAAAACCGAAGGGGGTCAAAACGCATTCTCGGTACTGCTTTTCCAAGATATTGCCGTTATTCCAATGTTGGCGTTCATTCCACTATTGGCACTCCCTGAACTTGTGGAGCAGGCACAGTCTGCAGCGCAATCTGCGGCGGAGCATCACGAAGAGCTCAGCTTAGTTGCTGGACTTCCTGGCTGGGCGTACGGCATGGTCATTACGGCTTCCATCGCTATCGTAGTCGTTGGTGGGCATTTCTTAAGTCGTCCACTATTCCGCTACGTAGCAAGCTCGGGATTACGTGAAATCTTTACTGCTACAGCATTGATGCTAGTGATCGGTATCGCTGCGTTAATGAGCTTAGTCGGTCTCTCCCCTGCTCTAGGTACTTTCCTAGCAGGCGTAGTATTAGCGAACAGTGAATTCCGCCACGAGTTAGAATCAAACATTGAGCCATTCAAAGGACTCTTGCTTGGTCTGTTTTTCATTACCGTCGGTGCTGGCATCGACTTCTCTGTGCTGTTCAGCGACTTTGGTTTGATCATCGGCTTAACGCTTGGCGTAATGGTCCTGAAAGCGGCGATTCTCTTTATCCTTGCTTTTATCTTCCGTATCAAAGGCAGCAACCGTTGGTTGTTTACCTTGAGCTTGGCGCAAGCGGGTGAATTTGGCTTCGTATTGCTGAGCTTCTCAGTTCAAAACCACGTCATTCCGTTCGAACTTTCGCAAACACTGGCGTTAGTCGTTGCGATCTCTATGTTCCTAACGCCCGGCTTATTTATCTTATTCGACAAGGTTATTCTTCCTCGCTTCGAGAGTGAATCGAATGAGCGTGAAAGTGACACCATTGAAGAACAAGGCACAGTCATCATTGCGGGCATCGGTCGTTTTGGTCAGATCATCAATCGCTTGTTGGTTTCTAACGGCGTTCAAACGGTCGTATTAGACCATCAAGCAAGCCAAGTAGATAACATGCGCCAAATCGGCACACGCGCTTACTTTGGTGATGCTATGCGCCCAGATATGTTGCACACAGCAGGCATTGAGCACGCAGCAGCACTTGTGGTTGCCATAGATAACCAAGAAGCGAGTGTTGAATTGGTCAAATACGTTAAGCACACCTATCCGAAAGTGAAAGTGATCGCGCGCGCTTTCGACCGTGGTCACGGTTATCTGCTTCGACAGGCGGGTGCTGACATCATTGAATCCGAAACATACCACTCCGCTTTAGAAATGGGCGGTCATGTGATGAAGTCTTTAGGGATTCATCCGTTCTTCGTTGAGCAACAAAAAGCGACTTACAAACGAGTAGAAGATCGTAAGTCCGACATGCTTTATGAAGCGTGGGCAGATGATTCGGAAGGCGAACGTTACGACAATAACTTCCGTCAGCTATTTATTCATCTAGAAGAAAAAATGGCAGAGGAAATGCAGAAGGATCGTCACGATAAGCTTTCGCGTTCCGAACGTGGTTGGACTCCACCACCAAAAGGGTACGCGGACGACTTCAACGAAGAAAATGTTCAAGAACTTCACCTTCCGAAAGAAGACGCTCAATAAACGCGAAAACCTCCCACTGGGAGGTTTTTTATTGCCCCAAAAACAACCGCGTTACATAAGATCACTCATTAAGATCTCGTACTCTTCATTCGCTTCATCCACTAAATGGGAAAGCTCTAACGCATCGGTTTTAGCAAGATTAAACTGCCATGGGACCGTATCTTCTTTACCACAAATACGAGTTTGAGCACCGCTGCTTTCAAAAGAAAGATCATCAAACTCGGTGGTATGGTGCTCTTGAAGTTCGACAATTTCGACTTCCAATTTGCCGACGGGATTGACTTCAACATGGGCGTGTAAATCTGGGCTATTCGATAAACAATACTCTCGATGAACTGCAATCATGGCTACCTCCTTGGTCTGCCAACTGACAACTCATCAAACAGTGTAGACGAGGGATTTTGAACGTGGGGTGAAATAATGATGAAGATTGATCCCGAATAAAAATGCAGCGGATTAATGCTCCTTACATTCTCAATTTTGATGGAGTCAAACTCTTAGCTTCTGCATGTAATCACTTGCTCAATACGTTCTTCAATTGCTTGAATCGCTAATGTCACAGACATCGGCACATGAGCATGATAAGGATGTAATACGTAAATTGGATTCACTTTTGAGGCTTGTGCATTAGGTACTGGTTCAAGGAGTGGATTCGAGTCCAGAATAAAATCAGGAACAACCCCAAAGCCCAATCCCATCTCTAAAAGACTCACCACATCAAACACGCTGTTCGCTCGATGCTTCACTGGGTATTGAACTTGGTGGTCTTGTTTCTCCAAAAAGAACGTATGAACAATGGGTTCGACCTGCCAATGTTGAGCGATATAAGAAGCATCTCCCATGTCAGATTGCTCCCCTCTCGCGCGGCACAATACGTCACAAAACTGCCCAACTTTCCGCTGTTTAATGTTTGAATCACCAGACGCTCCAACTCGGATTGCAAGGTCAATATTCTGCTGAATGATATCGACATGTTTATCATCACTGATCAAATTTAAATGCACATCGGGGTAATCGGCAAAAGCAGCCGTTAAGGCAGGTAATACGATCGAGCGCATTAATGCGTTGGGAGCCGTCACGGTGATCACTCCCACTGGGGTTTGCTTCAACTCTGCTGCTTCTAGCCACGCCTCTTCCGCTTGCTTCGTCATTTGCGCGCACTGCTGATAAAAGCGCTCACCAGAGGGTGTCAACGTTTGCTTTCTGGTCGTGCGTTTAAGTAAACACGTATCCAACTCCCCCTCAAGTTGTTTGAGTGCAGAGCTCAGTACAGATTTAGAAAGTTCTAACTTCTCTGCGGCTTTGGAGATCGACCCACACTCTACAATATGAACGAATAGAGACATCAAACGCAGCTTATTCATCACTTTTCCTCATTGTTCTATTTATCAGAACATTCCGTTCTTATTTGTTTGTTTTTCTGATTCAATTCTACCTCTATGATTGCCACATAAACAAACACCAAACACAGGAATTTCAGGATGACTCAATCAGTTTTAGAACGCGCTCAAGCAGGCATTTCAGCATGGCAAATCGCTTTTAATAATCAGGACGCTGCAGGATGCGCAGCACAATACGCCGAAGATGCAATCATGGTTGCCAAACCTTTTGGTACATTTGAAGGTCGTGAAGCAATTCAAGCATTCTGGCAAAACATCATGGACCAAGGTTTTAACAGCGTGGACTACACCAACACGAAATGGGAACAAGATAGCGAACAAGGTTACATTCTGACGTCCGATTGGACCATGAACAAAGCGTTTGGTGTGGTGCATAAAGAACTATGGGAGATCCAAGCTGACGGTCTTTCTCGTCTGACCTATGACGAGTTCGAAGTACTTGGCGAACGATAAAAGTTATTGATAGTTATCGCAAATATTTATTCAGTTACATTGACAATAAAATAACCAATCAATATCATTTCAGCCGGAAAAATGTGAACTAACATCACAATAATTATAATTATCCGTCTATTAATAAACAATTGGTTGAATATTTAATCATGTCAAAACTCTTTTTTGCGTCACTTTTGATGCTTTTATCATTTCAGTCTGCGGCGTTTACGCCCAAAGAAGTGTGCTTCGATCAAGATTCGGAGTTTATTGGATGGCTTACCGACGAAGAGTGTGCCGCTTTAAATGGCAACAGTCCTGATGACTTTACTCAAAACTCGGAATATTCACATCCTACGCGAGAGCCAATAGCAGAATCAGAAGAACCCGTAGTCATTGTCTTATAGTAATTAAGCCTCGACTATGAACATTCTTCCGAAAACAAAGAGCCCATTTCGCTGTATTTAAATGGGCTCTTTTTGTTTCCTTATCCCTGACAGGCGCATCCGGTAAACATAAAAAATCCCCAAGTCTGAATGACTTGGGGATTTTTGTTTTTAAGTAATCGTGCTTATCCCGTCTAACTTTTATTAAGCAAAGATAAAGCTGTATAAGTAACCCGCGCCCATTGCCATACTTAGGATGACAAATAGGAAAGCTGCAATCATTTGGTTCTTAAAGATAGATTTCAACAAAATCACTTCTGTAAGACTTGCGCCAGCGCTACCAATGATCAATGCCATAACTGAGCCCAATGCCATACCTTTTTGTACTAACGCCGCACTTAGTGGAATCACTGCCTCTGCACGAATGTACAATGGAATACCAATGATTGCTGCTACCGGAATCGCGTACCACTTCGCTTCACCTGCGTATTCTGCAATCAGATCCGTTGGGATGAAACCATAGATGAATGAACCAATCGCAATACCCATCATTAGGTAAGGGAACACTTGTTTAAAGTCTTTCCAAGTTGAGTGCCAAATACGAACCCAACGGCTTGGTTGCTTCTCTTCGACAATCGTCGCTGTTGCAGTACCGTCTGATGAACAGCAAGATACTTCCACTTTAGGTTCAGCTTTTGGCGCATCACCACAACAAGATGTTTTCGCCACAACTGGAGCTGGTTCACCACAAGCGCTGGTACCACAGCTAGATGCTGGTTTCGCTTCTTCTTTTTTCTTGCTTGAGTCACCGCAAGAAGTACCGCATGAAGAAGAACCTACTGCTTCGTATGCTTCTGGTTTTACGTAGCGCTCAAACCCAAGTTTTTCAAGTACATAACCTGCTACTACTGATACTGTCATCGCAATAGCAAAGTAGAATACTGCCACTTTCCAACCAAAGGTCACCACAAACAAGCCAATGATCACTGGGTTAAGCAGTGGACTTGCAAATAGGAACACCATCATTGGTCCAAAACCCGCCCTTGCACGCAACAATCCTTTTAAGAAAGGAATCGTTGAACATGAACAGAAAGGCGTAATCGAGCCTAGCAACGCTGCAATAAAGTAGCCCTTACCCTTTTTAGAGCTCAGGATAGACTGAATTTTTTCTGGTGTTAGAAAGTCTTGCAACACACCCACGATATAGCTAATTGCTAGGAATAGAATGATTAGTTCGGTTGCAAGAAACGCAAACATATCAAGCGCTTCTTTGGCCATTGTCATGATTTCTGGATTCATATTTTATCTCCTACTGATGTCACATCAGTAACTGTAAATTTCCTAATGAAGCTGAATTCTTCATTTCTATTTTTCTCGAATTATAGAATTAAAAATCGATGCGTCAACCATTATATTTCGATAAATATCGAAATATAAATTTAACCCTTACTAATCAATAAATTAGATATTGAAATTTTCTTGTTTGCTATTCATCTACACTTTCACTATCATCGAAATGTATTTATCGTCAGTCATTCCAAGAGGTCAGTATGGAACTCGAAGCTGTAGCAAAAGCGCTCAAAGAGCTAGGACACCCTACCCGTCTATGTATCTATAAAGAGGTGGTTAAAGCGGGCTATGAAGGTATCGCAGTTGGTGGCGTACAAGATAAACTTGGCATTCCAGCTTCTACTCTTTCTCATCACATCTCGAGCCTTGCCTCAGCTGGCTTAATCAGTCAGCGTCGTGAAGGTCGTACTTTGTATTGTGTTGCTGAGTATGAATGTTTAGATACGGTTATTGGCTTCCTGCGTGACGAGTGTTGTATCAATGAAAACTGCTAACCTTGAATCGATTTGGAGCGAATACGAACACGCTATTCACGCCTTCTTGCGCTCTAAAGTCAGTAATGAAGATGACGTAGACGACCTCAAACAAGAGATCTTACTTAAGACTTATCAGAATCTTGGGGATATTCGTGATGTATCGAGCATCAAGTCATGGCTATTCCAAATCGCTAATAACGCCATCATCGACTTCTACCGCAAACGTGCACGAAACCAGCGTGATAATGACCTCATCGCTGAAGATCTGTGGTTTGAAGAACAAGCAGCGAGTCTTAAACAAGAGTTGTCAAAGTGCATTGCACCGTTTGTGCAGGCGCTACCAGAAGAGCAATCGCAACTGCTCTCTTCTATTGAGCTTGAAGGTATGAGCCAAAAAAAGCTAGCAGAACAGCAAGGCATCAGCTACTCGACTCTCAAATCACGTGTTCAAAAAGGACGGGTAGAATTGAAAAAGCTATTTGAGGAATGTTGTAGCTTCTCATTCGATAAACAAGGTCGCATGACAGACTGCAACCAAAACGGTTCTTCTTGCGATAAATGCTAAGCAGTTTTTAAACCTGCTTATCAAACCATTCGGTCACCAACGCCACCAGCTTTTGATGCACAGGGCTTAACGTATTGCCTCGCTTTAATAATACATAACCTGCACGACCTTCGTTCGCCATAAAGTCTATGTTTAAAGGGACAAATTCGCTCTTTTCATCATGAGCTTGCACTAAATGACGAGGAAGCAAGGCAAAGCCATCATTTTTCAATAGTCGCATCAACACATCAATGTTGCTGATTCGGGAGATATTTGGTGACATCACCTGTTGATTGCCAAGTGCACTGGTACTGAAATTCTCTGCAATGTATTGGTGATGTGATGCGAGGTCCTGCAGAGTCACAACGGGGTTCTGCGCTATCGAGCTTTTCCGATGCGCATAGAAGGTAAACCTCGGATAGCCCAAGTTTATAAAAGACATCCCTTCAGTTGGGAACGCTTTACCACTGTTAAGTACCACCGCAAAATCCGCGTGTTTCGCCATAAGCATGTCTAGCGCTTCATCTCGGCTGCGATGTAACCAATGAATCGCCGTATTTTTGTATTGCTTGCGCAGAGACAGGTCGATGTCTGCGATGGCATCACACGGCACCGACATGTCGTGACAAATCGTTATTTCCGGAACATCCCCTTGAGAGTAGCTATCACAAGAAAGTTCTAAAGACTGCATTTGGTAAAGGATGTGCTTGGCTTGAGTAACTAACGTCGCCCCTACTTCCGTCAAGACTGGTGTTCTTCCTTTGCGTTCAAACAAGATCACATCCCAATCAATTTCGAGATCGCTGACTTGGTGATGCAGCGTCGCCCTGTCTTTCCCGATTACCCTTGCGGCTTGGCTAAACGATCCATGCTCCGCGACAGCAACAAATGCAGTAAGTTGGTCAAAACTGGCTCTGGGCATTAGAAGATCCTCAAACAATAAACCCGTTTATCTTAGCTCAACCGACATTCTTTTGTTGCAAAGTTTGCAACACAACTGAGATTACATGGTGAATATTCCACGTAATAATGATCTCGTATTGAAACGTTACGAGGGCAATTCAATGAAAGGTTTTAGCAAAAAAGTACTTCTAGCAGCATCAGTCGCAATGGCAGTCGGCAGCATCTCTACCGCAGCAAATGCGTGTTCACGTTTGGTTTGGGAGACTCAAGACCACGGTGTATTTGTCTCTCGTACCATGGATTGGATGGAAGCCAATCAGCCAACTATTGATGTTCGCCACGCAGGTCAAACCTACCGTGGATACGATAAAGGCGATGCGCTGACGTGGACATCGAAATACGCTTCTATCGGTGTGAGTATCTACGGCGTGGGTATTATTGATGGCTTTAACGAGAAAGGCTTTGCGGCTAATGCATTGTTCTTGGATGAAGAGAACCCTGGCGCGCCACAAGCGGGAAAACAACAAGTTGAAAACTCGCGCTTTGTCGCTTACCTGATCGATAGTTTTGCATCCGTTGATGAAGCATTGAAGCACCTAGATTCAATCCAAATACAACAGTTCAGTCACAATGGCATTGAAATGAAGGGACATTACTCACTAGAAGATGCAAGTGGCGATTCTGCCGTATTGGAATACATTGATGGTGCTTGGCAAGTGCATCATGGCAAACAATATGACGTGATGACTAACAGCCCAGAGTACGCGCAACACTTGAAAAACTGGCAAGAAGCGCAACCAAAAGCGAAGAGTGATGTGAATGGTGAGTTCCCAATTCCGGGTAACATCAACTCTGCTCAGCGCTTTATCTGGAACAGCTATATGAAGGATCAGCTTAAAGAGCCAAGTAGCTACACCAATGGCATTGCGAAACTCGACAGTGTGACCTACAAAATCCCATTGGATGCAGCAAACCGCCCTGTGAATGGTGAAATGCGCGGCTACGCGACCATCTATGGTTTGGTGTACAACTTAGACCAAAAAGTGATGAACGTACGCTATCAGTATGATGACAGCTACACACAGTACTCAGTGGACTTTAACAAGTTGAATGACGGTCATAACTACACGATCAAAGCCGACTTACCGGATCTGTTTAGTGACATTTCATCTCGCTTAGAAAAAGGCGACGGCGTAATGGGTCAGCACTTAGTGAAATAGCTCTGATTATGTAAAAAAAACAGAACTTGAAAGGTGTGTGGACAAAAGCACCATTCACAAAAGCGCCGACATGCTCGGCGCTTTTCCTTTCTATTCGTTTTGTACTCAATGACGCTGCTCTCGATAATGCCCAGGGGAGACTCCCCTCCAAGTGCTATACGCTCGAATGAATGAGTCGCAGGTAACTTGGCGTATGCCAGCACCAATTGCGGGTCGATATCCATATCGTTAAGGAGCACTTTCCAACTCTGAGGTACGCTGAACTGACTCGCTCGCTTGATCATATCTGATTCCTAAGCGCTTTTTTCCATAGTTTGACGCGATATTTTTAGCACCAATTTTCTTGGTAGAAAAGGGACAATCCACTCAAGGATGAACTTCAAACCGCCTTCGTTGAACGCCACCAACTTGCCTTGTTCCATAGCGCTATAGCCACACTCAGCAACAGAACGAGGAGACTTAGCATTTTTGAAGACTTCCACTCCTTGTAGATCCCCTGCGGCAACAAAACCCGTCGCTACCGCACCCGGACACAAAGCTGTGGCAGTTACGTTGGTGTCTCTAAGCTCTTCTGCTATCGCTTGGGTAAACGAAGTAACATAAGCCTTAGTTGCGTAGTACACCGCTTGCAATGGACCTGGCATAAACGACGCCGTTGATGACACATTTAAGATCTTACCATGATTGCGCGCCACCATACCTTGCAGATACAAGTGAGTCAGATTGGTTAACGTCACCATATTAAGTTGCATCATGGCTTGGTCTGCCACGAGATCACGTTCATGGAATTTTCCGTGACCACCAAAGCCTGCATTGTTAATCAGCACATCAATTTGCAACCCTTGCGCTTCGGTTTGCTCAAACACACGTGTAGCAGAATCAGCTTCAGTCAAATCTTCTGCAATGACAAAAACTTGTACCTTATGTTTGTCGCGAAGCTCTGATGCCAGTGCCTCTAGCTTGTCTTTAGAGCGGGCTACAAGCACTAAGTCTCCACCCTTTTCGGCGTGTATACGCGCTAATTCTTCACCGATACCACCTGATGCGCCTGTAATTAATGCTGTATTTGCCATGTGCTTGTCCTCTAATGTTCTGACTGATTCGCTGTTGGTCACAGCGTAGTTGGTATGGACACAGTTTATGCAATCTAATCACGCCACACACTGGCAAAAGGTGCCATCTTGCTCGCCAATCGTGCCACTCATTAAGAGACCTTTGATTACAGAAATTTATTACATTCAAAACAAATGATAATTTTTAGCTCACTTATGTGATGGCTAACATATCGAAATGACTTCAAGGTGCGTGGGAATACGCATCGAACAACATGGAAATTTCCAACTATTCTAACTTTGTTGGGCTGCATAAATCTGGGTTCCAAACCCTCTGGGGAAACGAATGAAAGCAATCACCTATCAAAAAGATCAAGATACCTTTACCTATACTGACATCGATACGCCAGAGATAAACGGCAGCTTCGATGTACTAGTGAAAGTTCATGCCGTTGGGCTCAATCCTGTCGATGCAAAAGTAAACCTTTGGCACGAGATGGTCGACGGGATAGATGATACATTCGTTGGTGGTCTCGATGTTTCGGGGGAAATCGTTGCCATTGGCGACAAGGTATCAGGTTGGCAGGTGGGCGATCGCGTACTCTACCATGGCAACATGCGTCGAATGAGCGGTGGCTTTGCCGAATACGCAATTCAGGACTCGCGCACGCTGGTTACGCATCCTGATGTTGATCCAGAAATCGCAGCCGCTTCTCCATGTGCAGGTTGGACGGCTTATCGAGCCCTTGTCGACAAGCTGAACATTTCTACCCGTAAGAGTATCTTTATTGCGGGCGGCTCTGGTGGTGTTGGTAGTTTTGCTATTCAGTTAGCTCGCTTCTTTGGCGTAGAAACCATCATAACCACAAGCTCTGCTGCAAACCATGAGTTCGTACGTTCGTTGGGTGCAACACACGTAATTGACTACAAACAAGAGAATGTACGTGAGCAAGTTATGTCAATTACTGAAGACTTAGGAGTGGAAGTATCTTTGGATTGCGTTGGTGGCGACAACGACATCTTATGCGCCTCTGTGCTTGGCTTTGAAGGTGAAATGGTTGAACTAGTAAGAACAACTCGCGCAACAGAATACCCAGGCGCTTTCCTGCAAGGGCTCACTTTTCATCAGTTGAGTCTAGGCTCAGGGCATGTTCATGGTGAACAAGGCTTTGCTTCTATGGTTAACGCTGGGGTGGAATTCTCGCATATGTTAGAACGCGGAGAGGTTATGGTGCCAAAATTGGAAGTGGTAGAACTAAAAGACGTCGCTCAAGCTCTAGTCTTTATTCGTCAGCAACGAACGGTCGGAAAAATCGTCGCGAAGCTCATCGACTAAGCACTCAATCCCAAGCGACAAAAAGGAAAAGGAAGCGCAAACTCCAAAGCAGTTTGCGCTTCAAGGGGTATTATTTCTCTACAAGCAGCATCGCCGATTTTGCTGCCACTTTAATCTCTTCAGTACAAGGCATCTCTTCGCCTGTCATCATGTCTACCAAGGCTTTATTCAAGGTAAGTTGTAGTGATTGCGCTCGTGAAGATTTATTCAGCACTAAGATGCCCTTTTCGCCACGTTGCAACACCAACATATCGTCGTTACCTTCAAGCACCGTCATCGGTTCACCATGCACTAGGTTATGGAACGCTACCATCTTCGCCATACGCGCATCTTGCCACGCATTTTGCCATCTTGGTCGACCATCTGCGCCCTTTATGCCACTGGTATCCAAATCTGTGTAAACAAGTGGTACACCTCCATCGCGGCCTAGGATATAGGCATACGCTATCCACTCATTCTCTTCATCCATGACTAAATCCAAGAACACATCGTTATTTGGAATATCGTGAGTGATGGCAAAAGTAATGGCTCGACGGTTCGACAACGCTTGACCAAAACAGTACGGGTCGATCAAAGACTTAAAGCTGCCTTTCTTTGAGAACGCCTTAAAGATGGTTGAGAACAACGGAAAGTCATATGCACCCAATCGTGTCTCTTTCAAATACGGTTCCAAGAACAGCTCATACTCTTCTTCTGTTGCGCCACCATCGGTGATGATCTCACCAAAGATATGCACATCTCGCGTGATCTCTTCTGTCCAAACCAGCTTTAGGTGCTCTAGGGTCATATGCTTCGCAGCATCGATACGGAAACCTTTCACACCCATTGACTTAAGCGCCTTTAAATACGCTTTTTGCTGCTCAACAACGTGCTTGCATACACGCAAAGTTGGTAAGCCAGGATCGGTAGGACCACCAGTGATTCGACCGTTTTGCACTTGCCATTTGTCTTTCCAATCTTTGATCCCAAAGGCTTCAACAAAGTCATTTTCGTCAAATAGCGGCTCAGATAAATCGCCAAATAGAATCAGGTCTTGATACTTGCTCGCATTTTGTTGGTAGTCGTCCATCACGCCTTGACGTGGATACTGTAGATCTGGACGAAGGTGCGCTTCGTTCGCCATATGATTAAAAACGACATCGGCATAAACCAGTACGCCTACATGATTGAGTGCTTCAATCATGTTTTTGAAATCTACTGTGTTACCGAGTGCATTGTCGATAACCCGATAATCTTGAGGTTGGTAACGCTGCCACCAGCGTTCGTCTTGTGCGCTTTTCATCGGTGGAGAAACCAACACCGAGCCATAACCTAGCTCGCTGATTTCCGATGCGCGTTGGGCAATGTCAGCATACTTCCAATCAAAAGCGTGCAAGATAACATTTGCACCTGTTGATAGTGTTTCCTGTAAGCCACTCATGTTTCTCTCCTCGTCGCGTTCGCTCACCTATTGTTACTCAAATTCGTCGTGAGCGAATCCAATAGCCGAAATTATAAGAACTATTGACGCGTCGCCCTCACCCCTTTTGTGTTTCTGCTAGGGGGAAAAACAAGGCGTAGCTCATCCCTTGTTAAGGGTTAAACGTGTGTTTAAAAGCACTTTAACACCATAGAGATAACTAAACATGAAAACATGAACCACTAAGCATCTGTTTTATAAATACTTTATTAAACTCATCATAACCCATGCTTAATCGAGCTAATACGCCTTTTCTCAATAAGAATGAGAGAAAAGAGCGCAACAAGACCATATGTAACAAATATTTAAGAAAGTGAAACTGCTGCTTACGTCACAGTTGGTGCGAATAATAAAACGCTCAAAGTGAAACCTATCCCTTTAATCACCCTTTAGATGGAAAAAGAATCCATCAAGTTCAACACTTTAGAACTACACAACAATACATAGAGCAATGAAACTATGAAGCGCGTCGTCGCCTAGCTATAGGGTGGTCACCTTTTAAAATTACATATGCAACAATTTGCACTTATTTTTGAGTACATGAGGAAAAACATGTCTTTTTGGGGAGTTACATTCGCGATCTGCATTCAGCTGGTTACTGCAGGCATTTTTGGAATGGTCGTAACGGCTTGGATTGCTTTTAAAGCAGAAACTTATGATAAAAACGATTACCAACATATGTTTTTCCTCGTTAATTTTATCTGCTTTATCCTAGCGCTATTTGCCTCTGTCGGGTTATTAATCTACGGTCTTATTTTTAGTGACTCATCTCATTTCTATCAATATCTAGGGCTGCCTTGGTTTTTTGCTCTGACTGGTTTTTCGTACCACATATACTGCCATTTAAGGTACAGCAAAGCATACCGCATGAAGGAAATGCAAATGTGGCGTGAGCACTGGTATGAGACGTTAGAAATAGAAACCGATGAGGATTTATCTAAGTTCAAACTTGACGATGTCATTCGATTTGGCGCTTGGAAAGCAAGCTCAGAAAAGCAAGCCTCTTGTCTCGATATTTTACCTGCAGGAAAAGAGGTCTATCAGCGGGTTCAACAAGCAAAAGCACTGGCGGTAACCAAAGTACCAGCAGACGACCAGACGGTGCTCAATAAGCTAAAAGAGTTCGAAGCCTCTGTTTCAACAGTGTATCGCCTCTCATACAAAGCAAGTCATGCGTTTGGGTTCAAGAATGACGAATCTCACTCCTTTCAACGTAATGTCCGTAGAGGGAACAAAGATACCTACCCAGACCTTGAAGACGAAGTTTCGAAAGTACTGGATGCTCTAAATGAAATTGCCGTCGTCACGATATCCAACAACTCGGGCGAGACAATGATCGATGCGCACATCTTTTTGCAATATGCATTAGAAGGGTTATTTGGTGAGCAGGAAATACTGACGAACTATGTACTATGGACTTACGTAGAGCACTTTTATCACGTCAACCCATTCCAATTAGCACTAGAGTTATCGCAAATGGGCGTGAAGGTCCTCAAGAAAGACGGGGAAATCTTTGTCTTTGTCGAAGAGCCAGAACAATCATCGCTACGGTTAGAGGACTTTAATTCAGGAACTCAGTATGCAATAAGTACTAGCAAAAGCCAAGCGATGCTTGGCTTTTAGTAAAAGTAGACCATGTCAGATATAGCACTAGCGTTATGAATGCAGTAAAAGCTTAATTTGAACAGCCTACTAACGCATTCCATAGTTCCTCGTTAATAATTTCCACGCTTACTCCTTCGTCTCGCAATGAGAGAGCGGATTCGATCTTTCTTCCGTAACTAGTAAAGCGCCAATCCCTACTAGCAATAGATCCTAATACGAGAATATCTATACTTTTTGAAACGGTCCCTTTTATTTCAGCACCAAGAGCATTAGCTCGCTGTTCTTGAACTTTACGAGTACCACTCAAGAATTTACCTGTAAAACAGACTCGCTTACCGTTGATACACAAACGACCATCTTGCGTAGTGGAAAAATCGGCAGTCATTCCATAAGCTAAGCCAGTATCAAGCATTGATTGACCAGAGACTGCTTTTATTAGATCTAACAGTTCTTTCCTTTCGTCTTCATCAACCAAGTCATCAGCTAAAATAGCATCTAATCTCTTTTTAATCGCATTAGCGGGCCAGATACTTGATAGAGTTTTATCTTTTTCAAGTAAACTCGAAAGGCGTTCAATTTCCATATCACAAATGGTGTCATCCGCGCTAATTCCACTTAAAAAGCCAAGAAGATGATTAACGGTACTCTCGTAGCCTCCATCCTCTAAATCTCCATAGTCGAGAATATCTTGAAGCATTTGTTGTATGTCTTTCAACTCGGAAGCTGATATCACGCCATCTTCTAAAATGTCTTCAATTTGCTCATGAATATCAACGAAGTCCCCATCTCTGAAGTTGAAAATGTCATTGTCTTTCCACGCTCTCAAATAGATTTCTTCAATAGGGTTTAAGTGCTTATCAGCATGAATTCCATCTAGAATCCCTTTTAGAGTCAAAATAGCTTTTGCTTTATTTCTTTTATAATTAAAGGCAATGCTTTGCGGTTGTGCGTGGTCATCCAAGTGCTTCAAGTCTTTTACAGTCATGCTCTTCACCAAAATAAACAACTAGATGCATACTTAATACATCATTGACAGCTCAACATTCAATATGAATGACGGTTAATTGTTAGAGAGGTAACAAAACGAGTCGTTTTAGGCACAAAAAAAGCACCTAACAAGGTGCTTTTTAAATGCGATTCAAACTAAGTACGGTAAAGAACCTTTACAACGTGCCAGCCGAATTTAGTTTTTACTAGGTGCGGAGTTAGAACCTCACCTGAAAAGCAAACTTTGTCGAACTGTGGCACCATTTGACCACGGCGAAACTCACCTAGGTCGCCACCACGTTTACCAGATGGACAAGTTGAGTATTTCTTTGCCAACGTCTGGAATTTAGCACCTTTCTTAAGTTGCTTAATGATGTCTTCAGCTTGTTCTTTGTGCTTTACCAGAATGTGTAAAGCGGCTGCTGTATTTGCCATGTGTTTGTCTCTCACTGTTCGGGTGGCGCAAGTTTACCGAAACGCTTCAATATCGCAATGATTTCTCAAATTCAGGCTCTATCTTCATCCATTAATGATCGGAACTCGCGGACAAGTTGATGAAAAGTTACCCATTATTGAACGTTATTTCTCTCTTTATTTGTTCTATTTCCTAAAAAGCTCATTTTTCCACGCTCTACGGTTGAAGCTGTCGCCTTATAAGATTAGATTAGTTACATAAATCAGTGATATTGATAAGGTTATTTTCATGGCAAAAGTCGCAAGTAAAGCGAACCAATCTCAGGGCATGTTGGTGTTTAAACTCACCCTGCAACAGAACTTCGCAATTGGCACACTTAAAGTCCGTGAAATTGTTCCTTACATGCCAACGACCAAGATTCCATATTCTCATCACCACGTGATTGGGACCGTCACGATTCGAGACTTAACGGTACCAGTGATTGATATGGCAGCAGCGATTGGATTCCGTCCGATTCAAGAAGAGGAATACAAAAACTGCTATCTGATCGTGACAGATTGCTTGCGCACGGTGGTTGCGTTCATGGTACGAAGTATCGAGAAAATCATCGAATGTGACTGGAAAGCAATTGAAACGCCACCAGAAAGTGCAGGTCACAACATCTTTGTTACTGGCATTACTCGCTATGAAGAGAAAATCGTCCAAATGTTAGATGTCGAGCTTCTGCTTTCGAAGATCTACCCTCAATATGAAAACACTAAGATTCCTATGCTGACAGACATTGAGCGTGAACGCCTGAAAGCCTTGAGTATCCTTTTAGTTGACGACTCTTCGATTGCACGCAAACAGTTAAGTGACGCGTTGGATCGCATCAATATCTCTTATCAAATTTGCAAAAATGGCTCTGATGCACTCGATTTAATGAAGCGAGAAGCAGAAGAAAACCGCCCTATTGATCTTCTAGTAAGTGATATCGAAATGCCAGGATTGGACGGTTATGAACTTGCATTTGAAGTTCAAAACGATTCCGCACTGAACAACTCTTACCGTATTCTTCACACCTCTCTCTCTAGCGAGATTTGTGTTGACCGAGCTCACCAAGTTGGCGCTCATGAAGCGTTAGAGAAGTTCAATGCAGGAGAATTGATTGAAGCTATGCTGCGCGGCGCAAAAGAGCTAGAAGCAAAAGCGATGGCATCATAACGACTTTAGTTTGTCTCGTTATTTACTTGGCATCGTGTAGCTGCGAGACACAAACTCCGTTTCTTCCACTTGATAAATGTGATTGATATAGGAAGCCAAGCTGTAAAGCACGTTAGCTAGCAGGTTTGAATAGCGGAACAAAATTGGGGCGGGTTGCTTCTTACCTGAATGCTCTACCGCAACCAATGCGCGAACGACCTTCTTGGCTTGGCAGCGACACAAATGTAATTGGCTGGAAGTTGGGTGACCACCGGGAAGTACAAACCCCTTAAAACCACCGTCAATGCGCGCTTTGATTGCGTCGTAGTCAGCTTTTAACTCATCAACTTCCGCTTCTGTGATTGCGAGCTTGCCGCGGATAGAGCCGTTCACATGGTACACGTTTGGCTGCATGCGAGTTAGGACGTCGCGACTAAAATCATCTAACTCCATCGATAGCACAAGCCCAATTCGACTGCACAACTCGTCTGCCGTAATTTCAAAATCGCAGACCGGACTGTCTTCATAAATGAATGGGTAACAAATCTCGCCAAGTTCCTTACTTACTGGTCTCATGCTCTTTCTCTGTACTTTTGGTCTAATAAAAAGGGAGTTATTATAACCTAACTCCCTTTGGGCATTCACACCCGTTTAGACGATCATAAGTTAGAAAGCCAGCTTACGCTTTTTCGACTCTCTTGTGACCTTCTTGAAGGTGAACAAAATCAACCAAATCATCGCCAGACACTTGGTAAGCCTGACCAAAACCTTTTACGAATAGACCTTGTTCTGCTTTTAGGTTAAATAGAACAAAGTCTTCTAGTTGGCTTAGACCGTCGATGATTTCACCAAAACGATCTTTCATTTGACCAACAACTTGCTGCCACATTTCAGAGTCACGTTCTACAACTGTCGCAACCGCATCAAACGTTAGACGCTTGCGAGCAAACAACTGCTTAGATGAATCCTCATCTTCAATCATCATCAAAGATACGTTTGGATTCTCAAGCAGATTGCGCGCGTGACGAGCAATCTGAGAAATAAGAACGAAGTAACCTTCCTGGTTTTGTACGTATGGGGCGTAACTTACGTTTGGACGACCTTCCGCATCAACTGTTGCTAGTTGAATCGTACGGCGCTCCTGACGGAATTCCTTAATTTCTGGTCCTAGACGACCTTGTAAACGCTCTTGTTTAACTTGCTGATCCATTTTGATACCTAACTTTACTTGTTTTGTGTTTCCGAATTTAAACTCGGTTATTCTTTGATAAACGACGCCACCCCACCTGTTGGCGGATGGAGCAAACGTCGTATGCATTTAACTTTGTTAATTCTATGTTGGAACTACTGATTGAACTCAGCTTGCATTGCACGGAATGCCGTTACTTGCTCTTCAATCAGTTCGCGCTTTTCATTACGACCTAGGTAGATCTTAAAGATGTTGCTACCGCACTCAGAGAAGAAACCAAAGTAGTGGCTTTCGCGTCCCATAAACGGTTTGCTTACTAGCGCGATGTTTTTCACGTTATCCAGTTTAAGGTGACCGTGAAGCTCCCCTTCTTTGCCCATTAAGTTGTAGTAACCACGTGCCACTTTGCCTTTCGGGAACGGTGCTTTCACTTCAAAGATTGAGCCGAAAGAATGAACAATCGTCGTTACAGGACCAAAGCCTACAAGACCTTCTAAAATGCTTTGAGCTTGCTCTCCCGGAGCCACCGCTACCATTTCTTGAGGTAGTGCTGCAACCACATCAAATTCCGATACGCCAAGGCGCTCTGCCATCGCCGCAGGTAGCAGTTGCGGTTCTTGTTCTAGTAGGCTTTCAACCTGTTGCTTAATTGATTCCATTGGTTTTTCCATTTCTTTTAGATGTTAGATACTTTTGGTACGTTTTCGTTCATTTCCGACGTTAGTACCTGAATACATGCCTGTGCGAGAGAAACAGCCCAGAAGCTCCCTGCAAGGGTTAGCACTAAGCTACTCTCTTGAAGCTCGACCAAGCCCTTGTCGTGCCATACTTTGAACAACGGCATTAGGAAGTTAAAGGTGTCTTCACCCATGAAGTTTGGCAGTTTGTTCCCTTGAACAATGCCACGGTCGAAACCTGACTTTAGCGCAGCAAAGAGTGGCTCTAGCGGGCTCTGTTTCATCATCATCGCGATGGTGCTTTGCCCTTCATTGACGGCTTTGACATAAGTGTCTAGCGTGCGATGTTGCATCATGCCGTAACCACCGATGTTACCGCCGGCACCACAACCAACCGGAAGCACTTCTGCATACGTTTTCGCTAAGCTGTTGTATAAGCTGCGTTCACGGTTATCGATCGCCCAATGGTTTACACTGAGCTGCTTCATATGGTGTTTCGACATGAATTTCGCACCGAGCTCGTACATACCAGCTTTTTCAGGCGTGGTTGCCGGTGGCGGCATCTTACCCTTCTCAACTAGGTTCAACATTGGGGCTGTCCCACCAACAACCAGTTGATATAGGTCCAAACCGTGCGCGCCAGTAGACATAAAGTCGTGCAAATCTTGTTCGAGCACTTCCTTTGTCTGATAAGGCAAGCCATATAGCAGATCTATAATGACGGGAATTTTGTCTTCTTTAGCGAGCTCAGCAACGCGGTTCAAGACATCTTCACGATCATCTAAACGCTTAGCACTACGACGCACTTTGGTATTGAAGCTTTGCACACCAAATGAAAAACGGTTGAAACCTCCGTCTAGCGCTCCCTGATACAGCTCGTCCGAGAATCGGTTAATACGTCCTTCTAGGGTAATTTCACAATCGGCGGCTAAAGGGAAATAGTCATGAATTGCCTGACCAAGGATACGAACCTGATCTGCAGATAAATCTGTAGGCGTGCCCCCACCGATATAAACCGCATGAAAAATGCCACTTTGTGTCCATGGCAGTGCTGCTTTTTCTTTCAGCTCTTTCATCAGCGCTTCAAAGTACTCATCAACAAGCTTACGGCTCGCAGCATTTTGGAAGAAGTTACAAAAAGTGCAGCGCACACGACAAAATGGCACATGAATGTACAAGCAACGCTTATTGTTCTTTTGCGTTGTTTCAGAAGTGATCCGTGACAGGATTTCACCTTGTTGTGGCGGTGGCACAGGCATACTGCTACCACCCGCGTGCGCAGAGTGTTTTTTCACAAACGCAAAACGCAGCGGATCGGGGCTGTCACTCCCGAGAATTGATTCGTCAAATTTATAAATGTCGACGCTCATATTTACTCACTTAAAGCCCACCACACAAAGGATTGAGGCTCATTTCAAAAAAACTGTAAAGATCATAATTTGCACGTAATGATAATGCAATTGATAATTGATCTTATTTCCTTTTCGAGCAATAATCTTCCCACTTGATAATGATTCCTACTACCGAGATTTACCCGTGAACGTAAAAAGATATGCCATTGCCGGTGGCGCCTCTTTAGTGGTGCACGCAGCGCTTCTTTTTGTCTCCCAAGAGACAAAAGTGTTTGCAATGCCAGCAGGCAATCCCACCAGCTCGGTAAGCTTGAATTTAGTCTCAGCGCCAAAACCGGTACAAGCGGCTCCTACGCCACAAGAAGTGGTGGAAGAGAAGCACCCGGAGCCAAAGAAACAACCTGAGCCTCCGAAGCCAAAACCAAAGCCTGAGCCGATTAAAAAGACGGTAGAAAAGCCGATCGTAAAAAAAGAAGCGGTGAAGAAAAAACCAGTCCAAAAGAAACCTGAACCGGTTAAAAAACCTCAACCACCAAAACCCGTTGCAAAGAAAGATCCGCAACCAAAAGAAAAAGTGGAAGAGAAAGTCGCAAAAGAACCTCAACCACAACAAGCGGCTCCTACTGATCAATCGAAAGGGGCGACATCACAGCCAGTGATGATTGACCAACCGACGTTTGTTTCTCAACCAGTACAACCTCGTTACCCACGTTCAGCGCAAAAGCGTGGTATTGAAGGGGTTGCGCTGTATGAAATTTGGCTTGACGAAAACGGCAACCAGATTAAACAAGTACTTATCGAATCATCTGGTGCAGAAATGCTCGATCTTTCTGCTCTACGTGCCATTAAACAATGGCAGTTTTCACCTCATATTTCTGGCGGGCACAAAGTCGCTCACCGAGTTCAAATCCCAGTTCGTTTTAAGTTGGATGGATAATGGAACAGCTACAACATTTACAAACCCAATTTGGTCTTATGACTTGGCCTTTAGTTATTTGCTCTGCACTTACAGTCATGATCATTGCGGAAAGACTCTTTCAAGTATTCATTAGCCTAGGAGTTGGTAAACGCGCGATTCGCCAAAAGCTGACCAAGCTTGACCCAACCAACAACAAAGACATCGAAGCACTAGCGGATGAGTTTTCGGGTAAACGACCTCTTTTATATCGTGGTGTTGCAATGCTGCTTGCGCATCACTCTTTTTCTAAATCACTGCGTGAAGATGCGGCTGGTATTTGGCTTCAAGAAAAACGTCATCAGTTGCACTCAGGTCTGCGTCTGTTGACCTTGATTGGCGTGATCAGCCCCCTGATTGGTCTATTAGGTACCGTTCTTGGTCTTATCGACATGTTTAAAGGTATTGCTTCTTCTACCGGTAACATTACGCCAAACGACTTGGCAGATGGCTTGGGTCTTGCGATGCGTACGACTGCAGCTGGTTTGATCATTGCGTTACCTGCTATTTCTGGCGCACAACTGATTGGTCTTTGGGCAGATCGTGTTATCGCTAAGCTTGAACACACTCTGAACTATGTAAATCTGTGGCTCGAAGGCATTTCTCTACAGCATGTATCTCCGGAAAACAGCAAAGAAGTCGCGACTGTTGCAAATCATGTTGAAGCGAGAAGTTCATGATTAAGGCACCACAAGACAACAACAGTCATGGCTTAACACCAGACTTAACGCCACTGCTCGACATCATTTTCATCGTAATGGTGTTTTTGATGCTCACTGCAGCAGTGAAGTTAGATTCCCTAGATGTGAACCTACCAAGCACCGATTCCCAAGCTGTGGCTGAGGTGGACAAACAATCAATCACGGTGAACATCCTTAAAGAAGAGCCACACTGGGCGATCAACGGTAAGACGTACATCGATTGGGAAAACTTTACGATGGCTCTGTTAGAAGAGAGCAAATCAACCGACAAACCTATTGTGATTGGTGCGGAAAAAACCGCAGACATTCAGTCACTGGTTAAGCTTCTTGGCTTTTTACAAGAAAACGGAATTCAAGCGACTCAACTGCTCACTGAAGAGTCGCAATAGAAGAACATAAGATTGAGAACACACTAATGAATAAAACACTTTCGCCCGTTCGTACCGCATTGACTGCAGCCATTACTATGCTTGCTAGTGCGAGCCTATTTGCCAACGAAGCTCCATCAAATGAACGCGTGGTCAGTGCCGGCAGCGCTGTCACTGAACTGTTACTTGCTCTTGATGCAAAAGATAGCCTTGTTGCTGTCGACGTAACAAGCCAACTACCGGAAGGTATGGAGTTACCAAAAGTTGGTTACCACCGTCGTCTTTCTGCTGAAGGGCTACTGGGATTAAGCCCGACTAAATTGATTGGATCAGATGAAATGGGACCAAACACCACGCTAGACCAATTGAAATCAGCAGGTGTTGATGTTGAAGTCGTCAACACAGAAGCAAACGTGGAAGGTTTGGTTGATCGTATCGACCAAATTGCGACCATCATGCATCGCGAAACTCAAGCGACAGCACTAAAAACTGAAGTTGAAGCACAAGTGAAAGCACTGGAAGGCAACCAACCAGCAAAAGCTGACAAAAAGAAAGTACTTTTCCTACTGATTCACGAAGGTCGCCCAGCAAACGTAGCGGGGTCAGAAACAACACCAGATGCAATCATTCAACTTGCAGGTGGAGAAAACCCAGCAGCAAGCAAACTCTCTTCATACAAGCCACTGTCAACAGAAGCTATGGTCGAGATGCAACCAGACGTGATTCTTGTGAGTGGGCGTAGCTATCAAACAATGGGCGGTGCAGATGCCATTCTGAAAGCAATGCCTCTCCTTGCCGCGACTCCAGCAGGTATGAACAAAAACATCGTGACAATTGACGGTCATGCGCTTGTTGGTGGTTTAGGACTTAAGAGCCTTTCAGAGGCGAAGCGCCTAAACGAGCTGCTTTACCCGTAGAGAGATTCAATGCTGTTAAGACGAATTCCTTTATCTACTACCCTACTCGCGTTATCTGGCATTTTAGCTTTTATCGCAGTGGCGTCCATTACAGTAGGTCCAATGAATATTAGCTTCTCAGACAGTCTGAGAAGCTTAACAGGAGCAGGTTCAGACCTTGCTCCTCATATTCAGTTAGTCATCAACGAAATCCGCCTTCCACGCACCATTCTTTGTATGTTTATTGGTGCGATCCTCGCTATCTGTGGTGTTGTGATGCAGGGGTTATTCCGAAACCCTCTAGCCGAGCCAGGCATCATCGGTGTTTCCGCTGGCGCGGCGCTTGGTGGCGCATTTGCAATCGTCGTATTTGCCGATTTCAGTCAAAACTACCCGACACTAATGAACTTAGCTGCCTTGCCATTTTTCGCCTTCCTCGGCGGTGCAATTACCACGGTATTAGTTTACTGGTTAGGTACGAATAAGTTTGGTACGTCAGTCACCATCATGTTGCTTGCGGGGGTTGCAATCAGCGCACTCTCGGGCGCTGCGATTGGTTTTATGAACTTCATCGCCGATGATCAAATGCTGCGAGACTTAACTCTTTGGTCGATGGGATCGCTGGCTGGGGCAAACTGGTCAGGGATTGGTTTAGCTGCTGTGACTCTCATCATCTTGATGTTCTGGTTCCAGAGAAAAGCCATGTCATTAAATGCGTTGCTTTTGGGAGAATCAGAAGCCAAACACCTAGGTGTGCCAGTACAGAAGCTCAAACGCCAACTTATCCTGTTGTCTGCAGTTGGTGTGGGTATTACGGTGAGTATCTGTGGTGCAATTGGATTTATCGGTCTGGTGATACCGCATTTAGGTCGTATGCTTGCCGGTCCAGACCATCGCACGCTGCTGCCTATTTCAGCGCTTATGGGCGCACTACTTCTTACCGCTGCTGATATGTTTGCACGAGTTGTTGTTGCACCCGCAGAGTTGCCTGTAGGCATTGTAACCGCATTGATTGGTGCGCCATTCTTTATCTACTTACTGTTCCAACAAAAAGGGAAGATTCTGTAATGAATGACATCGTTCTGTCTGGCAGAAACATCTCCATGAGATATGGGAGCCGAGTGGTACTAGACGACATCAGTATTGATATTCGTGCAGGCGAGATCACCGCATTATTAGGTCCTAATGGCGCGGGTAAGAGTACACTGCTGAAGCTATTGTGTGGCGAGATTCCGTCTCAGAATGATATCCAGTTCTTTGGTAAACAAAAAAACGACTGGGAGCCTTCGGAGAGCGCCAAACACGTGGCGATGTTGCCGCAGCACAGCACGCTGACATTCCCGTTCTTAGCGAGAGAAGTGGTCGAACTAGGTGCGATTCCTCTGTCCATTTCTAATAAAGAGACCACGGAGCTTGCTCTGCAATACATGAAGCAAACCGATGTTTTGCATTTGGCTGATAACCTCTACCCTGCTCTCTCTGGTGGTGAGAAACAACGTTTGCATTTGGCTCGCGTGTTAACACAACTTCATCTATCCGGTGATAAGAAGATCTTAATGCTGGACGAGCCTACCTCTGCATTGGATTTAGCTCACCAGCACAATACACTAAAAATCGCTCGTCAAGCGGCAAAAGAGCACAACGCAGCGGTTGTAGTCGTATTACACGATCTTAATTTGGCATCCCAGTATGCAGATCGCCTTGTACTACTGCACGACGGTAAACTTGTCTGTGACGATACGCCATGGAACGCATTAACACCGGAACGCATAGAACAGGTTTACGGCTATCACTCCATTGTGACCAAACACCCTACGTTGGATTTCCCACAAGTTCACGCTGCGGCATAACCTCTATCGATTAACCAAACGATTCATGCCTAACAAAGCCCAATGTTCAATATTGGGCTTTTATTTTGCCTAAATAACACTCAAATTTCCGAGTCTAATCTGTTTTAATCATTCAATAATATTTTGGATACACAAATAACTAAATTGAACAATAGGTAAATTCTGAATTGCCATTTAGTTATCAACAATAATACATATTGGGAATTAGAATAATTTATCATTTAATTAATAATCATCCTCATCAATATCGATTAATTATTAACTTATTTTCAAACGAAAGATGAACATTAAGTTTCCAACTTAATTCAGGTTGCGATAAAATTTTTTGCGACATTCATCACACAATATATCTATTCTCCCCCTTAGACTCCGGACTTTTCAAGCCCCCCAAATTTGCAGTGAGTCTATGAAGCTTTCTAACTTAAGTATTAAAAGTAAAATTAGTGCGTTGATATTAATTATCTCCGCCGCCGTAATTGCACTCTCTTTCTTCTTTAACTCTCAAATTAAATTAATCGATGGAAAGATGTCGGAATTTTCTGACACCACAGTTCCGAGTATTTTGTTAGTTAAAAACATTGAAATCGAAGTCGGCATTTTAAGAAAAGATGAATTTTCTTTATTGACGAATGTAAACCATGCTGAGTTTAAAGCATGGTTGAAAGGTCTAGATGAATCAGAAAGTAAAGTTGACAACTATATTAAAAAGTATGGTCAGTCGTTATGGGATCAACGTGACCGTGATGCCTTCAACCGTGTCAACGATGCATGGGAAAAATACCGTAGCTTCAATGAAAAATACTCCGCACTGCTTCTAACCAAGCAAGTTGATGAAGCCAACGCAATGCTGCTTGATGGCTTCCCTGCTTTCCAAGAGCTACAAAACGCTATCATCGCTCTTGTTGAGCTAAACCAAACCTTCATTAAAGAAGACATCGACAGCACACATATCGTGGTAACCGATGCGATTACTTATGGCATCATTGCTATTGTAGCCTTGTTAGCTTTGGGTTTTTCTCTAGGGCTATTCCTTACCAAGCAAATTTGCTCGCCACTTAACTATGTTGTTGAAATGGCGTCTAAGATTGCCTCTGGTGATCTTACTTACCAACTGCCACGCAATAAGATTGGTAATGATGAACTTGGTATCCTTGCCGATGCATGTATCGATATGCAAGCGAAGCTTTTAAGTCTGGTTGACAGCATTTCTTCAACTACCGCACAAGTAAGTACAGCAACAGAAGAAGTGAGCGCGATTTCGGAACAAACTTCATCTGGTATGGACGAGCAGCAACAACAGCTTAACCTGATTGCAACCGCAATGAACGAGATGCAAGCAACAGTTAACGATGTCGCCAACAATACCGAAGCCGCATCTGAAACCGCGAATGGTGCGTCGAACGATGCGAAACAAGGTTTAGAAGTCGTTCAAGAGTGTATCTCGCAAATCAATGAAGCATCTGTTGCGATCCAATCTGTTGGCACTATGGTCAGCGAGCTTGAGCAAGACGCATCAAACATCAGCGTTGTCGTCGACGTGATTCAAGATATTGCTGAGCAGACCAACCTTCTGGCTCTCAATGCAGCGATCGAGGCAGCACGCGCTGGCGAACAAGGTCGAGGCTTCGCGGTTGTTGCAGACGAGGTACGTACACTAGCAAGTCGCACGCAATCATCCACAGAAGAGATCGTCTCCATCATTAGCAAGCTACAAAACTGCTCTAAAACCGCAGTGTCTGCGACAAACAACAGCAATGATTTGATTCAAGTGTGTGTTGAACAAGCACAAAACGCAGGTGCAACCATTGGTCAAATCGAGCAAAGCGTGGACAACATTGCAGAGAAAAGCATTCAAATTGCAAGCGCATGTAGCGAGCAGAGCTCAGTCACTGAAGAATTGCATCGTAACGTAGAACACATCAATCAGTTCTCTAGTGAAGTGGCAACGGGCTCTCGCCAAACCGCGGTTGCTTGTCGTGACTTAAGTGAGCTGGCTGTTGGTCTACAAGAAATTGTAAGTCAATTTAAAACGGCTTAGCCAATCATTAAAGGCTTCTAGCCTACCTTTACTCGCATATCCAAAGCCCAATGTTCATTCATTGGGCTCTGTTTCTTTTATCGCTTCAGAGAAAACCCGATCGCCGTCTCGATTCTCCAATTTATCCCACCGAAACCCACTAGCATCAGTGGTAACCCACTATGATTATTCTTTGTGGCGTATAAAGTGTAAAAACTATTTCTATACCCAAGTAACCTCGAGATGCTAGGTTCAGCGAGAATGACTTGGAGCAACAAAGTATACAAACCAAGGCCCTTACTATTTGCAAAGAGTGCCCTTTGGGAGCGTGTCTTTGACTCGCTTTTTTAGTCAAACAAATGGCTGCGTCAAACAACTTGGAAAGAGCTAGCTATTACACTGCGTTGTTTTCCTTACTCTCGAATCAATGACAACGCTCTGAATCCTGCATCTTGAAGTCACTTGGGCATAATAATTAATCAATTGATGAATATTGAGGGAATTATCGCCCTAGCCGACTAAAACTTGTCCACGTTACACTGAATACAGTCCCACATTCTTCTGCAACCTGACCTACGATCAGGCTCAACTTCTTGAGGAAGCATCGCATGATGAAGCGAATCATTCTTGGCACCTTTGTTATTACCCTTTTGACCGCTTGCTCAAAAGACGATGGTCAGCAAGCTCTTGGCACACTAGAACGTGACCGCGTCACCTTTACAGCCACCTCAAGCGAAATCATTCGTGCTCTACCCATTAAAGAAGGCAGCCAAGTAACTGAAGGTGAGGTGCTAGTTCAACTCGATACTAAGAACCAAGAAGCGATATTAGCCCGCGCCGTAGCTGAGCAAGCTAAAGCAGATGCTTACCTATTAAAGCTGACCAATGGCGAACGTCCTGAAGATATTGCAGCAGCCCAAGCAAGAGTTGCAAGAGCAGAAGCGCAATTAACCGAAGCTCAAAAGAACTACCAACGTAAAGCAGAATTGGTACGTAAGAAACTCATCAGCCAATCGGAAAAAGACACCGCATTGGCCGCAAGAGATTCTGCGCGTGCCGAGTTAGATTCGTCACAAGAAGAGTTCAGCAAACTTACCGCAGGCTCACGTCCAGAAGACATTGAACAAGCCAAAGCCGAACTGATGGCAGCAAAAGCAGATGTGGCTCTTCAACAGCAAAAACTAGCAGAGCTAACCATTACCGCTACCCGTGATGGTTTGCTCGACAATCTACCTTTTAACTTAGGCGAGCGCGTTCCAGTCAATGGCATCGTTGCCGTGATTCAAGCAAGCCGTGTCCCTTATGCACGTGTTTATGTCCCTGCGACTTATCGAGTTAACTTTATTCCCGGTAAAGCCGTACAAGTCCATGTGGATGGCGTCGAAAAACCTTTAGAAGGAACCGTGCGCTGGGTTGCCACTGAGCCATCATTTACCCCCTACTTCGCCCTAACAGAGGAAGAGCGTTCGCGCTTGATGTACCTTGCAGAAGTCGATTTACAAGACTCTGCTGAATTTCTACCCTCAGGCATTCCTGCACAAGTGGATTTAGTGGAGTAAACGATGACTGAATACGCAATTCAAGCAGAGAATGTGGTAAAGAAGTTCGGTGACTTTACTGCCATCAATAACATCACGCTCAATGTGCCCAAAGGCAGTATTTATGGCTTTCTGGGTCCAAATGGTTGTGGTAAATCTACCACCATTCGTGTGTTAACGGGTCTACTCAGCCCAAGTGAAGGCAATGTTGATGTTTTAGGGTTAGAGATCCCAAGACAATCTGAGCTATTGCGACTCAAAATTGGTTACATGACGCAAAAATTCTCCCTCTACGATGATCTTTCCGTTCAAGAAAACCTCGAGTTTATTGGGCAGATCTTTGGCATGGATACTAAAGCACTTAAAGCTCGCATCGAAGAACAATTAGCGACATATGGACTTGATCAATTACGTAAGCAACGCGTTGGTGGCATGAGTGGCGGACAAAAGCAGCGACTTTCTCTTGCGGCAGCGACCATGCACAAACCTGAATTGTTGTTTCTCGATGAGCCAACCTCCGCCGTAGACCCGGAGAACCGTCGTGACTTCTGGGAGCAATTATTTGATCTCTCCGATCAAGGCACCACAATTTTGGTCACCACTCACTATATGGACGAGGCAGAACGCTGCCATCGACTTGCTATTATGGAGGCTGGAGAAATCCGTGCTGATGGTGAGCCGGAGCAACTCATGGCGCAAATGGGTGTGAATATTGTCGAGGTCAAAACGGATAACTTGCGTGAACTGAAAGAGAAAGTCATAAAACGTGAAGAAGTCCGTTCTGCTGCCCAGTTAGGTATCCGCTTACGCATCCTAATTCATCAACATATCGAACAACCGATTAATTGGTTAATACAAACCTTCCCAGAACTTGCAGGCTGCGAGATGAACATCGCGCGTCCTAGCTTAGAAGATGTATTCGTTAGTGTAACGGGGGAAGGTCGCCAATGATGAAGTCCATTGCTCGAATGAAGGCGGTGATGATCAAAGAGATTCGACAGCTTTCCCGTGACCGAATCACCTTTGGCATGGTGGTCATGATTCCTCTGATCCAATTATTGTTATTTGGATTCGCCATCAATACCGATATTCGCAATATTCCCGTCGGCGTTGTTGACCAAAGCGGTAGCACCGCAGGTCGCGTTATTACTGAATCGGTAAAAGTGACTCAAGTTGTCGATGTGGTCGAAACCTTTGCCACCGCTTCAGAGGCGGAACAAGCGATACAAGACGGTCTCGTGCGCGCGGCACTCATTCTGCCAAGCGATTTAACTCAGCGTATGGTGCAAGGTCGAGAGCTGGGACAGTGGATTGTAGACGGCTCTGATACCATGATCAGTTCAGCCATTCTCTCGCTGCAGACCATGCCATTGACTGATTTCGACTTTGAGATCCGCCCTGCTCCCACCAAAACTTTTGAAGTCGCGTTGTATTACAACCCGAGCCGGCGCTCAGCAGTGAACATCGTACCCGGTTTACTTGGGGTCATACTTACAATGACGATGATCTTGTTTACCAGTGCTGCCATTGTGAGAGAAAGAGAACGAGGCAACTTGGAATTACTCATCACCACACCAATTCACTCTATTGAGCTCATGGTCGCTAAAATTATTCCGTACATCTTTGTCGGTTTAATTCAGGTATTTATTATTCTTGGCTTGGGGCATTGGATCTTTGGCGTGCCGATAAATGGAGCCATTAGCCAGATATTATTTGGCACCTTGTTGTTTATAGCTGCCAGTTTAACGCTCGGTTTGGTGATATCCACCATCGCCACAACACAACTTCAAGCCATGCAGATGACGGTATTTATTCTCCTCCCGTCTATCCTTCTGTCTGGTTTTATGTTCCCTTATGAAGGGATGCCAATCGCAGCTCAATGGATATCAGAGGCTCTGCCCGCGACCCACTTTATGCGCATCATTCGTGGTGTGGTGCTTCGTGGTGCCGATCTAATGGAGTTATGGCGAGACACAATATGGTTACTTGGTTTTACCGTGGTGGGCTTAGTCGTCGCCTCTTTGCGCTTTAAGAAATCACTCGATTAGACCAGAAACAAAAATGCCACTCCGTTCAATACGAGTGGCATTTTATACCCAAGTAACCTCGAGATGCTAGGTTCAGCGAGAATGACTTGGTTTGTAGACGCGGCGGCGACTTAAAGATCTAGTCATTCTAAATCAACAATCGGCAACAAAGTATACAAGCCAAGGTCCTTACTATTTGCAAAGAGTGCCCTTTGGGAGCGTGTCTTTGAATCTCGATAGAAGCTAACGATGAGCCGTTACTGGTACTTCTCACCCGCAGCTGCAACGAACGCCATTTCGACTAAGAGTTCAGGATTCGCCAATTCAACTTTGACGCAAGCACGGCTCGGTGCGCAGCCCTCAGGGAGCCACGCATCCCACACTTCGTTAAGGGCATCGAAGTTAGCAAAATCTGTCACGTAAATCGTCACAGATAGAATGCGTGACTTATCGCTGTCAACACTTGCTAGCATTTGCTCAGCTTGGTCGAAAATCTGTTGTACTTGCCCTTTCATATCCGCAGTTGTATCTGCTTCTGCCACCTCAACAAAGTTGGCAATACCGTTGAATACCGTTACATCAGACCAACGTTTGCATGGATTAATACGATGAATTGTCATGTTATTTCTCTTAATTACTGCTTCTCAACCAAACACACAGGCGCACCGATGTCGCATGAGTATCCGGTTGGAGTGATAACGCCGGTTTCCGGATTCCTATGGAAGCTAGCGACATTATGTGAATGTTGATTGGCAACGAGCATCCACTGCCCGTCACGGGATAAAACAAAATCTCTTGGGAACGCGCCACCACAATCGGACGCGGCAATTTGAACCGGAATATCACTCGTTACATCAAATGTACTGATCAGATTTTGCGCACGGCATGAGACATAGACAAAGCGCTCATCCGCAGAGAGACGAATAGCAGACGCCGCTTCTTTGTTCTCTTCATCGGTTAGCAACTTAACTTGCTGAGCCAGATTCCATTGCCCCCTTTGCTTGTGAAGTACCGCTAGCGTTTCGGACAGTTCGCAAACAACGTACGCGACAGACTCATCACTATCGAAGACCAAATGACGAGGGCCAGAACCAGGAGGCATCGCGATGCTTTGAGAAAGTGAAAACTTAACTGTCTCACCATCTTTTTTATAGTCATAGAAATGAACACTGTCTGTGCCTAAATCGACCACAGCAAGTTGCTCGGAGTGGTTGAGAAACGTTGCTTGATGCGCATGAGGCGAGGCTTGACGATCAGCATTGGGACCACTGCCTCCCACATATAATTCTGCGATGGATTTCAGAGGCTTACCTTGTTCATAAAGTTGGTAAACACTTACATTACCGGAACCGTAGTTTGCCACAGCAAGCAGCGAGGCTTTGATATCAATATGGCAAGGATAGTCGCCTTCAATTGGTAATGCATAGCTGTCTGTTTTTTCAGCAAAAATCAGTTCTGCACCTTCCAAGCGTTCTACTTCATTAAAGGTATATAACCCCTCTCCTTTGAGCGCAAGGTAAGAAGGGTTACGAACCGTTTTCACCGCTTCAGGAACAAGTTCATTGGTGAGCGTTAATGCGCCAGTAGCAATATCGAGAGAAACACACGCGATGCCCTGACTTTGGCTTGGTGAATCGGTATAGGTGCCTACATAAAAATGTAAGTGACCATTTACTGTCATGAGAAAACCTTTGGGAGATATAAGAGTGCTTAAACGATAAGATGCCGCCTGCGTTACCAGACGGCAATCCCTTTTAGTTATCAATCGGTTAAAGTGTGAAGCAACCGCTCAGTTGGTACGACAATAGCGACAATGGTTTCATCAAAGATAATCGCATTTTCATTGATGATTTGTTGATACGCTTTAGCGTCAGATTGACTAATACCACGGCCCTGCTTGGCGAGCTCAATCAAGGTTAAACTTAAGTCGGCAACTTTGATGGCAGACTCTGCAACTGGCACCGTTTCTACTGACGCCACGTTGGCTGCGAAAATAGGTTTGGCTTGCTGCGCCGCTAACTTAACGCTTTGATAATGCATCGCTAACGCATCCAACGCGCTTTTATCACCTTGAGCATAAACTGCGACCAAATCTTTCATCTCGTACACTGCTAGGCTTTCTACTGGCAATGCATCCGCAAAGCGGTTTAGTCGCTCATACTGGTTGTACAAATCACCCTCGTTTGGCGTAGAGATCCACTTCTCCCAGTGACGAGCGTAGTATTGAGCCGGCTCGATGTACTTCGCTAACGTTTGTAGCGGTGCTTCGTCCGCACCATTAGCAAGACGTTTCAACATCATATTGGCATCGGCATGATGGCGCAGACCAAGCGAAATCTCAGACCATGTATCCATCACCTTCATGCGCTTGTACATGCTGCGCTCATCGGTCAGGTCTTGGCTCGACCATAGGCGCTCAGCAATCGCGTAGCTTCTGGGCCATAAACGTTGCTCGATGGCCATTGAATCGAGGTTCTCACCCCAAATGGTAATTTCTCCACCTAAGATTAGCTGCTGTTCTTTCTCGGTCAGCTCAGCCGGATAGCCACCGTTAGGCTCAGGAATGACACTCCCTGCCATGTCACTGCTCGCGACCAACTCTCCAGTCGCAGGCCAACGAACATTGCCTATCAACTGGTAACTAGTGTCTTTCAACTTGCCATCCGCGAAGTCATAGTTGAATTCGGTGTAAGACATAAAGTTATCGAAGTGCCCTTTAAACTTCACACCCGGCACATACTCAATGATGAACACCTCTTCGCGGGACTTACCGTTGTAATCGGTAAACGCACGATAGCTGCCGTCTGTTGCTTCAATAATGGTTAGATTGCCGGTGCGCGGACCGCCTTTGTTGCGTGGTTTCACCCAGTCATAAGTCGCGAATTTCTCACCTTGATGAAGTTGGTCATCTACCGTGATTCCTTTCGGCATTGGGTCATTGCGATAGTGGTAACTGGTTGGCTGCGGCTGATCTAGGTAATAGCCTGTTGAAAGAATACCTTGGTAGCCCTCTTTTGCAGCTCGACCGATACTGTCGTGCCCTTGCCAGCTTTGAATCACAATCGAGGTTGGAAGGTCTTTGTGCCAGATTTCATCCCAGCCAGTCATCTTCTTACCGCGCTGTTCCAGCATCTGTTCAACCTTGGTGTTCAGATACGATTGCAGACCACGCTCACCATCAAGATTGTTGTCTTTGATGAATTGCTGAATCTTCGGGTTGTCTTTCCACTGTTGGTAATTTGGTTCATCGCCGCCGATATGGAAGTACTCATCAGGGAAGAGCTCAACCACTTCGTCGAACACGCTCGCCAGCATCTTGTAAAGTTCGGGATTGGTCGGGTCCATTAACGGCTCAAACACACCCCAGCCACGTTGATGCGGATAAGATTGTTCCCCCATACCAGACATTAATTCAGGGTAAGCGTGCGCCACTGCCGAAGCATGTCCCGGCAGAGAGATTTCAGGGATAACTCGAATGCCAAGGTTATGCGCGTAATTCACCACATAGCGAATTTCATCTTTGGTGTAGTAATCACCATCTGCGGTGTCTTGCCACAGCTTTTGGTAATTATCGAGCTGGATACGAATCGCTTGGTCATCCCAAATATGCCAATGGAAAACGTTCATTTTTGCTGATGCCATCGCATCGAGTTGGCGAAGAATCACATCAAGTTCGATAAAGTGACGGGAAGTGTCGTAAGAAACGCCACGCCAAGGAAAGCGAGGTTCATCTTGAATCGACACCGCAGGCACAAAGTACCCAGTCGCGTCCGTAGTCACCAACTGCAAGAAGGTTTCTAAACCATGGAAAGCACCGTAAGGGCGTTCGGAGCGAATGATGATCTGACCATTACGCGATTCAAGTTGATACGATTCATCACTGTTAATGTCTTGCACCTCTGACTTGGGCGCATTACGAATATCAATCACCAGAGTCGCGTCTTTTTCCGACTCAGCATGCCAGTTCAACATTGGTAAGCCGGTTTGACGATATAGACGGTCCATGGTGCGCTTGGCGTTGAACTGCACGCGCGGTGAGTCGTAGCCTTTGATGTAAATGCTGAAGGATTTATCCAGTGTGATTTTACCCTGCCCCAACTCTACATTTTGTGGGTAAGGCATTAGGTTAAGATCGGTGTTGGGAGTCATCGCCATCGCTGCCGTTGGAATTGTGATTAAGCCTGAAATGAGTAGTGCTAATGTACCTTTGTTCATCCGCGCCATCCTATTGTTACTAGGGTCTGTTGATCTTTCGCGGTTAAATTTTGTTCGAGATAAAATCGTTTTAGGCGCGGCAAGGAGTGTGCCGCCTAGTCATTCTAAGCAAATACTCCTTAACAAAGCATAAAACGATTTTAGCCGAACCCTTTGGGCAGCGTTTGTTGGTCATTTCTACTGCGTTATCGACTTCTCATGTAGGCTAGCTACATAGCAAAGTCTCTGCCTTGTATAAATATCCAACAATTCGCTGCAAAAATCAGCTCGAAAGTTCAACAGACCCTATAATTGTTCAACCCAAGTCACGCTATTTAATGGGGTCTCGCGACTTGGGTAAAAGAGCTCTATTTTAGTTACGCAACCAGCTCTACTGCTTCACGAACCAGCTTGCCAATTTCGTCCCATTGTTCGTTTTCAATTAAGCTCGGCGCAACCATCCATGTACCACCGCAGCAAACCACACGGTCGATGGCTAGGTAATCATTGACGTTGTTCTTACCGATACCGCCCGTCGGCATCAGACTCACATCAACGTATGGAGCCAGTAGCGACTTCACCATCGCGATACCACCGCTGGCTTCCGCCGGGAAGAATTTGAGGAAGTTCAAACCCAACTCTAGTGCTTGCTCAACCTGACTTGGGTTATTGACACCCGGTACGATTGGCATGTTGATTTCTTGGCAGCGACGCACGGTATTTGGGTTCAGCCCCGGCGCGACAATAAACTCTGCCCCCGCGTCTTTTGCTTGGGTAATCTGCTCTGGCGTCAGTACCGTGCCAGCACCGATGCACATTTGCGGGTAAGCATCGCGCATGGCTTTAATCGCATCGGCAGCGGCTTCTGTTCGAAACGTCACTTCCGCGACTGGCAGACCGTTTTCTACTAGCACTTTTGCCAATGGAATCGCGTGCTCAACCTTATTGATTTGAATAACAGGAATAACTTTGAATTGCTGAAGTTGCTGAATCATTGCTTGGGACATAATACGTTCTCGGAAATTATCGAATTAGATGAGTCATGGCGTCGTTTGGAATGATCGCACCAGGATATTGAATAACGGTTGCTGCTAGTGCGTGACCGAGTTGGGCAGACTGCTCACAGCTTTGCCCGGTCAATCGACCTGCAAGGTAACCAGCAGCAAATGAATCGCCGGCGGCACAAGTGTCGATCACTTTGATGACCTTCTCGGCGGCTACGTAAGCGGTTTGCTTGTCATCACCTTGCGACCAAACCAATTTGCAAGGCTCACAGCCACGTTTAATCACGATTTCTTGACAACCAAAGCGAAGGCAGCGCTGCTCGGCCCTTTCCTCTTCACCCCATACCAAGACATCATCGTCTTCAGTGATAAGCGCAATGTCGACTAAAGGCAGAATTTGGCTGTACCAATGCTTTGCCTCTTGTGCAGACCAAAGTTGAGGACGGAAGTTATTATCGAAGATAACCTTGCCTCCAGCTTGTGAGAACTGACTTAACGCCTTTTTAAGCCTTACTTTGCTATCGTCATTTAGAATCGCAATGCTGATGCCACTTAGGTAGAGGTAATCCAGCTCTCGGTTCGCAATCGCGGCTTCTAATTTGTTGAACGAAGAGGTAGAGAAGTAACTTTTAACGGCTGCGCTGTCACGCCAGTATAGAAAGCTGCGTTCGCCTTCTTGGTCGGTCTGCACCATATACAAACCTGGAAGCTGAGCTGGGAAGATCTCGACAAGATCAGTCCCAATGCCCTCTTGTTGCCAGTTTTCCAGAAGCTCTTGAGAAAGTACGTCCTCCCCAAGCCCTGTCGCGTAAGACACTTGGACAGGCTGCTGAGCCGTTAGTCGAGAGAGGTAAAGTGCGGTATTGAGCGTGTCGCCACCAAAGCCTTTGCGAATTGGGTCGCCGCTCAGTTCAATCATGCATTCGCCAAAGAAAGCAATTTTAGTCTGGGATGAATCGGTCATCGTTCACCTACTTTGGATAAATTTAGAATGGTGGCTCGGGGGAGCCACCAGTTTGTCAGGAGCTTATGAGCGAGTTTCTGTTCGAGCCGAAACTCTTTGCTGTTAAGCGTTTTGATTTACTGTTGTGCGGTTTTTTAATGAAGCGTCTTCTTCTAGAACGCCTTTGTCAGACAGTTCCATTTCCATCAGAGCACGCTCATCATCTAGGATTGCTCGTGCCATTTCTGGTGACACTTGGTTAGCTGGAGTCACTAGGCTTACTGCCACACCAGCGGTTAGGGCAAACAAGCAAGATGGAATCACTGGGTTGCCCCAGAAAGCGGTCAGGTCAGGGCTAAGCATTACTGCAAATGAAGCAATAGACGCACCTGCCAATGTTGCCAATGCACCTTGCCAGTTGTAACGCTTCCAGAAGCGACCCAACATACCGCACACGAACATGCCAGACATAACTGTCGAGATCATCTTAGTGATGTAGCCGATGATGTCGTTAGAGGTTAGCGCAAACAGCAATGCACAACCGATCACTACAACCAAAGCCAAGCGAGAGTAATTCAACATGGATTCTTTGTTTGGCACGCGACCGGTGAACATAACGTACACATCACGCAGTAAGATAGACACGCCCGCAATCGCATCGGAACTTGCACTCGACATGGTTGCCGATAGACCTGCAATAAGAACGATAAGACCAACGCCTACTGGCAATACCGTTGCCGCGATATATGGGAAAGCAAAGTTTGCATTATTCAGCTCGGGGTCAATCGCATGCGCCGCCATACCAATGACTGCAGGGATGATGGAGAAGAACAAGTACAACACACCAGACGCTACGAATGAACGGCGGATGGTTGATACGTCTTTACCTGAGTAGATACGTTGACGGAATGAAGGCGTTGCAAGTACACCCACACCAATCACAACAGCAAGAGAAACTGCTGGGATTAAACCAAGCTTATCAATCGCAAGGAAGCTCACTGCTTCTGGGTCCATGGCTGAGTACAGGTTATCCAAGCCGCCAATGTGCTGCACTGACAGTACCGCCATTAGGATGAAGCCAACGAATAAGATGATAGCTTGAATGGTGTCCGTCCAAACCACCGCCGTGTAGCCGCCAATAACAACGTAAATGGTAAACGCTGCTGCGATGATCATCTTCGCAGTGCTCAGCTCAATATCGGCAATCCACGCTAGGTACATACCACCACCAAGGATGTGTGCGCCCAACCAGCCGATAGAAGCGATAAAGATAAGCAGACCAACCACGTTCTTCACGATGCGGTTTGCACCTACGTAGTATGCGAGTTCTTCACTCATAGTCATAAAGTTGAGTTTACGAACTGGCGCGAACCACAGTGCCAATAACAAGATACCAATTGCGCCGCCAATGCCGTAAAGCGCACCAGCCCAACCATTTGAGTAACCAAAGCCAACCGCGCCCATACTAGAGCCCGTGCCAACCATGGTTGCTACTGTGGTACCTAATACGAGGAACAGAGGTAAGCCTCGACCACCGAGTAGAAAGTCTTCACCTGATTTTTGATTGCGAGAGACAAACCATCCCAACCAAATTAAAAATAAGACATACGCACCGAAGCCGGTAAGAAAAAGTGTACTGTTCATTGAACACCTCTCATATCAAAATCCATCTTTCAGATTGATATAATTCCAGCAGCAAGTATTAGATTTTATTCCAGAAATTATCTAATTTTATTTTTATAGCTTTTGCTAAATATATTAGGCACTACTGCTTTATGAAATTATATTTATGTAGGGAGTGAGAGTGCCAAAAAGATAATAACAGGAAAGTAATTATATTTGGCACTCAATACCCAAGTGACTTCAAGATGCTAGATTCAGAGCGTCGTCACTGATTCAAGTTCAAGGAAAACAACGAAGCGGAATAGCACGCTATTTCCAAGTTGTTTGACGATGAAGTTGCTTCAGTGACACGCTCCCGAAGGGCGAGTTGCCTTGGTTCGCATGCTTCGTTAACAATTTTCGATTTAGAACCACTAGATCTTCAAATTGTTGCCTCGCCTTCAAACCAAGTCATTCTCGCTGAACCAAGCATTTTGAGGTTACTTGGGCATCATTTAATTAGGTAAAGTGTGATTTCTATCGGCGATCTTCGCGGTAGCAAGTCACATCGACTTCGACTTTCACGTCCACCACGAGATCACACACCATGCAAATACGTGCAGGTGGGTGGTCGCCAAAGAACTCTCTGAACACTTTATTGAACGATTGGAAGTAACGAGAATCCGTTAATACCACTTTTACGTGTACCACGTCAGCAAGCGTGTAGCCTGCTTCTTCCATGATGTCGACACAGTTTTGAATCGCTAGGCGAGACTGGTCAACGATACCGCCTTCTACCACTTCGCCATCAGTCATTGGTGTTTGACCCGATACGTATAAGAAGCCGCCCGCTTCAGTTGCACGTGCAAATGGTAAATGTTGACCGCCAGTACCTACGCCGCCTTCTACACCATAACGTTTAATTGACATAATATTCTCCAGTGATAATGGTCAATCTATAAAATTAATTTATTTAATAAGTTATTGATGGGTATTATTTCTATAAATAAATACGCCATTTCTACTTTCGGTGACTTTATCTTTTAAATAAGATATTTCGCCATTTACAAATACAGATTCAATACCTTGCGCGACGGAAATTGGATTTTCGAACGTTGCAGTATCTTTAATTGTATTTGGGTTAAATAAAACCAAGTCTGCGTAAGCGCCTGTTTTTATTTCCCCACGATCTTTCAATTGGTAGCGTGTTGCCGACATCCCCGTCATCTTGTGAATTGCTTCTGCCAATGGGAAAAGCTGCTCTTCACGACAGTAATGCCCCAAGACTTTCGGGAATGTGCCCCACAAACGTGGATGTGGATGCGGGTCATTTGGTAATCCATCCGAGCCCACCATGGTCAACTTATACTTAAGGACACGTTTGACGTCGTTTTCATCCATGCAGTGATAAACCGCACCCGCAGGTTGCAACGCTTTTGCTGCTTCCATAAGAGGCAGTTGCATCTCGTCAGCAATGTCTTTCAGCATCTTGCCAGCGTGTTCTGGCTTGCTTTCAGACCAGGTGATGAAGATGTCGATTTCATCCGTCACCTGTTTTAAATCCAGCGTTGAAGAACTGGCAGAATATGGGTAGCAATCGCAAGACACGTCTTGATGCTCAGAAACCTTATCCATCAAATCCAGCACTTCTACCGTGCGTCCCCAGTTGCCTGCACCTGCGCATTTCAGATGAGAAATCACCACTGGCACTTTGGCGTACTGCCCAGTTTCAAAGGCTTCTTCCATTGCGCTGATGATTTCTTCAAACTCAGTACGCATGTGTGTGGTGTAGATACCACCGTGATGACCGAGAATTTCCGCTAGGCGCATCACTTCATCCGCGTTCGCTTGCTTGGCACTCGCATAAGCAAGACCCGAACTCAAACCCAACGCGCCCTCTTCCATCGCTTGCGCCAATGTTTGACGCATTTGCTCGATTTCTTCATCGGTTGCCGTGCGCAGTAAGTCGTCCATCACGTTGTTACGTAAAGTTGTGTGACCGACTAACGCTGCAACGTTGACCGCAGGGTTCGCTGCTTGCACCGCCTTCGCATACCCCGCAAAGGTTGGATATTTGAAGTCTTCCTGCTTGCCCAATAGGTTCATTGGATCTGGCGGAGTATCACTGAGTACCGCAGGACTCGCGCTAATTCCGCAATTACCTACGATTACCGTCGTCACGCCTTGGCTGATCTTTGGCAAGCAGTCAGGGTAACGAATCACATTGGTGTCATCGTGCGTGTGCACATCAATAAATCCCGGAGCCAACGCAAGACCCTGACCGTTGATAACCTTCTTTGCAGAAAGCTCGTCTAGCTGCCCTACTTGCTCAATACGATCTTGACGAATCGCAACATCAGCAATGAATGGTGCTGCACCCGTACCGTCAAATACCTCTACGCTTTTGATAATGGTATCGAACAACATACTTCACTCTCTTCGTCCGTCGTTAACATGATTCCATCTTAATAATTCTTGAAATTTAAACAGTGAAGAAACACACAAAAAACTCAGATTTGTTTGATACTTTCTAACATATTATTTATGGTGGTTAGCAACAAACACTTAATATCAATCACTTAGACCATGTTAGAAGTAGGTACGCCATGAAAGACAATCGCCAAAAGTGTGATAAAAACTATCATAATGAGTGTGTTACCACGCCAGGTTACGGAGAAAAGGCTCAACCTGTTGCGTGCAATTCCGATGGGTTACACAGTTTGATCCATGAAGAGATCACCTTGCCCGCTGCGGTGATCAAATCTTCTTCATTGAAGAACAACCTCGATTGGATGCAGCGTTTTGCCAATCAGCACAAAGTGAAGTTGTCACCGCACGGTAAAACCACCATGACTCCCGCTTTCTTCCAGCAGCAATTAGAAAACGGCGCTTGGGGCATTACCGTCGCAACGCCAGCTCAGGCAGAGATTGCGGCGCTAGGCGGAGCGAAAAACATCATCATGGCGAACCAACTAGTCGGGCGCGCTAACATGACTATCATCGCCAACTTGATTGAAACCCATGGAATCAACTTCTATTGCTGTGTGGATTCAATCCGAAACGTCAAAGCGCTCGAGCGTGCCTTCGCTGAATATCAGTTGCCGCTTAATGTACTGATTGAGTTTGGTGTCGAAGGCGGTCGCTGTGGATGCCGAAACCAACAAGATGTGGTTGAGCTAGCCACACTCATCCACCAGCAACCTCACCTTACGCTCAAAGGTATCGAGGTTTACGAAGGTGTCATTCATGGTGACAATGCTGAGCAGGACATCCGTGACTTCCTCAACACCACATTAGAAATCGCAGCTCAACTACAAAACGACAAGTTGATTGAGTCCAAACCTCTTGTTACTGGCGCAGGCTCTGCTTGGTATGACGTGGTTTCTGAATGCTTCGCCAACCTAGAAGATTTTGACGCCATAATTCGCCCAGGTTGCTACGCGATTCATGACACAGGCATTTACCTAGACGCACAAAACAAAGTCATGCAGCGTGCTGAAAACAACCAAGGTGCGGCGTGTGATTTAGGTGGTGATTTAGAATCGGCACTAGAGCTTTGGGCTTATGTCATTTCTCGCCCCGAGCCAACCAAGCTAGTTGCCGGCTTTGGCAAACGTGACGTGGCGTTTGATGCCGGATTACCAACGCCCGAGCGCGCTTACCGCGATGGTGAGTCAATCTCTATTGAAAGTGCGGTAACGACCGCAATGATGGATCAGCATGCGTTCATCGAAGTAGACGCAAACAGCGACCTTCAAGTGGGTGATATGATTGCCTTCTCAACCTCTCATCCATGTTTAACGTTTGATAAGTGGCGTGCCGTGGCGGTTTGTGATGATGAGTATCAAGTCACTCATTGGGTGAAAACCCGTTTCTGATGATGAGCTTAGTGAGGCTTTTCGTTATACTTCATGCCAAACCAGTGGAGGCGGCACAATCGCCTCCATGCAATAGATAGGAACACAGCTTGAGTTTAGAAGTCGATATTATCTCTCAAATCACTGAACGTTTCAGTGCGCTGCGCGATGCCGAAAAGAAGGTCGCGAAGTTGATCATGGACGACATTCAAACTGCCGCCAATGCCAGCATTACTGAACTGGCAGAAAGCGCAGAAGTGAGTGAAGCCACCATCACCCGTTTTGCTAAAGCTGTTGGCTGTAAAAACGTACGTGAGATGAAGATCAAACTGGCACAAACCTTAACGGTTGGACAACGATTCATCCTTGAACCGCCTGATCAAAGTGGCTACCAAGGCATCTATGAGTCGATCAAGCAATCCCTTGATGTAAACCGCAGTTTGATTGTTGAAGAAGATATCGACACTGCTGTGAACTGGTTGCACAACGCAAGACAAGTGATCTGCATTGGTATGGGTGGCGGCTCAACCATTGCAGCACAAGAGATGCAGCATCGTTTGTTCCGTCTAGGCTATCCTGTTGTGGCGTACAACGATGGCTTGTTATCGCGCATGATTGCGGCGACTGCAGACGCGAACGATGTGTTGGTGATGATCTCAGCCACCGGCTATACCCCTGCCATCATAGAAACCGCGCAATTAGCCAAGCAGTACGGCGTAAAAGTCATTGTGATTACTCCGAAAGACACGCCTTTGACTGAGCAAGCCGATTTGGTTCTGCCTATTGAGCACCAAGAGACGGACTTCATCTACAAGCCATCCGCTTCTCGTTACGCGATGTTGGCTTTGGTTGATGTACTTTCAATGGCATTAGCCGTTAATCATAAGCGACGCTCGCGCGATAAACTTCGTCGACTCAAAGTTGCCCTCGACTCTTATCGTGGCGGTTTGGAAAGACAGCCTCTCGGGGATTAAACCGAGGTAACTCATATCGATGACAGTCGAATCCGGAAACGACAAAGCCCGATATTCAACATCGGGCTTTTGTTTATTCGCTACTTGGTAAAGGGACGATTGAAAGATATCAGCTACTCACCATGCTATATACAAGTGACTTCAAGATGCAGCATTCAGTAGTATTCGCCCCAAGAGCAATCATGCAAATCAGAGATTATGTAGCTTCTTAGTGAGTTGATTTTAAAATTGAAGACTACTTGCTTGCAGACATTTCGGCTGCGGTCGCTGTAAGTGATATAACCTTCACTGTAAGCCCGCTTACCGTTGGTCGAGGTAATGTCGGCATTGAGTTCTAGATGAGCTTTGTGCTCTTCTACACGCGCCATCATCTCATGTACATCCAGCCACTCTTCTCGGTTCGCCATTTGGATCAGCATCGATTCCGCCTGTGTTTCTAACTTTTGCGGATAAACGTAAAAGCGGTTATAGGCAAAGTAAGCGCTCATTAAAATAAGTATTAACACTGCTGAGGTAGTTCTTGTCATGCAAGTTGCCTCTTATCGTTATGAATTTCTTGTTATACCCGCTCCACTTTTGCGTACTGATTGCATAAGAACGGCTTGGGTATACTTTCAGTATAGAAAGCGGATGAAGTTTAGGTTAAAGAATTCACACAAATAACAAGCGACGGCCAGAATCCGTCAATTCCATGACAAGCCGTAGCACAATCTGACCTCATTCTAAATAATTAGAAACTTTGGTTCTTTGATCATCTTGCCATTAAAAAGTACCAGTTCATTGTCCTATTAGAGTCGTAACTAACCTATGATCTGACCCCTTTGGCTGGCTCGACGATAAACGTGAGCAAATTTTTCTGTCAGCCTTTTCTGATTTAAGCCAAAGGTGATCGATGCCTATCATCGCGATCGAGGGGACAGATATGCCTTTGAGTGACGCAGGCCAACTGGCGACAGGTTGGGAATGAAAACGTGAAAACAACTCATTAAACCTAGGACTTACTGCAGATAGGTTAAAGTCCCCAATCACAATCATTTCCGGTGTTGGGTACAAATCAGTAAGAGTTTCTATGGTTCGAATCAGTGCATTTCTGCGTTGCCACAACAGCTCAGTTCTTGGCGAAGGAGGATGTGCTGTCATCAAAGTAATAGGCTCATCTACTTGCCATACAGCGTGAATCACTTCTTGCCCATCAGGGGTGTGATAAATCGAGACTGACTCCAAAGGATAACGACTTAGAATCATCTGGTTAGAAGGGTAACCAACGCCACGCTGCCCTCCGTAATAAAAAGGATAAATATCATCGAGAAGGTGCAACTTATTCCCTACTTGTGGCGAGAGCTCTTGCATCACCACCAAATCCACGGGATGTTTTAGCAAGTAGTTAATAAACTGATTGATGTCTGGGTTTTCGTAAAACAGATTGAACTGGATGATTGTCAGTGGGTGCTCACAGGCTTCGCTGCGGTTGATGTGTGCAGGTAAGAGAAATGGAACAAAAGCACTGCTGATCACGATTGAGGTAAGCGCCTTCGCCCAGCGACGAAAGACTAAAAGCACGAGAGCGAGACTGAAATAGATGAATAAAATGAGGGCGGGAATCGAGGTCAGATTCTCCGCCCACCAGATATCATGATATTGCCTTGCCACCAGCCAAATTGATGCAGGTAGAAACAACATGATCCATTTAATGACTCTCAGCACACGCACTGCTCGTTTAGCGATTACATATCATAAGCTTATATGTAGTTTGCTAACTCGCCAGTGCGTCGCTGACCAATACGCAGCGTATCAGCTTAAATAGTATGAATCGCTTCCGTTGCAGGCTCTGTATGTAGAACCTTTTCGCTCACTTCCACCTTAACCGCGGCGACCTTGAATTCAGGGATCTTCGCATGCGGATCAGTCGCTGTTGTCGTTAGGCGGTTCACCGGGGATTCAACAAAGTGGAATGGAATGAACACCACACCTTTTTGAATTCGCTTAGTCACAAAAGCATCAATCTCAATGCTGCCGCGACGTGTAGACACCTTCAAACGCTGACCATTACTGATGCCTAGCGCTTCTGCGTCTTCCACGCTCACCATCGCACGTGGACCAGCAAGATTATCCAACCCTTTGGTTTTGCGCGTCATAGTGCCGGTGTGGAACTGCTCAAGCACACGACCAGTCGTTAACACAAGCGGATACTCCTCATCTGGCAGCTCAGCCGCATAACGGAACGGTACGCCCACCATTTGACCTTTACCACGAGTAAACTGGGTTTGGTGCATGATGCGAGTACCTGCTGGGTTGTTCTTGTTGCTCGGCCATTGCACTCCGTTTGGCGTTATCACCTCCCAACGAAGGCCTGCGTATTGAGGCGTCACTCGTGCAATCTCGTTAGTGATATCAGACACGCAGTGGTAGTCCCAATCACTGCCCATTGCATTGGCGATTTCTTGAATAATCCACCAATCTTCTTTCGCTTCACCCGGTGCCGTTACAACCGGATTCACACGCTGAACACGACGTTCCGTATTGGTGAAGTGCCCCGCTTTCTCTGCAAACGAGCAAGAAGGCAGAACCACATCCGCGTATTGAGCGGTTTCCGTTAGGAAGATGTCTTGAACCACCAAGAAATCGAGCGCTTCTAAGCCTTCAATCACATGCGCTTGGTTCGGGTCACTCAATACTGGGTTCTCACCCATGATGTACATACCACGAACGTCACGATGGCAAGCCGCATCAATGATTTCTGTCAGGGTTAGACCTTGCTCAGAAGGCAGATTTGGCGCGTTCCATTCAATCGCAAACTTCTGACGCACAATTGGGTTGTATACCTTTTGGTAACCCGGGAAACTGTTTGGCAAAGCGCCCATATCACACGCGCCTTGCACGTTTGATTGACCACGTAGCGGATTGATACCACCACCTTCAATACCGATGTTGCCACACAGTAATTGCAGGTTAGCGATAGAACGCACGTTGTCATGACCTGTCGTGTGCTGAGTAATACCCATCGAGTAGTACACAGCGGTACGATCTGCCGTGCCAATCATACGCGCCATTGCTTGAATGTCTTCGGCTTTAACACCTGTAACCAACTCCACTTTATCGAGGTTGTAAGCTGGCGACATCACCTCTTGCAGTAAGGTATCAAAGCCGTCGACACGTTCTTCGATGTACTCTTGATCGTACCAACCGTTCTTGATGATCTGCTGCATGACGCCGTTCAGGAGCATCACATCAGTACCCGGACGGTGCGCCATGTACAACTCAGCATGCTCTGCCATATCGACACGTTTCGGGTCAGCTACAATCAAACGAGCGCCGTGATGACGAATTGCTTGTTTGATATGTGAAGCGATAATCGGGTGCGCCGATGTGGTATCCGAACCAATAATAAAGATTACATCAGAGTGCTTAATGCTCGGAATGTCGTTGGTCATTGCACCACTACCGAGTGATGCCTCAAGACCGGTTACACTCGATGCGTGACACAAACGCGCACAGTGGTCGACGTTATTGGTGCCCAATTCACGGCGGACAAATTTTTGGAACGCGTAGTTGTCTTCGTTGGTGGTTTTCGCTGAAGAGAAACCCGCCAATGCGTTGCTGCCAAAATCTTGCTTGATGCCAGAGAACTTGCTCGCAACCAGCTGAATCGCCTCTTCCCAACTTGCAGGCTGCAACCAACCGTCTTTACGAATCAATGGCGTGGTAAGACGCTCTTCACTGCCAATGAAGTCAAAACCAAAACGCCCTTTCACACACAGCATGCCTTGGTTCACCGGCGAGTCACCGCCTTTCACGTAACGAATCGTATTGGTTGCTTCGTCCACGAACATAGTCAACTTACAACCCACACCACAGTATGTACAAATGGTGTCGACCGCTTTCAGATCTTCAGTACGACCTTGCGAACGGTCACGACTATCGACCATCGCCCCCGTTGGACACACTTGAACACACGCGCCACATTGCACGCAGTTCGAATCGCCCATCAGAGTTAAACCATTCTTGTTACTTCCAAAGTGTGGACGATCGTCTGGACGTAACGCAGGGCGACCTTGTTTATCGCACACAAAGTTCAGTACACCGTGCACGGCTTTGTCGCGACACGCTTGGATGCACTGACCGCAGCTAATACAGCGATTAGCATCAAACTCAATAAACTCAGAACTGCGGTCAACTTCGTACTTATGACGCAAGTCTTTCGCACGAAGATCTAACCAATCTTGATGTGATTTAATCTGCAAGGAGAAGTCAAAGCTTTGCTCAGCTTCATATTCGGTGGAGTAATCACGCAGCGCACAATCGGTATTTGCCTGACAACCACATTCTAGACAGCGCGCAGCTTCCTTCATCGCTTCTTCGTTATCAAAGCCTAATTCCACTTCAGCGAAGCTCTGCTCGCGTTGTGCTGGAGTCAGTTCAGGCATGATAGAGCGAGCGACTTTTTGGATGTTCTCGAAGTGAAGCGGATCGACTTGAGAAAGTTTCTTCTCTTTGCGCGAGTTGAACACCGCCTTTGGCATATCCGCCATATCGCCATTCAAAAACAGGTCAATGGCTTTTGCCGCAACGCGACCATCACCCACGGCTTCAACCGCCGTTGCTGGACCACGGCGGAAATCACCGATACTGAAGATGTTACCCGTGCCGGTGTGCATGGTCTTTTCATCGGCATCAGAGGTGTTCCAGCGCGTAAGCGGAATCGACAAATCTTCGCCTTCGAGGAAGCTCAGATCTGGCTTTTGCGATACTGCCGCAATCACGGTGTCGAACTCTTCGGTAAAGAACTCGCCGGTTGGTTTAGGGCTTCGACGACCAGATGCATCAGGATCACCCAACGCCATGTGCTCTAGACGAATCGCACTCACGCGTCCGGTTTCATCGGCAAGGTTTTCTGCAGGGTTGGTCAAGAAGTGGAATTTCACCCCTTCGTGTTCCGCTTCGACAATCTCGTAGTCTTCCGCCGGCATTTCGTCACGTGTACGACGATAAATCAATGTGGTGTCTGCACCAGCACGACGTGCAGTACGAGCACAGTCAATTGCCGTATTACCACCACCAATCACCGCGACTTTCTGACCCGTAACGTAGTTTTGCTCAGTAACGTAATCTTTCAGGTAATCAACGCCCAGGTAACAACCTTCAAGGTCGCTGCCTGTGTAATGCATTTCAACCGCTTGAGACGCACCGACAGCCAAACACACTGCATCGTATTCTTCGCTCAATTGAGAAAGCGTGAAATCCACACCCAGTTTTTGGTTGGTGCGAACCTGCATGCCATTGCGGCACATCAGTTCGATTTCTTTATCGAGAATGTCTTTTGGTAGGCGATATTCAGGAATACCATAACGCAACCAACCGCCCGCTTTTGGCATGGATTCAAAGACAGTGACGTCGTAGCCTTCATTCGATAAGTAGTAGCCAGCCGTTAGACCACCAGGACCACTGCCTACGACGGCAATGTTCAAACCTTTGCTTGATTTCTTTTCTGGTACATAGGCTTCATGCGCAGACAAATCCGCATCCGCGGCATGACGTTTAAGCTGACGAATTGCAATAGGCTCATCGACTAACGAGCGGCGACATTCGCTCTCACAGAATGCCGGACACACACGACCAATCGATAACGGCATAGGAAGCGTACGCTTAATCACTTCAATCGCTTTTTGATGATCGTTCTGTGCGATGTGATAAAGGTAGGATTGGATGTCTACACCCGCTGGACACGCGGTTTTACATGGCGCTTCACAATCGGCGTAATGGTCCGTCATGATGCGGTTAAGTGCTTTCCTGCGGTGCTCGCTTAACTGCTCTGATTGCGTAACCACATTGAGACCACGGTAAACTTCGAGTTCACACGCGCGTTTAGTGCCGCCACTTTCGACTTCAACCACACACAAGTCGCACGGCACTTTTTCATTACTTTTGTTCATTCCGCACAGCGATGGGATCTCGACCCCACACACTTTTGCTGCTTCTAAAAGGGTTAAACCCTCTTCTACAATTCTATATTTTCCATCGATGACAATTTCTATCATGCAACCCCCGCAGCAAAGCAAATCCAAATCTGCACAAGTAAAACCATGCATTCTATAAGGATAATCATTTGTAAGACAAGTTAGTGTGATGTAAAACTTATAAACCACATTTTTTACGTGTCATAAAAAGAATGAGCTTCTTGCACGAAGTCCTAGGAATCAGTGTTCAACAAACGTTTTACTCGTCAGATAATGCGAAAAATGGTTGGCTGAACTATTTTGATAAGAAGAGTAATAAAACATTGACCTTACCCTAAGGTTAACCTTTAGAATCGAGTGGTTTTCATCATTTCATCAAATACACGGGAAAAGGTATGCGCCTAAAATCGCTGCATACAACTTGGTTAACTCTCTTCACAACGCTGATGCTATTAGTATCAAGCGTGGCGAATAGTGCCCCTTTCATGAACATCCAAATGATGTCAAATGGCGTGATGAATCATGGACAATCTATGATGATGGACGACAGTGAACATTGTGGCATGCCAGGAATGATGGACGTATCCATCACAGAAGACGGTGAAGTGAGAGAAAGCCGAATGAACTGCGGTGGAGGCTCCGGCATGGTTCACACCTGCTGCACGGCGGCTTGTTCTCTGGTTTTCCTCCCCCTACCTGTCCCTGCCAATCGCGCATTACCGATCGTTTATCGCGCGGCAATTACTCCTGAAGTCACCTCCCCTGTTGTACACGTCAGCCGTGACCTGTACCGACCTCCAATAATTTAAATCTGTATTGCATTCGACCCTGCGTAGCTATCGCAGGTGGTTTTAATGTGCCAATACGACGCAGATAAATCTGGATTACTGTTTCTGCTTTAAGCCAAACCCTTCTTCGTCGTTTCGGCAAACACTGGATTTAGATTATGGATTTTAGACCATACCGCCTTGCTGCACCTATGTGTGCCTTGGCTTTGGTTTCTGCTCCAACTTTGGTGAATGCGGCGATGCCAAATACAAAAGTGCCGAGCAAAGAAACCAAAGCAGCAAACCTTACTGCGCCAGAGATGCGCACATCATCAAAAAAACTCGCGCAACTGATCAATGTTGCCCTGAGCAATGATGGCAACCGCCAACAATATTCAGCGCAATCCGCTGCGATGCGTGAAACGGGTGTTGCAAGTTCTACCTTAATGGATCCAAAACTCAAAGTGGGTTTTGGTGGTTTACCTGTCGACAGCTTTAAGTTCGATGACGACCCAATGACCAACATCTCTGTTGGTTTAATGCAGCAATTCGAACGTGGCTCCACGCTCGATCTGCAACAGAAGAAAGCCAATCAACAAGCCGATGGGCTTGGGCTTCAAGTTCATGCTCGCGAACTTGAGGTTGCCAACAGCATGACTCAACTATGGTTAGAGCTTGGATATCAGCAAAAAGCTGAGCAAATCTTGTTTGAGAACCGCAAGTTGATGAAGGAGATGGAAAGCTTTATTCAAACCAACTATTCGATTGGAAAGAGTGAGGCGCAAGACCTACTCAATGCTCAATTACAAGTGAGCAAGCTGGATGAAAAACTGCAAGCCAATGCGCAAATGCAGCGACGCCTTGTTTCTCAGCTTTCGGAATGGCTAGGCTCGGACTGGTTAGCGACGGAACAGGCTCTGTACGCTACCAATCAACTCAACTGGGATACACTGAATAGCAAACTTGCTTCCAGCAAAGATTCCACCAAGCACTACCAACAACTTAGTCAGCACCCAATGGTTAAAATGGCCGATGTGAGTATTTCTGCCAATAAAACTCAGGTAGAGATTGCTGAACAAGCTTATAACCCGCAGTTTGGTGTGGAGGTTATGTACGCTTATCGTCAAGCCAATAACATGAAGGGTGAGCCAGCATCAGACTTGGTCAGCGCTTATCTAACCATGGACATTCCACTGTTCACGGGTGATCGCCAAGATCGCAATCTCGCTGCCGCACAATACCAAGTTGGTGCAGCACAATCACAAAAAGACACCTTATTAACGCAGATGAATGCCAAGGTGAACACTTTGCTGGTTGATCGCGGCAACTTAACCCAACGTTTAGAACGTTACCAATCCACCTTATTGCCCCAAGCGAAAGCGCGCATTCAAGCCGTTGAGCGGGGCTACCAAAACAACACAGCGCAGTTTAACGATGTGATTTCAGCCACGACAGACGAATTGGCTCTGCAATTAGAGCAACAACGTCTGCTCACCGATCTCAACATCGCAAACAGCAATTTAGCCACCCTACTCGGTGGTTTCGATTATCAAGTGGCTTCTCCAGAAGCTCGCTCTATCTCGACATATTAATTTGTGATTCCCAAAAACGTTGGGGCTACAGGTGACCGATATAGAGCAGTCAACAACGCTGTAGCGTCATGCGCAAACGGGAAAATAAGGTATAAGAATGAAAACATTACAAGTTGCAACCATCGCGCTGATTGTTGGTGGTGCTTTAGGGTTTGGTGCTAATCATTTTCTTGCGGGCTCAGCTCACGACATGAGTGCGATGGGTGGAACTTCCGCAGCAAATTCTAATGATCCACTCTATTGGGTTGCTCCAATGGATCCCAACTACAAACGTGATAAACCGGGTAAATCTCCAATGGGCATGGATTTGATTCCGGTTTACGCAGAAGACCTATCCGGTGAACAAGAGGCGCCCGGCACGGTGACTATCGATCCTTCAGTAGAAAATAATCTCGGGGTCAAAACCGCAAACGTGGCACGACAACAGTTATCACCACGCATCGAAACGGTTGGTTATATCGCCTTCGATGAAAGTCTGTTATGGCAAACCAACGTTCGTGTTGCAGGTTGGGTAGAAAAACTCTACATCAATGCTGTGGGTGAGAAGGTGAAGAAAGGCGATGTGCTTTTCACTCTCTACTCTCCGGAACTGGTTAAGGCACAGGAAGAACTGCTGAATGCTTACCGTACTGGTCGTAAAGGGCTAGTGAAAGGGGCGACTGAGCGCTTAGTAACGCTTGGTGTTGACCGTGCACAAATCAAATCCATTACTCGTCGTGGTAAAGCATCCCAAACCATTGAAATTAAAGCACCTGCTGATGGTGTTATCGCGAGCTTAAACGTGCGAGAAGGTGGCTATTTGTCTCCGGCTCAAGCGGTGATCAGTGCTGGTCCTTTGGACAATGTTTGGGTTGATGCGGAAGTCTTTGAGCGTCAAGCACATTGGATGAAAGCCGGCTCTCAAGCCACGATGACCCTTGACGCCATTCCGGGTACTGAATGGCAAGGTGTCGTAGATTACGTGTACCCAATCCTCGACCCTAAAACACGTACGTTACGCGTACGTCTCAAGTTCCCTAACCCAAATGGCGATCTAAAGCCTAACATGTTTGCCAATATCGCGTTGCAGCCTGTCACTGACGATGCGGTACTAACCATTCCTAAGTCATCCGTTATTCGCTCCGGCGGTATGACTCGCGTTGTTCTGGCTGAAGGTAATGGCAAATACCGTTCTGCTCGAATTGAAGTCGGTCGTGAAGCTGGCGAACAAATCGAAGTATTACAAGGACTTAAACAAGACGACAAGATCGTAACGTCATCTCACTTCATGCTTGACTCTGAATCAAGCCAGTCAGCAGATCTGTCTCGCATCAACGGCATAGAAGCAGCGGCAGAAACGGCATGGGCAAAGGGCGAAATCACAGATGTAATGAGAGATCACCGCATGCTGACTATTAACCACCAGCCGGTACCAGAATGGGATTGGCCAGGCATGGTGATGAACTTTACTTTTGCTGATGGCGTCGAGATGGGTGACTTGAAAAAAGGTCAGGCTATCGAGTTTGAAATGCAGAAAACAGAATCTGGTCAGTACCAAATCGTTGACTATAAGGCAGACAACAGCGTCATTGCAGCTGAAGTTTGGCTAACTGGTGACATCACGATGCTGATGGCTGATTTTGGCATGATTACCTTAAACCACCTACCAGTAGCAGAATGGAATTGGGATGCGGGCGAAATGAACTTCTCTGTCGGTGAAGAGGTGGATTTATCAGGTTTTGAAGAAGGAGAAAAAGTTCGGTTTCTAGTTGAAAAACAAGGATCTGATTATATTCTTAAACAGCTAACGCCAGCAACAGAGGCGGTTGAGGAATCACTATGATCAGTGCAATTATTCGTTGGTCATTGAGCAACCGTTTCTTAGTGTTGATCGCGACCTTAGCTCTTGTATTAGGCGGACTTTACAGTGTAAAGAATACGCCTGTTGATGCCATTCCGGATCTTTCTGATGTGCAAGTGATCATCAAGACAAGCTATCCAGGTCAGGCTCCTCAAGTCGTCGAGGATCAAGTCACTTACCCACTCACAACCGCCATGCTTGCCGTGCCGGGTGCTGAGACGGTTCGTGGCTACTCCTTCTTTGGTGACTCTTACGTTTATATCATTTTCAACGATGATACCGACATGTACTGGGCACGTTCTCGCGTGTTGGAGTACTTAAGCCAAGTAGCACCAAAGCTCCCACCGAACGCAAAACCAACCTTAGGTCCTGATGCGACAGGCGTAGGCTGGGTTTACAGCTACGTATTACAAGACAAAACTGGCAAGCATGATTTGGCTGATCTTCGCAGCCTGCAAGACTGGTTCTTGAAGTACGAGTTGCAAACCGTTGATGGCGTCTCTGAAGTCGCTACCGTGGGCGGTATGGTGAAGCAATACCAAGTACAGATTGATCCTGCCAAGCTGCGTGCTTACAACCTCACTTTGCAACAAGTGAACATGGCAATCCAAAACGGCAACCAAGAAACCGGCGCGTCCGTTATCGAAGTTGCGGAAGCCGAACACATGGTTCGTACCACGGGTTACTTAACCAGCATTGAAGATATCAAATCACTGCCTCTAAAAGTCACCGAGAAAGGCACGCCGTTACTATTAGGAGACATCGCAGACATTAACCTTGGTCCACAAATGCGCCGTGGTATCTCTGAGTTGAATGGCGAAGGTGAAGCTGTGGGTGGGGTTATCGTGATGCGCTTTGGTGAAAACGCCAGTGAAGTGATTGCGAAAGTCAAAGACAAACTTGCAGACCTACAACGCAGCCTACCAGAAGGCGTAGAAATTGTGGCAACCTACGACCGCTCTACCCTTATCGATTCAGCGGTAGAAAACCTATGGAAGAAGCTTGCAGAAGAGTTCATCGTCGTTGCGATTGTGTGTGCGTTGTTCCTATTCCACATTCGTTCTTCATTGGTTATCGCTCTGAGTCTACCTGTCGGAATTCTTAGTGCGTTTATCGTGATGCATTGGCAAGGCATCAACGCCAACATCATGTCCTTGGGTGGTATTGCGATAGCCATTGGTGCCATGGTGGATGGCGCAATCGTGATGATTGAAAACGTTCATAAGCACATTGAACGAACACCACTGACCGACAAGAACCGCTGGCAAGTAATTGGCAAAGCCGCAGAGGAGGTCGGCGCACCGCTGTTCTTCTCGTTGCTGATCATTACACTTAGCTTCGTACCGGTGTTCGCCTTAGAAGGTCAGGAAGGCAAGATGTTCTCGCCGCTTGCGTTCACTAAGACTTACGCCATGGCAGCGGCAGCAGGTTTGGCAATCACACTCGTCCCTGTTCTTATGGGCTACTTCATTCGTGGTAAGGTGTTACCGGAACACAAAAACCCGGTTAACCGCGGCTTGGTCGCGTTGTACCGCCCGTTGTTGAACACCAGCTTAAAATACCCTAAGACCATGATTGTTATTGCATTGGGTCTAATGGCGTCGGCTTACTACCCAACCAGTAAACTGGGTAGCGAGTTCATCCCACCGCTGGATGAAGGCGACTTGATGTACATGCCAACGACCTACCCAGGTATCTCGATTGGTAAAGCGCGCGAGCTTCTACAACAAACCAACAAGCTGATCAAAACCGTTCCAGAAGTGAAAACCGTATGGGGCAAGATTGGTCGTGCTGAGACTGCAACCGATCCAGCGCCACTCACCATGATCGAAACCGTGATTCAGTTGAAGCCACGCGATCAATGGCGTGAAGGTGTAACAACCGAGTCGCTACGCAAAGAGTTCGATAGTCTGGTTCAGTTCCCTGGTCTTACTAACGCTTGGGTTATGCCGATCAAAACGCGTATCGACATGCTGGCAACGGGCATCAAAACCCCTATCGGTATTAAGATCGCCGGACCCGATCTGAAAGTGATCGAGAAAATCGGTTCTCAGTTGGAGCCAATTCTTAATGGTGTACAAGGCACGGCATCGGTTTATGCAGAGCGTGTAGCAGGAGGCCGCTATGTCACGATCGACATTAAACGTCGTGCGGCAGCGCGTTACGGTTTAAGCATCAAAGATGTTCAGCAGGTGATCTCGAGCGCGGTGGGCGGCATGAATGTGGGTGAAACCATCGAAGGCTTGGAGCGTTACCCAATCAACGTTCGTTACCCACAAGACTACCGTGACTCAGTGGTAAAACTGCAAAACTTACCGTTAGTGACACCAAATGGCGCTCGTATTGCACTGGCTGACGTAGCAGACATTCGTTACGAAGACGGTCCTCCAATGATAAAGACGGAAAACGCACGTCCAAACGGCTGGGTGTTTGTCGACATCGATGGTCGTGACCTTGGTTCTTACGTCGTGGAAGCGCAACAGGTCGTGGCAGATCAACTGGAGCTTCCTGCAGGTTACTCGTTGGCTTGGTCTGGTCAATACGAATACATGGAGCGTGCGAAAGATCGCTTGAGTGTCGTGGTACCAATCACCATCGCCATCATTATGCTGCTGCTTTACTTCAGTTTCCGTCGTGTCGGCGAAGTGATGATCATCATGCTTACCCTACCGCTCGCTATGGTCGGTGGTTTGTGGCTCATGCATATCCTCAACTACAACTTCTCGATTGCCGTCGGGGTCGGCTTTATTGCCCTAGCAGGTGTCGCAGTTGAGATTGGGGTCATCATGCTCGTCTACCTCAACCAAGCGTGGCACTACAAAAAACTCGATGCGGAAGAGAGCCAACAAAAGCTTGAGGCGAAAGACCTAACCGATGCCATTCGCGAAGGTGCAGGCTTACGTGTTCGCCCAGTAATGATGACGGTACTAACGGTCATTATTGGTCTGATTCCGATCATGTACGGCGAAGGTACAGGGTCAGAAGTGATGCAACGTATCGCCGCACCAATGATTGGTGGTATGGCATCAGCACTGCTACTGACGCTCTTGGTACTTCCTGCCATCTTCAAGCTGTGGAAACAACGCGAGTTGCGCCCAAGTAACTCAACTCCTAGTCAAGCAAGTACGCAAGCTGGTAATCAAATCGAAAACGCCGACAGCAAAGATCGCACTGGCAACAAGGCGTAATCCCTACCTTCCCCTCAAACAATCCGTTTTGAGGGGAAGTAACCAAGTTATTAATGAATTAAAACAAGGATATAAAAATGAAAAAGACACTAATCACTCTTGCTCTAGCCCTAACTACAACGACTGCCTTTGCCCAAATGGATCATGCTCATATGAAGCATGAAAATATGGACCACGGCAGCATGGAAATGGACCACAGTAAAATGGACCATTCAAACATGATGGATATGCCGGGCATGTCGGCAGTTGGTATGCCTGCAAAAGGGGCAAAGCCAGACAAAGTGGTACACGTTATCTTAGGTGATGACATGACAATCAAGTTCAAGAAGGACGTTAAGATTGAGCCAAACGATGTGGTGCAGTTTGTAGTCATGAACACGGGTAAAATCGACCACGAGTTCACTATCGGTTCTGCCAAAGAGCAGCTAGAGCATCGTGAAATGATGAAGACAATGACTGGTGGGCACATGCACGACTCAGGAAATTCTGTGACGGTAGAACCGGGCAAAGCGAAGCAGTTATTGTGGCATTTCCACGGTGACAACAACGTTGAGTTCGCGTGCAACATTCCGGGTCATGCGGAAGCTGCCATGGTTAAAAATATCGAGCTGTAGTATCAAATCAAATATACAAAAGGAGCTGTTCATTCAGCTCCTTTCTCATTCAATAACGATTTTTATCTCATTACAAACAGCTCTTCGTGATAGCTTCTTTCAATATTAAATTGACACGCCTCGAGCTCTTTTTTCAATGTTTTTGAGAACGCTTCAGGTCCACAGAAGTACATTTCATACTGATTTAAATGACCACATTGCACGATGATACGCTCAGCATTTAAACGTGGTGCTTTCAGTGTGTCTATCACATGCAAGTTGACGTTGGCTTGGTGAGCAAGGTGCCATAGCTCATCAACTAAATGGCTATCTACACCACGTGTACAATAAAACAAGTGCACGTTATTGTTACTCGCTTTCGTTTTTAATGCTTCCAAAGCAGCAAAGAAAGAAGCAATACCTACGCCGCCAGCGACCCAAATTTGCGGTTTATCTAAATCAAATGCTAAACGACCGTAAGGACCTTCTATCGTGACTGCGTCCCCATTTCGCACTCGTTCATAAAGCCCAGTGGTAAAGTCGCCCAGCTCCTTGATTAAGAAACGCAGTTCGTTACTTTCACTACCGGATACAATGGTAAATGGATGCGCATCTTCGTCACCAAAGCGTAAGTAGGCAAATTGCCCCACATTGTGCCCTTGCCAAGACGCGTCTGGTTTTAAAACTAACTCCATCACCTCTGCTTGTGGGAAGTAACGTGTAGAAGTCACCATAGCGGAGTGTTTATTCCGACGTCCAACCAAGCCAAACAAACTGTAAAGTGCGGCGATCGAACCAACGACTGCAGAGGCGACCGTAACGTAGTAAACAGGCTCACCCCAGTACGCGCGTTTTAACAACAGCACGGAATGGATAGCAATCAATAGATAAGCAGCCGACATCAAACGGTGAGAGAGTTTGAACGGTTTGTATTTTATCGCACTCCACAAAGAAACCACCAACAACACCAACAGTAAGTAGAAGCCCCACTCACCAAGGCTCTGCCCAAATTCACGTAGACCACTAACCCAAGCTTCAATGCCAGACAAATTACCAGCAGGTCCTGCTCCTGAGTGTTTTACTGGTCTCGCCAATACTCCCGACATAACCAACCATTTCGGCACTTGATACCAAAGCCAGTGCACAATACCCAATGCAACACCGCTAATACCTAACCATTTATGCACTCGATACGCTTTGTCCATGCCATGAAGCCAGTTTTCAACCACGGGCAGACGCATCGCCAACACCATGGTGACCGACATCAACATCAAAGACAAAATGCCTGAATATTGGATCATGGCAGATCGCCATTCAAAGACATTGCTGGAAGAGAAAAGCTGCGGCTCCATCGCAAACCATAATACGGACATCACGGCGATCATTGCCCAGATGATATTGCGGATTGTTTTCATGATTGGTTACTCGGTTAATCGACAACTTTACTTTAGTCCTTCACATGTAAAACAACGTCAATAAGCGTAAAAACGGGTAAAGCTTGGCATATGCAAAGATTCCTACAGAAAAAAGACATGAATCTAACAGTTATTAGAGTATTCACTCGTTATAGTTCCGGGTAATGTCACCAGAGTAAGAACTGGTATTAATAACACTAAGAAAATCAACGATGAAAAAGCTATTTCTGCTGCTCGGATTGTTAGCCTGTTCAAGTGCAACTTACGCCGCCAAAATCAATGAAGACCTCGCTGCAATAGAAGAACATATCTCAGGTCGCATCGGTGTTTCGGTTTGGGATACACAAACCGATGAGCATTGGGATTATCGTGGCGATGAGCGGTTTCCCATGATGAGCACCTTCAAAACACTCGCATGTGCGACCATGCTAAATGACATGGATAATGAAAAGCTCGATAAGAACGCGACCGCTAAAGTAGAAGAACGCAACATGGTGGTGTGGTCTCCGGTGATGGACCGCATGGCTGGTCAAACGACTCGCATTGAGCATGCTTGTGAAGCCGCGATGCTGATGAGTGACAACACCGCAGCCAACATTGTTTTGCGCAGTGTGGGTGGACCTCGTGGTGTGACAATGTTCTTGCGTACCATTGGAGACAAAGCAACCCGACTTGACCGTTTTGAGCCGAGATTGAATGAAGCGAAACCGGGCGACAAGCAAGACACGACAACACCTAACGCCATGGTAAACACCCTACACACCCTACTAGAAGGCGACGCGCTATCGTATGAATCTCGCATTCAATTAAAGATCTGGATGCAAGACAACAAGGTATCTGACTCTCTAATGCGTTCTGTGTTGCCTAAAGGCTGGTCAATTGCAGATCGTTCTGGCGCAGGCGGTTTTGGCTCACGTGGTATCACCGCGATGATCTGGAAAGAAAATCACAAGCCTGTTTACATCAGTATCTATATCACCGGCACCGATCTGTCACTGCAAGCTCGTGACCAAGTGATTGCTCAGATTAGCCAACTGGTGTTGGACGAATACAAAAATATTTAACACTAACTTTATGATTAACAACGGAGCTCTCAGGCTCCGTTTTTTTATATCTACAATCTTAGTTGACATAGGTAGAACGATCGCTCTACCCTAAAGTAGAACATTCATTCTACCTTAAGAAAACTCTATGTTGAAAGAACAGATCGCCGCCAATTTAGAACAAGCTTTTAGCGAACTTGGGTTTGCAGAGCCGAGTGTCGCGCAGCTCAAAGCCGCTTGTGGCGTGAGCTTGCGAACTTTGTACAAGCATTATCCTTCGAAAGAAGAAATGATCGTTGCCGCACTAGAACACCGTCACCAACGCTACCTGAATTTCCTGTTGGATAACTCTCCACAAACAGGGTTAGAGGCGACTCAGCATATCTTCAGTAAGCTCAAACAATGGATGGAAGACTACGCACCGCATGGTTGCATGTCGATGAACGCGGTTGCGGCATTTCCCGAACACGACATCATCAACCAAACCGTGAAAGCACATAAAGAAGACGTTCGACATTTTTTGGGTAAACAGAGCCTTCGCCAAGACCTCGCCACACAGCTGTTCTTATTACACGAAGGGGTATCCAGTGCTTGGCCGGTACTGGGTAACGAGGCTCTGAACTCTGCGCAACAAGCTGTTTTAAGATTGCTAAAGGAAGATTAATCATGACAACACTACCAACCACAATGAAAGGTGTTCTATTGACCGGTCACGGCGGACCAGAAATGCTGGAATACCGCCAAGATATTCCTGTCCCAACGCCAAAAGAGAACGAAGTGCTGATTCGTGTATCCGCAGCGGGCGTGAACAATACCGATATCAATACGCGTATTGGCTGGTATTCAAAAGGCGACAACGACAGCGAGGATGCAAGTTGGAGCGGCAATGCACTGGTTCTTCCACGCATTCAAGGCGCTGACGTCTGTGGCGAGATCGTTGCCGTGGGTAGTATGGTAGATGAACGCCGCATAGGTGAACGCGTTCTAATTGAGCCTTGCTTAAGCGATGTAAATGGCGAAACCATTAATCCACCTTGGTACTTTGGCTCAGAATGCGACGGTGGATTTGCTGAATACACCGTGGTTTCAGCTACGCACGCATACAAACTAAACACGAATTTGAGCGATGTAGAGCTTGCGTCTTTCCCATGTTCGTACTCAACGGCAGAAAACATGCTCACGCGCTCTCGTGTTGCCAAGGGAGATCGTGTCTTGATTTCTGGTGCTTCCGGCGGGGTCGGTTCTGCAGCGATTCAACTTGCCAAAGCACGCGGTGCCATCGTTATTGCCATCACAAGTCCAAGCAAAAATGAACAAGTGCTAGAACTGGGCGCAGATGAAGTCGTGCCACGCAACGCAAATCTTGTTGAAGCACTTGGCAACAACAGCGTCGATGTGGTGATTGATTTAGTTGCTGGCGACCAGTGGTCACAGTTTCTCGATGTATTACGCCCGAAAGGTCGCTACGCGGTCTCAGGTGCCATTGGCGGCGCGATGGTTGAGTTAGATGTGCGCACTCTGTATCTCAAAGATCTCAGTTTCTTTGGTTGTACCGTCCTTGAACCTGAAGTGTTTGGAAACTTGGTTCATCATATTGAACAAGGCAACATCAAACCATTGGTCGCGCAGACTTTCCCACTTGAAGACATCAACCAAGCGCAAGCGGCATTCCAAGAGAAGGGGCACGTAGGCAAGATGGTCCTTACCGTGAAGTAATACTGATGATGAAGCAGTACTTATGACGAAACCTGAAGAGATATCATATATGTAAGCTATCTCAGGATGAAGATCGGAAAGTAGACTCCAACATGAAAACGGTAGGTTTTGTTTGGCGATGCAACTCAAACACGTACTACCGTTTTTAAGTTCCCGCTTATCTGCAATGAATTTTTAGAGCAAAAACAAATGCTGATAAGGTGATTGGCGCATGTATTGACCCCGAAATCTCCAATCAATTAACTGATTAACGTCAACTCCCCCTTTATCAATTCAAAGCAGTACCCCGCTCAAATCAACAAAACAACGACCATGGCTAACAGGCCACCTTGATAGGTTTTGGTTAATCTTGCTACACACAAAACAAATAACGAAAAGCAGGTAGTTATGCAAGGTGTTACTAATGTTTCTCCTATCAGTCGACCAATCATCTCTACACCAGTTACACAAGCACAAAATCAAGGTCAACTCGGTGGTTTGAGTGTGAGCACACAAACACCGTCAGATGCGATCCGCAATATGATGCTAGAACGTCTTAATAACGTTGCAGCAGCCAACCCAGCACCGATCAGTTCATTATCTCTGAAAAGCGCGACACCAGAACAAAGTGCAGAACCTAGATCAAGGCTACAAAACTTTAAAACAGCAGTACAAACTCTAGGCGATCGTATTTTGCATGCTCTGGTCAGTACGAAAACCGCTTCGTTACGCAATTCAGTAGCAAAACATAACGGCGAGGTAACCATGCAGCTCTCCCAAGTAACGGGCAGCATCAAAAACGCCATTTTGAAAGACACCAATACCTCTGGCGGATGCTGTGAAGCACTCAGCGCACATTGGATGAAGGCAAGAGCGGAAGGTTCTAATTTAGGGGAGCAGTTATTTCAATCAGGAACAGCAAGCGATAAAGGCAAGTTGAATAAAGAGACAATGCAGTCCGTCGCGCAACTGCAAACCGATGGCATGCTTGGCAATCACCAAGAAACTATCACAGAAGGTTGGTTAAGAAGCAATAACATCGAATCGCCTTATAGAGAACTCGGTTCATTATCACGCGTGAGTGGGCAAACAAGCCGTGGCAAAAATGGAGCGGCAGAACTCGCTGCGAAGATCGTTGATAATGGTCCTAAAACATCACTATTTAAGAAGATTGGTCTGGAAGGACCAAGTAATGCACATGCCGTTGCTGCGGCTGTAGATGGGGATAACGTGACGTTCTTTGACCCTAACTTCGGCGAGTTTTCTTTCTCAAGCAAAGAAGATTTCACCAACTGGTTTACTCAGGATTTCTGGCATAAATCAGGCTACGACCTACCAAAATTTGGTTTATCCGGAGAGTTTAGCATCGTCAACTTGGAGGCTAACCATTAATGACAACCACATTCGAGTACCTAGTTAGCAGCTTTTTTGAAAAGAATGGTCTAGAGAGCCCAATCGTAAAAGATGGCATTTACAGTCTGCTTATCAACGAAAAATATCAACTTCACTTCACGCATCAGAATGAAGAGTGGATGGTCCTATATGCAGAGCTGGGTGAGATGAACCCAATATCAGAGCAACTGGCAAAGAGCAATATCTTTGGTGAATATTGGCCTTCTCACGTTGTTTCTCATCAAGAAAACACCGCAGTTTTATGGTCTCAACAACCTATTGCGATGCTTAATGTGGCAGCATTAGAGGCATGGGTAGAGTGCTTTATTCAGGACCTTATCGAAAAACAGGCTGCGATTTCTGATGTGGATCCAACCCCAGAAAACACTCAGCCAACAAATATCCGACCGCATATGATCTCAGTGTAAATACACCCAAATAACCTTGAGATGCTAACTTCAGCGAGAATGATTTGGGTATAGACTTAGCATAAGTAACGCCCGCGTGATTGGGCGTTACTTATTCGTGGATTGAACGCGGCAACACCAGATTGCCTTATCTCTTTTACCAATACACAGGACTACCCAAACCTTGCACGCAAGAAGATGTGCCTTGAGTTGGCGTCAACTCACCTGTAAATGATTGTGCCAACCAACCATGTGGAAAGCTCAAGACATGTGGCGCTTTGAACTGCTCCTCGGAGACTTGTTGGAACCCAACGCGCGAATAGAAGTTAGGATCGCCGTAGGTAAATACCAACTCAATGCCTTGCTGTTTTAAGTGTTCCAGACCAAAGTTGATCAAGGCTTGTCCTACGCCTTTTCCTTGGCATTCTGTCAGAGTTGCCATTGGTGATAACAGATAACCTACTTCACCACTCTCAAAGCGTAGTGGCGTAAACAACACACCTGCAATTAAACGTTCACCTTGTTTAGCCACAAAGCCTTTTAGCTCCTGTTCTGGGGTTGTTGTCAGTAAGTCACCGACGAGCGAGCCGATGGTTTTGCCTTCTACTTCGCCTTCAGAATCAGAAAAGGTTTGAGTAAATAAAGCGATCATCTCGCTGCTCATTACTCTCTCGTAAGGAGAAAATGTGTAGTTTGTTTTTTGTGTGTTTTGATTTGTTGTTTCGTTCATTTTTCTATCAATCTTTTTGTAAGATATACATCTGATACGCCACTTCGTTACGACGGCGTTTAACGATATCTAATTCAACTTGTATGTCTTTTAATGCTTGCGATTCCAGCATCTCAGCTTTCAAACTTTGCACACGCTCATCTAAAGGAACGTAGTAGTTATCCCATGCCTGTTGGCTAATTGGGAACGTCTCTAGCGCATGGTATCCCGCTACATTTGCTTGCTTAATTCGCTTCTCGACACTGCCCACATCTGGGTACTCTTTCTTCCAGAACGCCACCGTATCTTCACTTGGAGTCTCGGTGTTCCAAACCAAATCGCTCAGCACTAAAATACCACCTTCTTTAAGCAATGGACGCCATGCTTTGAATGCGTTCTCCACGCCCATGATGTATGCACTGCCTTCTGCCCAAATGACATCGGCCGAGCCTTCTGCAAACGGGAGCTCTGTCATGCTGGCACACACTGTTGTGATCTTGTCCCTTAAACCGAGAGTTTGAGCTTTGCCTTTCAGGCGCTGCAACGATGGTTCGTCATTATCAACAGCAGTAACATGTGCGTGTTGAGCCAGCGTGCGAGTCGCGATACCTTGTCCACAGCCGATTTCCAGAATTTCATCAGGTTGCGTAGGTAGCATACTCAATGCCTTCAAGGTGTCTTGCTCTGCTCCCGGCCCCCAAAATTCCAAGGCTTCATATACGCGGAAGAAGTCCGCCATGTAATCTTCATGAGTGTTCATATCTTTTGATAACCAACGTAAGTGAAGGGCCTCTTTCTCGCTAAAACCTTGCGTCATAAGCCATTTCAAGTGCGCATCCGGTGCAACTTCATCCAACGATTCATGCCAATCGGTTAACGGTGTTTCGCCCAGCAGCGCCGCCAAAAGCTGACGTGATTTCTGCTTTTGCTCAATCTCTTCATCGAGGAGCCTGAGCCTTTCTAGCATCAATTGGCGATCTACTTTAGCTTCCAGACAGGCTTTACACTCCTTGAGCGTCAGTCCGCCGCTTTGCAATTGCTGGATCAAACGCAAGCGTTGTAGATCCGCATCGCTATAAGCGCGGTAGCCGTTGCTTAACCGTTGCCCTTTGATGAGCTCAATCTTCTCGTAATAGAGCAATGTGGTGCGAGACAAACCCAGCATCTCTGCCAGTTCCGATATCCGATACATGTAATTTTCCTCAGCGCTGATGAAAGCATCTTAAACTGTAGAGTTATAGACAGGTCAACATGAATTGTAGGAAAAGATACGATCAAAGATAAAACGCGGAGAGAAAAGCATCAGGTTACTAAAAGGTAACTGGTTGAATTAACACTCTTGGTCTCCATATCCATTTTATAACTCGAAAAAGTAAGGTCTGCTTTATGGAATCAGTAATCAAAATCGATGTAGTTTCAGATGTGGTTTGCCCTTGGTGCATCATCGGCTACAAACGCTTACAACAAGCAATTCAAGAGCTAGGATTGGAAGACAAAATTGAGTTGGAATGGCAACCGTTCGAATTGAACCCAAACATGCCAGCAGAAGGAGAAAACCTACGCCAGCACCTAGCGAATAAATACGGCACAACACCGGAAGACAGTGTTCGTGCACGTGATAACCTGACTAATCTAGGTAAAGAAGTGGGGTTCGACTTTGATTACTTTGATGACATGAAGATGGTCAATACGCGAGATGCGCATGTACTGCTGCAATGGGCGGAGCAATTTGGTAAGCAAACTGAATTGAAGTTAGCCCTGTTTACTGCGTTCTTTGGTCAACGCAAAGATGTCTCTGACCGAAGCACACTGGCAGCGATTCTGACTGACATTGGTTTAGATGCAAATATGGGCATCGCCACCCTAGACGATCCAAGTAATGCTGACTCTATCGAGTATCAAGAAAGCCAATGGCATCAACTTGGCGTGAGCTCAGTACCAACAGTGGTGTTCAATATGGAAAGTGCTGTGACAGGCGCACAACCAGTGGAAGTGTATAAACAAATCCTAACAGAGTATGCGGAGAAGTTAGGACAGTAAGGTTGAAGACTCGCGAGATAGGCATATCGTTCACTTCGATACGCCTATCTATGTATTTACTTACAGCTTGGTATCAAGGTCTGATACATGGTTTTAAAACCTCGCAAAGACACGTCTACCTTTTCAACTTTTGGTGCATCGCCTTTCAACTCAACCTTCAGCGAATTTGCTTGGTAAAAATCATTAAGTTGCTCGACTGGCACTGTAGCCCAATGTGTCTTTCCTTTGATCCAAACATCCATAGTAAACGCTTGTCCATTGTCTAATGATGCTTTCGCTGCGTAGCCCAACTCTTCTCGTAACAAGCCGTTAAAAAAGAGTAAGTTCACACCTTCTGTCGTGCATCGCAATGCAACAGTATCAACGTTAGCGTCACTTCTGACACTTGAAACCCCAAGGATGACAGCTTCGCCGGTATCAAAACTCTTAGATTCGTAGTGTTCCCAATCTTGATAGGTGTTAGTCAGTTCCAAACCTGCATTTGCGCTAAATGCGACCGCTGCTAATAATCCTATTAGTCGTTGTTTTTTCATCTCTTTAACCTAAACCTCAACCACGCTCTGACTTCTACTATCACGTGGTTGAAGCCTTTACTTAATTGGTAACACGATTATTTAGCTGTGTTTTCTGGTAATAACACTGCTTCAAAACGTGTCGCTTGATTCAAGAACTGACGCATAATTGCATCCACTTTCTGTTTGCTTGCTTCACTGTTTGCTCTACGTTGTGCTTGAATCAATCGTGGGCTATCGGTAAGAAGGTACGATTGCTCCATCGCATTTAACATCCCTAAATCAGAACGTAGATAACGATCAATCTGATCATCGCGTTGCAGCAGTTTGTTTTCTAATACTTGTTCATCAGCCCCTGTTTCAGCCACAGAGTTCAACACCGAATGAGTCAGAGAGATCAATTCATCCACGCGCTCAGGTGCACAAGTGAATAGGATTCGCCCTTCCGCTTGAGGGCTATGAATATCTTGCCAGAACCAACTCGCTACACCATAAACACCTGAGGCCTGCTCACGAAGTTTAAGGCGAAGTTGCTCCTGAACCAGTTCTCCACTGAGCTCCAAATAGTAAGCATTGTCAGGTCGCCACTGTGAATCTTGAGTTAGGTAGATTTCGACTTCTGCCCTCGGCTCTTTTGAATCTGGCGTGCTGTAACGTACTTTTGGTGAAGACGCTTTCACTTCATAGTACTCACGAGAAACTTCTTTTACCTTGATTGAAGCAAGGTAGCGCGCAGCCAGCGATTCAATTTGAGCCGCAGATATGTCACCCACAACGAAATAGGTATAGTCCGTTTTGCCCGCAACATACTTCTGATACACCTCGCTCAGGCCTTGAGCTGTATAGCTTGCAGCATGTTCCCCATTGTCGCTATAAACCGTAGGAATATCAGGGAAACGTAACTCTGAGACTTTGCGAACAAATCGATCTGCACCATCAAATCGAGCACCATTAAGTTTTTGCGCCATCTCAACTTGATACTCTTTCAACGACTTCTCCGAAATAGGGCTTGCGGCTAATTTAAGATGAAAAAGCTTCAACATTTTTTCGAAGCTCTCAGTCTTCGCCCAACCAGAGAATCCTTGTTGGTACTCATCGACGAGTGTAGACATCACCACTGGATTGCCGCGGAAAATAGTTTGAATATCCGCCTGAGGTACAACGCCCACTCCGGTATCATCCACTAAGCTAACCGCCGTTTTTAACGCATGATAATCTTGTTGAGGAATTGAGCGCGTCCCACCAGCAGTAAGCGCTTTAAAGTGCACCTGACCCGGATTGCTATCACTATAACGGTAAACCAATTTGCTCCCGTTACTTAGGCGATACTCAGTGATTCGGTGCTCCGCCCACTTTCGTTCTTGCTTTACGCTCCCCACTTTCGGATCGACCACAGGCAATACGGCTTGGCTTTCATCAATAAACCACGGTGGTTGCTGCTCTTGCATCGTGGTTTGCCATACTCCTTCTACCCATTTCTCATCTAGTTTTGGCTTACGCTTATCAGAAGGTTGGGTTAACAAAATCAATCGTGACTTAGGTGCGATGATCTGCTTGAAAGCATCATTCACTTGTTGTGGCGTAATGCGCTCTAAGAAGTACTTGTTAAGCTGATAAGCTTGTTCCTTGTCGATCAAGGTTTGTCCACTTGCCGCTGACACCATTAAGTCGCCAGCAAGATCGATGCTATAGTCTTTTTTGTCTTTCCCTCTTTCAATCACACCTTTCAAGCGGCTGATTTCACCGTTGATCTCTTGCTCAGAAAAGCCATGTTGAGCTAGCTGAGAAACAAACTTAAATAAGCCCTGAGTTGCTTGCTCATACTCACCGTCAACCAACTGTAGAGAGAACACTGCTTGCGTCGTTTCTCTTCCAACATTTGATGAATAGAAGTTTGCCGCATTAACTACGTTGTCTTCATCTTGTTCCCAACGTTGCAAACGTACATTGAGCAAACGAGTCGCGATTTGATGTGCAAGATCATCTTGGTAGCGTGCGTAGCTGAGATCAGGCTTGAACTCAGAAAAGAAACTGACTTCAACGGAAGGTGATGAATATCCCTCTTCAGAAACCGTGTCGCTGCGCCAACCCTCGATGAGCGGAATACTATAATCTACTTTTTCCAGCGGCGTATCTGGCGTGCGGTCATGACCTAGCTTACGCGAAATGAGTTGTTTCATTTGCTCAGTGTTGACGTCACCCACGATGACAATCGACATATTGTCCGGGCGATACCACTTGTTATAGAAATCAGCAACACGATATTTCGAGACATGTTGGATGGTATAAGGATCACCAATTGGGTCACGAGTTACGTATCGGGAACCGGCCATCTCAATCGCACTCTTCTTATCCCCTAAACGCAACATTGGTCCCAATCGAGCGCGCCATTCCTCCAATACAATGCCACGCTCTGCGTCTAAGTCGCCTTTCAGCATGGTGACATTACTTGCCCAATCTGACACAACATCCATCACCAACTCGAGAGTTTCTGGATTGTTGTTTGGAAGATTCAATGTGTAGACGGTGTTCTCAAAGTCCGTAAAAGCGTTGATGTCCACGCCAAACTTCATGCCCGCTTCTTCCAAAACCTTGATTACTTCGTTCTCGGGGTAATGCTTGGTGCCATTAAACGCCATATGTTCAACAATATGAGCAACACCACGCTGGTCATCTTCCTCGTTCATTGAGCCAGCATTCACAACCAGACGAACGTAGACCCGCGATTCAGGATTGGTGTTTTCTGCTATGTAATAGCTCAGCCCATTTTCTAGTTGCCCAACGTCCGCACGACGATCAAAAGTCAGTGCTTGTGTAAGATCGAGGGACGACTCCACCGTTTTATTTGGCGCAAGTACCTGACAAGCACTTAAAAAGACGCTGCTTGTCAGGATCAGTAATTTATTAATCTTCATGAATATTTGAACGATTGAGTTTGAGTACATAAGGTGATCTGATTTTGTTCTTCAGCCCCACCTTCACGATGAGAGACTTCTACAACATGTGTCTCTGGTAACTGCTCTGCCATAACCGCGCGAATAGAACGATAACTTTCAGGATCAAGTGCTGACATTGCCTCATCTAAGAACAACCACTGCGGTTTTTGAACTAGACTTCTCGCTAACATTATTTTCTGAAGCTCGCCGCCAGAAACGCTTTGTTGCCAGTTACTTTGCCGATCCATTTGTTCAGCAAACTTCGCAATACCGGCTTGATTTAATGCATCGATGAGCACATCGTCAGAGACTAAACCGCCGCTTGGATACAATAAGATTTCGCGTAATGTTGCGTTCGGCAAATACGGTTTCTGAGGAATAAACATACACTCGCTGTCGTCAGGCATGCTGATGTCGCCACTTTGATATGGCCATAAACCCGCAAGCGAGCGAATAAAGGTACTTTTACCACCGCCAGAAACACCTTTAATAGTGATGCTTTGATGAATAGATCCGCTTTGTTCAGACAACAAAGTCTGCTGGTTCGGAGAGAACAAGTTGAGATCGCGCCACTCCGGTTGTTTTGATAATGGTAGAGCGTTAGTAGTCGGTAACATCTCTAACTGAGTGTGGAAAGTAATAAGACGATCAGTGACTGCACGCCAATCTGCGACCTCTTCATAAGAGTCAACAAACCAACTGAAGGCTTCTTGTACTCGGTAGAAGCCAGTCGCAGTTTGCATCATATCGCCCAATTGAAGTGCGCCGCTCATCAAGCGCGGCGAAGCGACCAAATATGGAAAAATACGCGCAACTTCGTTATAGCCACTCGTGAACGCGCCGTATTTTAGCTTCATACCTGTAAGTTGCTGCCAGTTGTCCCAAACCTTGCTAAACAGATTTTGTGTGCGATAGTTTTCAGCAAGTTCACCACGCTGTAATGCAATGGATTCAGCATGTTCACGCACTCGCATCAAATGAAAACGAAAGTCTGCTTCACTTTTTTCTTGTTCAAAGTTAAGTGGCACCAAACGTTTTGCGATCTTGTGTGTTAACCAAGTACCGACGATAGAGTAAATGATAGCAACCCAAACCATGTAGCCCGGAAGCACCCATTCGCTCCCAGCAAACTCAAACGTAAAGCTGCCAGACAGGTTCCACAAGATGACCACAAACGAGAACAGACTTGTCACAGTTCGAAGTAAACCAAGTCCCATCTTTAAAGTATTATCGCAAAAATCCTTCACATCCTGAGAGATACGCTGATCTGGGTTATCACTGTCTGGATAGGTCAGTTGATGTCGGTACAAACGCTTTCCACCCAACCATTTTTGTAAAAATGCATGGGTTAACCACCGACGCCAACGGATCCGCAATGTTCTGCGTAAATACTCCTCGGCCAAATCAACAACCGTGTAAACCGCCATGATCAACACAAATTGACCCAGCATATTCCAAAAGTTATTCCATTCTTCGTTTTGCATAAGATTGAAGAAGTCACGGTTCCAGTTACTGTAAAGAACCGCTACCTCAACGATCAGATAATTTAAACCGACGACTAAGCCCAAAAGCAGCCAAGCAATGCGCTTTTCATCACTACGCCAATAAGGGTGTGCAAGTGACCATACTTGCGCGAGGAAAGGTTTGTCTTTTAAAGACAGGGGAGAATGGTTAGACATGTTGCACCAAAACGACAAGGCAACCAGCAGCCAAAACTACTGGTTACCCTTAATCAAACAAAAGAAAATAGATTAGAATTCGTAACCTAGCTCTAGCCAGAACTCACGACCTGGAGAGAAGGTTGCGTTGCTAGACGTCGAAGATAATCCCTTCTGGCGAACATCATCTAATACGTTAAGTACATCAATTTGAATGTAACCAGAGTGAGTGCCGTACAAGCTTGGTTGGTAACGTAGGCGAGTATCCCATTGAGTGTGAGTACCGTGATCATAGCTGTAGTACATCTCGATACCTTCAGCTGAATCCGTTGAGTACTCGGTGTCTTTCACTGGTGCTTTAATGTACACTTTGTTCGCCCAAACAACGTCATATTCAGGTACAGCCATATCAAGACCTAGGCGAATGATCCACTCTTCTCCACTGCTGTTAACTTGACGTTCCGCTTCTTTACGAGTCATCAATTTACCGTCGAGATAAATAAGGTCATTATCGTTGTAACCATTGCCAAGAGTAGACTCATCAGTCTTAGTCAAATCTGCAGCCAAGGTTGTTGTCCAGTAAGTCGGACCTAATACCCAAGGCTTAATGTTTCTTGCTTGAATCGTGTATACATCTACGTTGTAGCTTTCAGTATTCACGTAAGAAACAACTTTAGAGCCGCTTCCACCGAGTTCTTTCGCTCGAATTCGATCTTTGTAATTACGGCTAACATAGTTAGCTGAGAGCACGAAGTTATCGATATTTTGAGTTACCCCAAACGTCACTTCATCTGCATGCGGGGTCTCTAGGTTGTTCAGAGACGAGTAATCGCGTGATGTATCTTTGTTAAGCTCTTGAATCTCACCAGTCAGCTTCATCATAGCAAAAGAACGACCGTAGTAACGGTTTAGACCGAAGCTAACATTGGTATCTCTCGTTACTTGCAACGAAGAAACAAAGCGCGGTGCCACGTTGGTATTCTCTAAAAAGTCGTCGCGATCAACTCGGATACCCGGGCGAAGCGTCAAATTACCAATTTGGATTTGGTCCTCAACATACAGCGCGTAATCTTGGTAGTCAGTATCAACCGAACCAGCATTTAGCGTTTCAGCAGATCTATTGAACTCCACACCGCCCCAAGTCATAAGCGTGTTGATGTTTACATCATGATCACGATTAAACTTGAAGTCTGTTTTGCGGTAATCAGCACCCAATGAGATTAAGTGTGTTAGCGGACCAGTTTCAATTAAATCAAAGTCATAGGTAAGCTTCAGATTAATATTCTGCTGAGTCATTTGACTATCACCGTAACCGCCTTCGTAGTATTCAAACGAAGGATCAAATTCGATATAAACGTTAGCATCGTTTGATGATGAGTCTCTCTCGTCTCTGAATTTGTCGTAAGCTGCAGTTGCTGAGAAAGAACCTGCACCAAGCTTCTGTGTCCATTTGATCGTTGAACCGTATGCTAAGTGAGTATCCGTTACATCCCCTTCGGTGTTGGTAGCATAGTATTTACCTTCACTGTAGTCAGACAAACGCAAGCCAAACTCTAAACTATGATCCACATCTGGCGTCCAGTTGAAGTTCGCCAAAAAGTTATCAGAGCGACGAGTGTGATCTTGTTTGTCACGCTTACCTGTTGGGTTCAAAAGTCTTGTTTGCTGGATATCAGAATCTCGGCGGCTAAAACCAAGCACCATACCAACTTCATCAGTTAGCGCTTGCTCAGCCATCACGCTAAAGAAATTCTTTTTGTATTTAGGCTGATATGTCGCGTCAGCGCCAAGTGGCTCAAGACTCTCAGTAGCCGCTTTTACATGATCATCAATATGAATAGAAGCCCAATCAGACTGTGTACCTCTATAACGAAGTTTTACTCGATTCTCACCGCTGTATTGGCGAGTTTCAGCAACAACAGCACCTCCGGTAAAACCACCTAGACTTACTGGAACATCACTAGTGTATGTCGTAATTCCCGACAAAAGGTTTGCATCAAAGAAATACGCTTGCTCAGAACTTTTACTTGGGTTTACCGCCATTGAGCCATCGAACAATGAGTGACTAGGGTCGATATCGTTGTTTACATTAATACCATCTAGCAGATAAGCCGTTTGCTCAGGCTCAGCGCCATTGATCGATATTGACGTAGGCTTAATCTCACCACCTTGTAAACCATCTAAATCACCCCCAGCAAAACGAACATTTGGGTTGTCTTGTAGGTAGTCAGTTAAGTTGCCGTTAGATGAAGGAGTGTCTTTAATGTCATCAGCATCAAGTGTTTGTTTAGTTGAAAGCTCATCATCTCTTGTGTCTGTCACATTTACAGTTAGATCAGATGGAGTTTCGGACGGCGTTTCCGTTTCTGCATAAACGTTAGATACGGAACATAGCGACGCAATGGTCGCTGCAAGCAAAGTTTTATTGAAAGGGTGCATTGTAAAAGCTTGTAAGTGATAATTGTTATCATTAATGCTATCAACAAGTCATTCAACAAGTAAATCCCACTAACAGCTGTGATAAGCACAGAATAATGTGTTAGATACCTTGTTCCATTAATAAATAGATAACATTCACTCAACCTATAAAAACAAGTCTAACTCTCTCAAATCCCTTATGCGAAAAGAGCCAAATGAAACTAAATCTCATTTGGAATAAAATGTCGAAAACAAACAAATACGCAAACATTCCGTTAACATGAGTTTTTTATAAAAAAATCATTTTTGTTAACGCAATCGATAAAATTGAAAACGCGTAGTTATAACAATAATTTCTGACAACTCATTTTCCATCTGAGTTCATTTATTTTTTAATTAATTAAAATTCAGTAATTTAACTCAAAAAACCAAGAGTGGAGTAAAAAATAACGCTTCACTTCCAATTAAAAACAATTATCATTCCCAAGACTTTAAGATTATTCGTTAGAATAAAACCAACCAAAAACAGTACTCAAACTGATGATTCAACCTCGTTTTACACCTTTAGCAATACTCTCACTTTGTCTGCAAAATACAGCTTTTGCAGAATCAAACACTGCCCAGCACCTTCAAGAGCAAGTTGGTAATATCGAATTATCATCTTCGGAGCAAAAAAAGGTCGAGAGCATTGATGACCAAACACAATTGCAACGTGAAGTGGTAAGAAACCTCGACCACGAAATCCGGTTACAGTCTCGCTACCAGCAGCAGCTCACCAAACAGCTTCAACAACTGGAAAATGCGATTCAAAACTTAGATGGCAAGATGGAGAACATCCGCCAAACTAAAGTGAACTTGTATCCGTTATTAGAGCAAATGACGACGACGCTCAAGGAACTGGTTTTAGCGGATATCCCTTTTGATAGAGATTCAAGACTTGAACGGGTACAGCAACTGACATCAGAGCTAGATAACCCTCAACTGACCGATGCGGAAAAACTCGAACGCATCCTTATCGCTTATCAAACCGAGCTCCAATACGGGTCTCAAGTAAAAGCTTGGTTTGGTCGATTAACACCTAATCAAGAAGTTCAATACCTGAGAGTTGGCCGTCTAGGTTATTACTACCTATCACTTGATGCTGCAACTGCTGGCGTATGGCAATCAGAAAGCCAACAATGGATGACATTATCAGTGGATGAGACCAAGCAGGTTGAGCGAGCACTTACCGCGTTCAACAGCGGCATGACCTACCCTGTTCTTACCCTTCCAAAGGCGCAGTAACCATGAAAAACTTCCTCTGGAAACCAAACTATTCACACCTGTTGAGTGCCATTTTACTGGTTATTTTTAATATTGCTCCAGCAGTAGGTGCCAATACCATCGAAGAACGTAGCGGAAGTGACACTCTTCAAGAAATTTTTAAGCGTGTAGAACAAAGCAGCAAAGAAGACATTCAACGTTACAAGCAATTAAAATCACAAAAAAGTCATCAGCTTCAAGAGGTTAATGGGCAGGTTGAATCCCTACAACTCAAGCTGCAAGAGTTGAATTCAAGCAATGCGAAGCTTGAAGAAGCCATTATCGCACTTCAAGAAAAGCTAAGTGACAAACAAAAACAAGTGCAGCTTGCACAGGCGGATATTGAAGAGGTTATAGAGCTGACATCTGCGCAACAAAACAACTTTATCTCTAACAATAAACCTCTCGCTACATGGTTTGAGAGCCAAACACTCTTACCTGTTCAGAAAAATAATTTCAGTATCGCTTCTATCAATAATCTCTGGCTTGCGATGATCCAACAAATCTCTGCCTCCAGCCGAGTAAACGTTGTAAAGGGAGAGATACTACTTCCCAACGGAAACATTGAAAAAGCACCGGTTCAACTAGTGGGGGCATTCAGTCAGTTTTCGCAAGATTATGGTTGGTTGAAATTTGATGGTGCTCGTCAACAATGGCGACAAGTCTCACCACAACCGCAGCTTGATATCACACAAGGACAATGGGCAGTCGATCCAAGTTTTGGATTTGGTTTTGATGTTTTAGCGAATCAACCGAAATGGTACGAGAGCTACTTGGCTGCAGGCATGGTTGGTGTGCTTATTGTTGTTCTAGCCGTAATTGGCTTTTCTATCGGAATTGCTCGCTTGATTACTTTGACGAAAGAAAAGCAGGCGGTAAAAAAACAAGCGAGTCAGTTGGATGAACTTTCAGAAAACAACATGTTAGGTCGTGTACTCATGCAACTGAAAAACTGCAATGCTCATCAGCAAATGGAAGATGTAGTAGATGCAAACGTGAGTCGAGAAATGCCTTGGCTGCACAGAGGTATAGGTACCTTAGCCGTACTAGCAGCCATTGCTCCGTTAATGGGATTGCTCGGAACCGTTGGCGGCATGATTGAGACCTTTTCAGTGATCACCTCTCAAGGCGTCACAGATGGAGAACTGCTTTCTGGCGGTATTGCTGAGGCACTACTCACGACCAAGCTGGGACTTCTGGTTGCCGTTCCTCTGCTCATCTTGCATTGCTTAGTTAAAACTCAAGCTCAGCAACTTGCAGAAATCATAGAGCATCAAGTAACCAGTTTGGTTGTAGATATTCGTTATGGGAACCAAGGAACATGCTAGAGCAAGTGCTCGCTGCACGCTTACCGATGGATCACCCAATTATGTGGTCTATCGGCTTAGTTTCACTTGTTATGTGGGGTCTCATCCTACATTGTTACTTGCGTTTTCATACCTTAAAGAGCACGGACTTAAACACTCAGTTCTCGCAAAAGATCAAGCAATACTCCGGTATTCAGGACAACGAGCGCCTCTACCTTGAAAATGGATGGTTAAGCGAGATTAGACAACACCTCAGTGTTGGACTTAATGAGATACGTCTTTTTGTCCGAATTCTGCCAATGCTTGGGTTACTCGGCACAGTGGATGGCATGATGACCTGTTTTGAGCAATTGAACAGCGATGATGTTCTAAACGCAGTGTCGGAAGGCATCAGCCAAGCGATGCTCACCACACTAGCAGGATTGCTCGCAGCACTGTCTGGTATGTACCTAGCTTACAACCTCAAGAGACAGCAGGAAAAACTTTTAGTCCACTTCGCCAATCAATGGAAATCCTATGAAAATTAAATCCTTCACAGATAGAGAAGAGTCACCTCAAGTTGACCTTACTCCTTTGATCGACGTGGTTTTTATTCTGCTGATCTTTTTTATTTTATCGGCGAACTTTCAAAAAGAGTCGACGATGGAAGTCGATAGACCTAGTGCATCCAGCTCATCATTGAAACCAAAAGCAGAGACCATTTCGGTGAGTGTCGATCGCGATCATAATATTTGGTTTAACGGACAAAACGTCAACCTCAGCCAGCTTCAATTCCAAGTAAAAGCTTACTTGGTCGATAAGAAGCCAACCAATGCGATCGTGAATGCCGACCGAAGCTTAGATACGGGAACGCTCATTTCCGTCATTGACACTTTACGCTTATCAGGGCTAAACAATGTTGCTATCGCTACCAAAGAGCAGTAAATCAAAACTGCTAGGTATATTGGCAGCTGCTGTATTCATCAACTTACTATTGGTTGCTCTCCTGCACCTTTTGATATCAACGCCTAGGGCAAAACCAGAGCGCAGTTCAAACCAGATCTATGTCCAAACAATCACGTCGCACAAAAAGCCCAAGGAGCTTGAGGTTACTAAGCCTGTCGTGGTTGCAAGCGCGCCTACTTCAGCTCCTGCTCGTCCTGCGTTAGTTGACTTTACCATCCCAGATATGGACAGCATGGTCACGTTGCCGGAGGTTACTTTTAAACCCAGTGATGAAATAGATGTCCATTTAACTTTTGATTTTTCTTTTTCGGGAGCGGGTGTTCATCAAGGCAGTCAATTTCAATCTCAGGTTATGATGGCAAAACCCACTTATCAGATTGCCCCCAAATACCCGACGAAAGCCAAGCGAAACGGTATTGAAGGGCACATCACTTTCTCTTTGTTAATAAGCCAACAAGGTAAAGCAATACAGTACAAAGTGGTTGAAGAGTCTCCGAAAGGCGTTTTTCTTCGCTCATCATTGCGCTCCGTAATGCGCTGGAAGTTTGTTCCTCCACAATCTGGAGAACAATGGCAACAAGTTACATTGAACTACAGCTTAGAGGACTAAATAGTGAGATTTACAGCCCTGCTCTGCTTAGCCTTTCTCAGCTTTACAACGCATGCACAAGTGGACATTGAGACATTTGAGCAATACCAGAAATTAAGCCGTTTTTTGGAGCGTGACGACTTCGAGATAAATGCCTTTGCACGATTTCACGATAACCACCAAGGTAGTAATGCGGAAACTCAAGAACTGACAAAAAGCCTTTATTTACAAGCTTGCTTAAAGCTAGAAATGTTGTCGTGTGCCCTCGACAGAACAAACGAATTGCTGACACTAACAAGGAATTCCGCTAATCGTGAACAACTCCTTCGTCTCGCGGTGCAGCTCAATTATCAAAACCAACGTTACCTCGATGTATTGAGCCAATTCGCAGTATGGCAAAAACTCTACCAATCAGAGTTGGAAAAAGGACAAGTCAAACTGACGGACTCACTAATTGCTGAGGTTAGCACCATCGCAGGACATAGTGCTTATCAGCTTGAGAAGTGGCAAGAAACTGCAACCATTATGAAAGCTGCAGTAAAGCTCGACGCTACGCAGCAACGTTATCAATTACTTTTAGCAAGCTATCAACGATTAGAAGCATTTGAAAAAGAGTATGCCTTGCTGTTGAAAGTAACCGAGCTCTATCCAAACCAAGATAAATTCTGGTCGCGTTTGGCTCAATCACACATTCACTATGGGCAGAATGCGAAGGCAGTTGCCTCACTTCTCGTCGTTAAAGATTTGCATAAACTCACTGAGCCGCAACGAATTCTTCTTGCGCAGCTGCAACTTGAAGCTAAAACTCCAGCTCTTGCTTATCACACTTTGAGTGAATATACGCCTTCTTCAGAATACCAAGAGAAGGTCAACAAGTTGAAACTTCACGCGCTGCTAAAATCCCGTCAGCGTGATCAGGCAATTAAGTTGTTAGACTCGTTATCTCAAGCAAGTTCATTAGCCATCAAAGCACAGCTGGCTTATTCAGAACAACGCTGGGAGCAAGCCGTCCCGCTATTAAAGCAACAAATTAAGCAGCAACCAGAGAACCAGAGGTGGCAACTGCTTAAAGCAATTGCTCATTTTGAATTGCATCAGTACCGACAAGCAAAACCATTATTGGAATCTTTACTTGGAGGCAAGTTTGACAGCTCTGCCAAACAATGGCTGATTCAAATCGATTATCTGAATAGCGATTAGAACAAAGCTCGAAAGACAACGCCCGTAATGCTCTCACATTACGGGCGTGTTGCTTTCTATCAGTGACTCAAGGATGCGCTATTTCACCAGTCCTTGTTCCACCAACTTAGGGAATACGTTATTGCGAAAAATCGTGCTTATCGCGATGTCATCCACGTTTGAAGAATCTATCCATTGGCACTCTTCGATTTCGTTACTGGCAACCACCTCGCCCGAGTAATCGCTAACGAAGAACACATCCATGACCAAAGTAATGCCGTCTTTATCGTGCGCTGGTGCTTCAAATCGCCCAAACAATACCAAGTTCTCTTCCGTTACCTTAATCCCCACTTCTTCATGTAGCTCGCGACATAATGCTTGCTCTGAAGTTTCACCACTATCAAGTTTGCCACCTGGCGCGTAGAAGGTGTCTTTGCCTTTTGAACGTAACACCAGAAGTGCGCCGTTTTTAATGATGATACCTGCTGACTTATGCATATTGTGCATCTTGCTTTCCTTCTAAGCGTTAGAGAAACTTCTCAATCAGAACTTCATTGATATACTGACCGTTAATCTTGGCGTGCTTCTTTGCCGTACCAACTACTTCAAAACCATGTTTTAGATACGTGGCAAGTGCGTTAGGGTTGTCTTCTCTCACATACGCAAACAGCTTTTCATAACCTTTCGATTTCGTATCAGCAAAGGTAGCGGTAAACAGAGCCGAAGCCACACCTTGGCGACGATATTTTGCATCAACGAAGGTACCGATAATACCAACGTGCGCAAACGCCTTGGTATAACTCGCGAAAGGCTCTACGTTTTGGAAACCCAGCACAGTGCCCTCTTCTTCACTCTCATCGATTGGGTTCAATGCCACATTAAATACGCCCATTTCAGGAAAGCTCTCAATAAAGCTTTCTTCCTCTTCTGTCGTAAAGGTGGTATCGAGAATCGTATATAAGCCCTCTTCGATAATTGGGTTCAACACTTCGGTAATGCCTTGAGCGTGTTGTTTTTGAGCGTTCTTAACTATCACTTTCATAATATTTTTCGTTCTTTTTATATGGATGAAATTAAGGCGTCATTATCATCTAGAAGGGTCGACAAACCAATCACTAAAGTGCTGATTTGGTTGAGTTCGGAGCATAAAAAAGACCACCTCAGTTCAAGGTGGTCTTAAGTGTGGGAGCTATCTTTTATCAAAGATTCGCTTTGGCATATTACTTAAGCTTAACTCAATGGGCGGCCTTCATAGTCACCCGTCAAGGTTTTGAGGAAGTCTTTGATAGCGTCAACTTCTTGTTCTGACATCTCCACACCGACTTGATACTTACCCATGTCGTAGATGGCTTTGTTTAACGTATCCGCATGACCATCATGGAAGTATGGCGGCGTCAGTTCAATGTTGCGTAACGTTGGCACTTTGAACTTATGCTTATCTTCTTTATTGCCAGTGAAGTTGTAGCGACCAAGATCTGCATCGGTCATTTCTGTGCCACGGTCTGCGAAGTAATCGGCTTTCATACCCATGGTTTCAAACGTTTCACCACCCATGGCTTCACCTGCGTGACAGGTTTGGCAGTCGTATTTCTTGAACAACATCAAACCATATTTCTCATGTGAGTCCAGTGCATCCGTATTACCCATCAAATACTGGTCGAAACGGCTGTTTGGTGTGGTAAGCGTTTTCTCAAACTCGGCAATCGCGTCCGTAATGTTGTTGCCATTGATGTCACCTGAATAAACCTTTTTGAACATCGCGACCATTTCTGGGTCTTGGCTTAACTTGTCGACAATTTCATCCCAATCCACAGAGCCCATTTCAATTGGGTTAAATGGAGGACCACCAGCCTGATCTTGCAGATCTGCAGCACGACCATCCCAGAATTGCAGTTTGTTGTACACGGCATTGAAAACCGTTGGCGCGTTAATACCACCGACTTGACCATGAATGCCAACAGAGGTTACTAGTCGGTCCACGCCGCCTGTATCAAGGCTATGGCATGATGCACATGAGACACTATTGTCTCCTGACAATCGCGTGTCATGATAAAGCACCTTACCCAACTCAGCTTTATCTGCATCAGTTTCAAACGTGGTGTAAATTGGCTGTAGGACTTTGCCTTTACGCTCTTCAGATACAGGCGATTGCGCATGACGCTCTGATCGTTTTTCGCGAATCCACTTTAACAGCGTGTGCTTTTCATCTTTTGACATGCTTGCTGACCAGTGCATGGTCAGGTAAATCGCTGGCGGCATGGAATCGTCGTAAAGCACTTTCTCAAGTCGAGCGAGCGCAACCTCTGACACTGGGTCACTTTGCTTCACGTCATCAAACAAATTGGTCATATCAAAGTGGCGCATCGCGACTTTGACGTCCGCTTCCATTATCTGTTTCGCGACTGGCATTTCTGAGTAGAAAGGCATTTCGCTATTTGGTGTATGGCAGTAACCGCAGCCTTTGTCTGCCAGTACTTTCATTGCTTGGTAATCCAACGTAGATTGATCTAACGAGCTAAATTGCGTCAGATTCTGTTGAGCTACCTTTTTATCGTCTTGGTTCACCATGTAAACGGTACCGAAGTAAGCCACCAAACCAACTCCCACGATCCCTAGTGCTATTTTCTTTTTATTCATAACTGTTCCCCTAAATCAGTTAAGGCGAAAGTTATTGAAATGCCCAAATATTTAAAAATGGGAAAAAGGAATTGATATTAATCGAATATTTAGATGAGCAACTAATTTAACATCTAAAGTTTATAAAAACAGACACTTGTGGAGATAAGTAAAAAATACAACATAAAAACAACAACTTAAAACCAAATCTTTTATTGATATGAGTCAAAATGGTATATATACCCAAGTGACTTCAAGATGCAGGATTCAGAGCGCTGTCATTGATTCGAGAGTAAGGAAAACAACGCAGTGTAATAGCTAGCTCTTTCCAAGTTGTTTGACGCAGCAATCGGGTCAATGACACGCTCCCAAAGGGCGAGCTGCCTTGGCTTGTATACTTTGTTGCCGATTCTTGATTTAGAATGACTAGATCTTTAAATCGCCGCCGCGTCTACAAACCAAGTCATTCTCGCTGAACCTAGCATCTCGAGGTTACTTGGGTATAACCACAATGAATCAAAATTGAATAAAAATAAGTCAGAGGGAAATAAAGTAGGAATTTAGGAAGGAATTGTAGGCACAAAAAAAGGCAGCTCGTGAGCTACCTTTTTCGCAAGTCAGCAAATTAAATTATGCTTTCTTAAGATCTTTAGCTGGGTAAGTTAGCGTTTTTTCGCCAGCTTTAACGTGCGCGTAAAAACCGCCGCTGCTTAGACCTGTAACAACCATTTCGCCTAGCTCGATACCTTTAGTAGCTACTACTACGTCACCGATTGAAAACATATTTAATACCTTGTGTATGTAGATTATGACCTTAAGTCGTTGGCGGTATTTAATCTGAAATCGCACCCTTAAACTAATCAGGTTTTTTGTCGTTATGATTAACTTTTATTATTACCAAAGTCCTTATATTTAAAGGGATTGTAAGGGTATGACGAAGATCGCTTTTACCGTCTTAAACTCAGAGAAGTAAAGGGGAGATTTCCCCCTAATGAGCTAAGATGGAGGAATCATAATTACCTTTGATTATGCTTTTGCTCTCTGGAGATAAACGATGAAAAATGGTCTCACTATTCGTGCTTTAGAACGTTCAGACCTGCGCTTTATTCACGACCTCAACAACAACCGCAATATTATGACGTATTGGTTTGAAGAGCCGTACGAATCCCATGATGAATTAGAGGAACTTTACCGCAAGCACATTCACGATGATGCTGAGCGCCGCTTTGTCGTAGAAGATGAACATGGTGTATTAATTGGTCTGGTAGAGTTAATAGAGATTAATTACATTCACCGTAGTGCAGAATTTCAAATCATCATCGCACCAGACCATCAAGGACGTGGCTACGCGGAAGAGGTAATCAATCGAGCTTTGGATTATTCGTTCTCGATTCTTAACCTGCACAAAATCTATCTTTTGGTTGCTTTAGACAACGAAAAAGCCGTTCACCTATATCAAAAGTGCGGCTTTATTGAAGAGGGGCATTTGGTGCAAGAGTTCTTTATCAACGGCAGCTATCGTGACGTAAAACGCATGTACATTCTACAAGAACAATACCGCGAAAAACTCGAGAACAATCAATAACAATAAAACAACGGTAAGCGAACACCTGCTTACCGTTGTTTTAAACTGATTTATTGGTTTTTCCAGTTGTAACCGACACTTAGGAAATACAACGCTGGGTCATCAAAGTTCGCAACGGGAATGCCCGCCAATTTGATTTCAGATGAATCAATTAGCATTGCTTCAAATGCTACAGATACCGAGCTTGCTTCATCAATCTTGTAATCAAAACCAGTACCTAAACGATAAGATTTACCAGCAGGAATCGTAAGGTCACCGTTTGACTGATCTGCGTACATACTCGTATCAAACGCAAAACCCGCATTCCATGTCACCTTACTGTTGATCTTGTATTGGGATCCAATCGCAACTTGATAAGTATCTTGTGTTTCCACTCCCATCAAGGTGTCGTACGCGCTCCAATCTTGCCAGTTCAAGTTACCCATAAGGGCAAGTTTGTCGTTTAGCTCATGATAAGCACTAAATACTACCTGTTGAGGTAACACTGCGCTGGTTGTCAGGTCTTTATCTGCGAAGTCGAATTCTGCTTCACTAGAATAAGATAAACCTAAACGTGTGCCCGAGTTCAGCTCATAAAGCGCGCCAACACGACCATTCACTTGGACATCGGTATCTTCAATACCACCGGCTAGCGAAGTTCCGTCCACTTTTACATCCATATCAAGAATCCCGTAGTGAATGCCAAGCGCAGCACCCACAGACCACTGTTCGTTGATACGGTAAGAAGCAGAAGGCTGAACCGTTACGGCTTGAGTGATGGCATTAGGAATATCGATACGGTTAAAAAGCTGGTCATATTCCAATCCCAGACCATAATTCCCATACATACCAATGCCTAAAGTCCACTTGTCGTTTACCTGTTGGCTATAGAAGGCTGAGCCAAGAGGCACGTAACCTATGATATTACCGGCATCTCCACCATCGATGGTGTCTAGCGTTGCATCGCCATACAAGCTAATCAGATGACCAGAGAAAGATTGACCCGCTACATTGGATAAACCTGCGGGGTTAGCCGCCATTACTGAGGCATCATGCGCTCGCGCTGCCATACCAGCAGAGGCTAAACCAATATCTGTGGTAGAAGTCTCGTACAAGTACAAGCCTCCAGCCTGAGCTGCTGCACATGAAAGGAGGGACCCCACAACAACGAATTTGGTAAGATTTTTCATATTATATTTATTCCACTTAAGCTAACGATACCCAAGTGACTTCAAGGTAGTGCGCTCCCGAAGGATGAGGTTACTTGGGTGTACATACGTCATCCAATCCCCTTCAAAGAACAGGTAAGTAAACAAACTTTGGATAAGTAAGGACGGACTATTCAACGTTGTATAAAACTAAGTGGAAGCATAATAGGAAGTTCTATCACCTATGGTTATATGCGTTATAACCTTATTTTTATTTGGCTGAGAGAAACAAAAAAACGCAGCCCGAAGACTGCGTTTTAATCCCAATGTGAATGAGCTTAAGCCCTTTGTTTATTTCGCCCTTTCACTTACAGCTTTTCAACACCCATATTGAACAACGTAAAGCTGTAAACATCGGCGGTTTTCTCGATAACCTTACTAGTCGGTGTGCCTGCACCGTGACCTGCATTGGTTTCGATTCGAATCAAAGTTGGGTTTGTACCCGCTTGTTTCGACTGTAGCTCAGCCGCAAATTTGTAAGAGTGCGCAGGCACCACTCGGTCATCGTGGTCACCCGTTGTCACCATGGTTGCCGGGTATTTAACGCCGGCTTTTACGTTATGAACTGGCGAGTATCCTTTGAGGTAATCAAACATCTCTTTACTTTGCTCTGCTGTACCGTAGTCATAAGCCCAGCCAGCTCCTGCTGTAAAGGTGTGGTAGCGAAGCATATCCAATACACCCACTGCTGGCAGTGCCACTTTGAACAGCTCTGGGCGTTGCGTCATCACCGCACCAACAAGTAAGCCGCCATTAGATCCACCGTTAATCGCGAGTTTGTCTGACGAGGTGTAGTCTTGGTCAATAAGGAACTCCGCTCCGGCAATAAAGTCATCAAATGAGTTCTGCTTCTCTAACTTGGTGCCGGCATTGTGCCACTCTTTACCGTACTCGCCACCGCCACGAATGTTCGCGACAGCGTAGATACCACCCATTTCTAACCATGCCGCTCGGCTTGGGCTGAAGTAAGGTGTTAGGCTGATATTGAAACCACCATAACCATACAAGATCGTTGGCGCACTGCCGTCCATCGGAGTGCCTTTCTTGTAGGTGATGATCATTGGAATCTTAGTACCGTCTTTCGATTTGTAGAACACCTGACGAGATTCAAATTGTGCCGGATCGAATGGCGCGTTCGATTTGTGGTAAACCTCGCTGTCACCGTCTTTGATGTCTAAACGATAGGTCGTGCTTGGTGTCTTGTAATTGGTGAAAGAGTAGTAGACTTCAGCGTCTTCTTTCTTACCCCAAAAGCCATAAGCACTGCCGATGTCTGGCAGCTTGATTTCACGAATGAACTTGCCGTCCATGTCGTATTGTTTGACCATAGAAAGGGCATCAACAATGTAGCTTGCGAATAGATAACCGCCCGCGGTTGATGGGCTAAGCACGTTGTCAGTTTCAGGGATTAAATCTTTCCAATTCTTCGGCTCAGGGTTGCTCGCATCCACCGTCACCACTCGTTTATTTGGTGCATCTAAGTTGGTGACCAAATACAGCTTGGTGCCTTTGCTATCAATCACCCAAGAATCAGAATTGGTGTCATCCAAAATGGTTTGCAGCGGACTGTCTGGCTTGGTCAAATCTTTGAAGAACAGCTTATTGCCAGACGTTGAAGTACTTGCCGAAATAAACAGGTAACGTTGGTCGTCCGAAGTGTAACCACGAACGTATCGGTGCTTCTCTTCCTCTGTACCGCCGAAGATAAGCTTATCCTCACTCTGCTTAGTGCCTAGCTCGTGATAGTAAAGCTTGTGTTGGTCGGTTTTTGCCGAAAGCTCGCTGCCTTCTGGCTTGTCGTAACTTGAGTAGTAGAAACCTTTGTTCCCCAGCCAGTTTACGCCGCTGAACTTAATATCCACTAGCGTCTCACCGACAGGCTTTTTGGTTTCGGCATCAAGCACAATCACTTTGCGCCAGTCGCTACCGCCTTCTGAAATGCTGTAAGCGACTAAAGAACCATCTTTGGTGAAGCTCACGTTCGCCAACGAGGTCGTGCCATCTTCGCTAAAGGTATTTGGATCGAGAAAAACCTCAGGCTTGCCATCATCAAGTTGGCGGTAAAGCACGTCTTGGTTTTGCAAACCGTCGTTCTTGTAGAAATAGGTGTATTTACCTTCTTTGAATGGACGCCCTAACTTCTCGTAATCCATCAACTGAGTTAAGCGTTCTTCAATCTGGTGACGATAAGGAATTTGCGCCAAGTAATCGAACGTGACTTGGTTCTGCGCTTTGACCCAATCAGCCGTTTCTTTACTGCGGTCGTCCTCTAACCAGCGATATGGGTCACTGACTTTGGTACCAAAATACTCGTCCACTACATCGACTTTCTTTGTCGTTGGGTACTTCACCGCCATTTTGTGTACGTGTTCAACCAACTCCTTTGTTGAGTCTTCGGCATAAGCACTCGGCAATATGCCCGTCATCGCAAACGCGGTCACCAGTGCTAAGGTTTTCTTTTTCATAGACTTCCTTTTCTGTTTTTGTTTTGTGTAATGCACCAAGCATCTTACCTATATTAGAGAAATGATTCTAATCGTCTGAATAAAGCTGTGAATCCACGGAGACAAAGTGACTCACTTTGCCTCCGTGAGATAGACAAACCTCGGTTTATAGACCGACTTGCATTAACTCAGTTCAATGCTTCGAGACACACCCGACTCCGCGGCAAAATCTTGGTCATGACTGATAAGAACAAAGCCTCCTCGATACGCGCTTAGCGCCTGAGCGAGCATGATTTTCGAATCCAAATCGAGGTGATTATCTGGCTCATCCAAGAGCAACAAAGGCTGAGTTGGTTGATGGCTAACAATCAGCATCGCGAGCTTCATTTTCTCGCCACCACTCAATACGCTGCCCAAACGAAAGACACTGTCTCGGCGAAAGCCAATGCCTGCTAGTAATATTCTGGCATCGCTTTCTTTCATCCCCTCACAATGTTGCATCAGGTTTTCCAACATGGAGAGTTCAGGCTGTATCGCACCAAAGTGCTGGTCGAGATAATAAAGCGGCGTATTGATTTGTAGCTCACCACTTTGCAGTGAGAACTCCCCCAAGAGGGTTTTCAGTAAGGTCGATTTACCGCATCCGTTTTTGCCCAACAAATGCAATTTATCATCCACATGAACTTGCGCAGTGATGGGTTGAGCCGACCCAAATGGCAACATGCCTTCTAAAAGCGACACAACTTTTCGTGAACGGTTTTGACTGTCTGCCAAATACAGTTTTTGCCCTTTGATTTGCTCTTTACGCACTCGCAAACTTTGCTCTTTCTCTTGCAGATGCGCTTGGCGAAGTTGCTCGTTTTTATTACGACTGGCAGCTCGGGCTGTAGCTTTGTTTTTCATTGCATCCAGTAAGATTTTCGGCTGACTGCCATCCTTTCTTAGCTTATTACCTTGAGCCGCTCGTTGCTCTGCTTTCTCCCGATTGCGCTGAGCTTGTTCTTCTAATTGCTTTTTTTGTTTATCGACACTGGCTAACTGGCGTTCCACCGCTTGTAGTTCGGTGCGCTTTTGCTCGGCATACACGTCGTAATTACCGCCAAACACTTGCAAGCCTAGTCCGGACAGTTCCCAGATTTCCTCCATCTCGCGAAGTAATTCTCTGTCATGACTGATGAGCAGAATCGCTCCTGAGAAATTGCGCATCGAATGAATCAACCACTGCTTGGCATGTGTATCAAGATGGTTCGACGGTTCATCAAGGATCAGCAGATGGTTCGACGGTTCATCAAGGATCAGCAATTCCACTTCGCTGTCGAACAACTGCCACAGTTGCAAACGTGCTAACTGTCCGCCACTCAATTGCGAGCAAGGGAAGTCTGGCTGTGGCGGCAAACCCATGGTTTCTAACTGCTTAGCAAGTTGGATAGGCAAATCCCATTGTTCACCCACCACCTCAAACAAATGCTCTGAGCAATCGCCCATTTCGATCTGCTTGAGCGCACTTAGCACTTTGTCCTTTGATAAAAATTGGGCAATCGAAAGCTCTCCCGCCAACAAATGAGATGGTTGCTGGCGATACACCGCAAAGGACTTTGGTAAGGTGACTGTACCGCTGGTTGGGGTTTGCTCACCGCTGAGTATCGATGCAAACACCGATTTTCCGACACCGTTACGTCCGACTAACCCAACACGACGTTTGATCATTGAACATGAGATTTGCTGAAACAGCGTTTCGCCATTACCAAATTGATGACTGATATTGTAAGCCTGTAAGACTGGCATAATTTGCCTCCTGTATGACAGGGACAACAGCCGTAGCTTGAGATAAATCTAGAGATGAGATCGATGCAAATACACGCGCCCATAGAAGCGCTTCAAACAGAAAAATGGTAACTGCAAAGAAATATCGGAAAGTGAGCTACGCCTACTAACCCTGTAAATCCAAAAAATAAAATGAGAGTTGGATGACAGGTTTAGTTGTTCATGTTGGCGTAATCTCCTAAAGAAGTGATGGGCAAAGTCTAAAGGTTTTCTTGTATAAAAAGCAAGCGACTTCTGTCACAAGCCGCTTTCAGACCTAGAGCTCGTTTGGGTGCCCTCGCTTACATGGGCACAAACCTAGAACTATGCTTCAAAGTAAATTGCAGGTTTGATATCAACCAAAGGCGTGCTATCTAAGCAGTCCAAACCACGCACTTTAATAACTCCCTCGTCGATAGACTCAATCGGTATTACCGCCGCGCCAATAGGGTTTGGTCTGTGCGGAGAACGTAACGCAAATGTGCCCTTCTTTCCTTGCATCATTTCAGGTTGGCGGTTCGCACCAGAAAGCCAATACAGAACCAGTATTTTCTGCTCAACCTCAAGTCCTACAAGCCCTTGGTGATACTGAGATTTAAGTTGAATTTCACACACAGGTCCATCTTGTGGCTGAATGTTATTTGGGCACTGAGAAACCTCAGTATATGGCGTACGAATTTGCCCAATAAACTCAAGTTGTGGGGTTTGAATTGTGTTCATATCAACCTCTATTTTTGTTCTGACTTCATCGTTGAAAAAGCGTAAATGGTAATAGTGACCAAGATGATTGAACCACCAAGAATGCTTGCCATTGCAGGAATTTCATCAAAGAAGAGTAATGCCCAAAGTGGTGCTAGCACGGTTTCAATCATCAGAATCATGCCAACTTCAGGTGCAGTGATGTAACGAGTCGCAACTTGTGAAAGCACACGCCCAAACGGCGCAGTAAACAGCCCCATCAAGCCCATAATCAGCCAAGTGTTCGCGCTGTAAGTTGAAGGCGTTGCCCAAAACAGCATTGCCATCGCTAAGAACAGCCCACCAAAACCAACGCTTGCCATGCGGCTTACGTGCTGATGCTTACGCAATTGCACCTGGTTGAGCGACAAACACACCACAGCAAACACTGCTAAGCCATCGCCAATCCAGTTACCCGATTTAAAAGAACCAGAGACCACAATCGCAATACCTACCATCACAGCAACAATCGCAATCCACGTCGAACGCTGGGTCACTTCCCCCAAAAACCACCAGCTAAACAATGCAGCCAAAGCTGGTGCTGCACTCAGAATCACAAAGGTATTCGCAACCGTGGTGAGCTTAATGCTCATCACCAAACCAGCAGCACTGCCGAGCATCAATAAGCCAGACAACAATACATGCCAGCCGCTCTCTTTCACCGCTCGAACCAGACCGCGCTCATCGCGAAGCTGGATAAATATTGGCATCGAAATCGCGGTAAACAAGCCAAATAGAAATGCGGTATCCACCCCACTCACGCCCGAGAAACGAATAAAAATTGGGTCTAGGCTCATCAGCAGTGCACCAACCAAGGTAATCATCACCCCGGCAAAGCGAGCCCCTTTGGCGTTTAGATTGTTCATAAATGCCGTTGTCATCGTCTTTCTCCTCAAGAAATAAATCATACTTTCCAGTATGATTTTCTAATTTCAGAGTTGTGTCAACAAAAATCATACCGTATAGTATGATTATCAAATCAAGAGAATCTGAGCATGAGCAAGATCGAGCAAAACCGAGAGAAGAAACGCCGAGCTATTTTGGAAGCCGCGAAAGAGAACTTTTTGTCCGAGGGATATGTATTAGCGAACATGGATAAAATCTCTGCCCAAGCAGGTATGACAAAGCAAACCGTGTATCGTTACTTCCCATCTAAAGCAGCGCTATTTGAAGCAACATTGCGCCAGATAGGTGAAAACATGGATGGCGGTTTCGTTACTCACCTACAAAAGGATGATCTGCGAGGAGCGCTGAACTCATTTGGTGAACACTTTGTTTCTTTCCACCTTTCTGATGAGCACTTGGCGACCTTCCGCTTGTTGATTGCAGAAAGCGCCAAAGCGCCTGAGATCACGACGATCTTCCGCGAAGTCGGTCCGGACGATACCGATGCCAAGCTCACTCAGTTCTTCCGAGATCGTTTCGATATTAAGGAACCAGGAACACAAATTCGCCTCTGGACAGGTATGCTACTGTCGATCCGCTCTGGCGTTCTAATGGGAATGGAAAAGCCAACGCAAGCTGAGATTAAGGAGCACGTTCAAGAAGTGACTGAGTTTTTGTTGGCAGCGATCGAGCATCAGAAGTGAACTAAAATCCATTACTCACCGTAATAGCCAAAGAGTGAAAACACCAATGGGAAACGGCTATGAATCTTTTGATTGAATCGGTTGAGGGTGGTATCTACCTCGCTTACAACGTAGAAAACCAAACAAGATCGTTGATCTTGAACGAGCACAAAAGCCCACTCACGTTTGCCAGCCTCTGTGAGGCAAGAGACCACTTTCGAGGAGAAGGATACTCCTCAGCAAAACTGGTCCACCTCAACGCATCCGATGAGATGTGTGGAGAAAGAATACGCTGTGACATGCCATTAGAGATTGAATTGAGCTGGTATTAGTACCGGCTCTTTTTCGCCCTACCCTCTATCATCCTCTCGCTCTTAGGTTGGTTATAATTTGCCAAAACTTTGAGCGATTTCGGGATCTTATCAACACATTTTTTGTTAAAGGCGTACTATGCTATTGGTAGTGTATTCCACAAGAGGGCGTGGTTATGAAATACAAACATATCCTAGTCGCACTGGAACTGTCTGATGAGAGTACTGTGTTGATTGACCGAGCGGTATCTATGGCGAGTTATCTCGGTGCCGAGATTTCTTTTATTCATATCGATGGTACTCATGGCGAAATTTATCGTGAGCTTGTCGATATTAAAGCAAACCCAGACCAAAGACCGTTGAATGAACATTCAATGGAGTGCTTGAAGTCCTTTAGCGATTACATGGAGCAACCATTGAAGCACTTCTTCGTAGGCACTGGTGATTTAGCGGACAAACTGGAAGTGACTATCAAAGAACAAGAAGTTGATCTGCTGATTTGTGGTCACCATCAAGACTTCTGGAGCAAGATCATTTCTTACTCAAGACATCTGATCAACAAGTCTCCGGTTGATATTCTAGTTGTACCAATTCACGAATAGCGTGAATGAACCATCCCAAAAGCCGCCAACGATGGGCGGCTTTTTTGAGTTTCTTGTTGGCTCAATTAAGGCTCTATTTCACCAATCGAATACAGCACCAACTCTTGTGGGTTATTCCCTTCCCCTAACGAGTGAATGTCTTCCCCTTCTTGTTTGAGCTCGTTAATCAGTTTGAGCGCTTTATCTTGCTTCACACCAATAATGGTCGGCATTTCAGAGGCAGAGACACCAAAACGCGTTGCAATAAGCAAGTTTTTCACTTTGGTTTTATCCGATTCAAACATGACATGACCTCTTTAATTTCAATTATCTAAGCATAGCGAATCGCGATGAGAAAGCACCATGCCAACTTGAATAGGTAACGGATTTTCCTAAAGGCTAGACAAACAAGGAAAGTAAAAGCTTAGTTACTGAAAACGCGGTCAAAATAACTGAGTGGCGCCACCTTGGTATTGGCTCTTCGTTGCCACTTGCTGCTGTTCGCCACCAGCCACTTTTGTTCTGAGTTGGCTAAAATCGCTTGGCTCACTCTGGCTTCTCGCAACTCATGTTCCATCGCAAAAGCATGAGTATCACCTTTAGTGCTACCAAGATTGATCTGCGCGGAATGAAGTTCGGCGATTTCGGTTACACCTGCGCAACCGATAATGCCAATATCTGCGGAAAACTGAGCGAAAAAGTGCTCCGCCGCACCATCTACTACATCGCGGTCATTGGTACGAATACGCCCACCCGGAATCCAAGTTTCAATGTTCTCAAAATGAGAAAGAATGTGCGCCGCTTCGAAGTTATTCGTCACCACGCGAAGCTCACTGTGGTGGACTAAACGCTCTGCAATCAATGCGATGGTAGTACCGATACCCAAAAACAAAGTCGCGCCGTTCGGGATGGCTTTGACCACTTCATCTGCAATGATCTGCTTTTCTTGTTGATTGGTGACTTGGCGAGAAGCATAGCTGCGATTACTCAAGGTAGCAGGCAATCCGACACCACCATGATGACGTCGGGTCAGTCCTAATTGGCAAAGCTGATTAATGTCACGTCGAATGGTTTGTGTCGTGACTTCGAAGCGCTGAGCAAGTTCTTCTATCGCACAATATTCTTGCTGATGAACCAGTTCAATGATGCTTTGCTGACGGACGTTGAGGTTATTCATTCAATGTTGCTTCTCGTCTGACTGCAGTCGCTTCAACTTTATAACTCTGTGGTGTGTCTGTGATCATCATGTCCACACCCCACAGCCAATGCGCTTCAACTAATTGAGGGAAGTTCGGTGTATAACAAAATAGTTGGTAGCCAAACTGCTTGATTTGCTTAGCCTGCGATTCGGTCAGGAAACGGTAATCACAATGCACGCTGTAAGCATCAATGTGTTGTAGCACGATAGCAAAATCATCTGGAATCTCCTGCCACAACTGTCCTCTTCTCACTTCTGGCAGATAGTTTCTCATCGTCACTAAAGCTTCCGTATTAAAGCTAGAGAACAGAATCATGTCCGTATCCACATCCAAGCGCTCAATTACCTGTGCCACCTTTTCACATAACAAATCAATTTCATCGCCTGAGTAGATCTTCAATTCAATATTGAGCTTCACGCCAGCCTTTGTAGTGAGTTCAAGCGTCTCTTCTAAGCTCGGGATATGCTCACCAGCGAAGTCATCACCGAACCATAAGCCAGCATCAAGTAACCTTAGCTCGTGCCAAGTCAGCTCTTTCACTTTACCGCGACCATTTGTGCAGCGGTTTACGGTTTTGTCATGGATAACCACAGGGATGTTGTCTGCGCAGAGTTGAACGTCAATTTCAATCCATTCACAGCCAAACTCAATAGCGCGTTGCATTGCCGATAAGGTGTTTTCTGGAGCCAAACTGGATAAGCCACGGTGTGCCGTTATTGTCATTTTTTATTCCGTCTTTTTCATTTGTTTTCAAATGAACTATCTCAGCCCTCAATGACGGTTTAATTACAAAATCGTGACGAAAATAATGCTCAAATAAGTTCATTTTTCTGTAACTAGAACGTCATTTGGCTCATTTAATGTTCATTTGAATTTTTTGAAGCGGATTCATTATCAAAATGAAAACCTGCAAGGGAACAACCTGTTCAAATCATCTATGAAAAGGAATCATTATGGCTATTAAACACCTCGCCGGACTTGCAATTGCAGCGGCATTCATCAGCACGCAAGCACAAGCAAAAACAGAGGTTGAGTGGTGGCACGCAATGGGTGGCGCACTAGGTAAAAAGGTCAACGAAATTGCCGCAGACTTTAACGCAAGCCAATCAGAATACGAGATCAAGCCAGTTTACAAAGGCAGCTACGCAGAAACCATGACCAGTGCAATCGCCGCATTCAGAGCGAAAGAGCAACCAGCTATCGTGCAAGTGTTCGAAGTGGGCACGGCGACAATGATGGGGGCAGATAAAGCGATTTATCCCGTTTATCAATTGATGAAAGACACCAAAGAGTCGTTTAATCCAGATGATTATCTTGCGGCAGTAACGGGTTACTACACCACCAATGAAGGCAACATGCTTTCACTGCCATTCAACAGCTCCACTCCTGTGCTTTATTACAACAAAGACATGTTTAAGAAGGCAGGCGTAGCAAATCCACCTAAGACGTGGAAAGAGATGGAAGAAGTGTCTCGTAAACTACTGGCGTCTGGTGCGAAATGTGGTTTCAGCACAACCTGGCAATCATGGACTCAAATCGAAAACTTTGGTGCGCGTAACAACGTTCCTGTTGCCAATAACAACAACGGCTTTGCTGGCTTAGACACAAAATTCAAGTTCAATGACTCAGCGTTCGTACATCATATCGAACAGATGGGTAAATGGTCGAAAGAAGGCATCTTTAAGTACGGTGGTCGTCAGTCTGATGGTATGCCACTGTTTTACACCCAAGAGTGTGCAATGACCATGGGCTCTTCCGCAGGTCTGGCGGGCATCAAAGAGAACATGAAAGGCGTTGATATCGGCGTAGCACAATTGCCATACGATTCAGAGCTAGTATCTAAGCCACAAAACACCATTATCGGAGGAGCCTCTCTTTGGGTGCTTCGTGGTCACTCAAGCGAAGAATACAAAGGCGTGGCGAAGTTTTTCTCTTACCTTTCAAGCCCTGAAGTTCAAGCAGATTGGCACCAATTCACTGGTTACTTACCAATCACTAAAGCGGCTTATGAGCTAACGAAAAAGCAAGGCTTCTACACTAAGAACCCAGGCACCGACACAGCCGTTCTGCAAATGACATCGACAAAGCCAACGGAAAACTCGAAAGGCATTCGCTTTGGTAACTTCCTGCAAACTCGCGACATCATCAACGAAGAGCTGGAAGCGGTTTGGGCAGGAAAAGCAACAGCACAAGCTGCGCTAAATAATGCGGTTCGTCGTGGTGACGAGCAGCTACGTCGCTTTGAGCGCACACAGAAATAACGAACCTTAATAACGAACAATGATGCACCGAGTCTTATTCCAGTAGGTACTCAGAGATGCACTCTCCCCGCCCATCATGGGTGGGGAATTCGTTTACACACCTTGCCTGTTTTATTTTGGTATTTGTATGTCCTCACCTGTTGTTTTTAAACACAAATGGCTTCCGGTTGCGCTGATTGCGCCTCAGTTGGTGATCACCTTGGTGTTCTTCAGCTGGCCGGCAGGACAAGCCATTTTCCAATCTTCACAACTTGAAGATGCTTTCGGTATGAGCCGTGAGTTTGTGGGTTTAGAGAACTTTGAAACGCTCTTCCATGATCCACTTTACCTAGATTCGTTAATGACCACGCTGCAATTTAGCATCAGTGTTGCGGTGCTTGCTCTGGTCAGTGCGCTGATCCTTTCCGCTTTTGCCGAGCAAATCATCCGTGGCGCGACCATGTATCGCACTTTCTTGATTTGGCCTTATGCGGTGGCTCCGGTTGTCGCAGGTTCACTATGGCTATTTCTATTCGATCCAACCATCGGTGTGATGACCGAACTGTTGAATCTGTTTGGCGTAGACTGGAATCCAACGCTCAATGGCACCCATGCTATGTGGATGGTGATCATCACCTCGACATGGAAGCAAATCAGCTACAACTTTCTGTTCTTCCTTGCGGCGCTTCAATCAGTACCCAAGTCTCTGCACGAAGCCGCGGCCATTGACGGCAGTGGTCCAATCAAACGCTTTATCACCATTAGCTTCCCGCTGATTTCACCAACCAGTTTCTTTTTGTTGGTCGTGAACTTCGTTTACGCGTTCTTCGATACCTTCGCCATCATCCATGCGATGACACAAGGCGGTCCGAGTAACAGCACTTCCACCTTGGTTTATAAAGTCTATAACGATGGTTTTATTGGTCTGGACTTAGGCTCATCAGCAGCGCAATCCGTCATCCTGATGATCTTGGTGGCTTCCCTAACCGTGATTCAATTTAAGTATGTTGAGAAGAAGGTGGCGTACTAATGGTAGAAAGAAGACCGTTTTTTAATCTGTTTTGTCATGTCATTTTAATTCTTGGCATTATTTCGATTGCGCTTCCCGTTTGGATTGCGATCGTAGCAACCACACATGAGAACAGCGCGTTCGCTACCGGTACACCATTGTGGTTTGGCGATTTGGGCTTTAGCGTTTTCACTGACTTGTTGAGTAACGACACCCAGTACAACAACAATACTTTGCCAATTGGCAACATGCTGCTGAACTCCTTCATCATGGCGATGTGCATTACCATCGGCAAGTTGAGCATTTCCATCCTGTCAGCGTATGCAGTGGTGTTCTTCCGTTTTCCGGGACGAATGCTGGCGTTCTGGATGATCTTCTTCACGCTGATGTTACCAGTAGAAGTGCGCATCATGCCGACATTTGAGGTGATTACGAACCTCAACATGCTGAACTCATTTTACGGCTTAACCATTCCATTGATCGCCAGTGCGACAGCGACTTTCTTGTTCCGTCAGTTCTTCTTAACGGTACCAAATGAGTTGGTGGAAGCAGCGCGAATTGATGGCGCAGGACCAATCAAGTTCTTCTTCGATATCTTGTTGCCTCTATCTCGCACCAACATCGCCGCACTGTTCGTCATCACCTTCATTTACGGCTGGAACCAATATTTGTGGCCGCTTTTGATCACCACAGACGTGCAGTACTACACCATCGTGATGGGCATTAAGCAGATGCTTGGAGTGGTTGATGGCGTGATCGAATGGAACAAAATTATGGCCACCACCATTATCGCCATGTTGCCACCCGTGATTGTGGTAATTGCAATGCAAAAAGCCTTTGTTAAAGGTCTGGTAGATTCGGAGAAATAAATGTCCACGCTAACTCTTTCTAATATCGCTAAATGTTATCCGAACGGCTATCAGGCGATCCAAAAACTTAATCTCAATATCTGCGACGGCGAAATGGTCGTGTTGGTTGGCCCGAGTGGCTGCGGTAAATCCACCTTACTTCGCATGATTGCAGGGCTAGAGGAAATCAGCTCAGGAGAGCTTAAGATCGACACTACAACCGTCAACGATCTCGAACCTGGCGAGCGAGACATTGCCATGGTATTCCAGAACTACGCCTTGTACCCACACATGACGGTGTACAACAACATGGCTTACGGTCTGCGCAACCGCAGAACACCGAAAGCGGAAATCGAACGATTGGTTCACGAAGCGGCAAAGATGCTGGAGTTGGATCACCTACTCGACCGCAAACCAGGGCAGCTTTCTGGCGGACAACGTCAACGTGTGGCGATGGGGCGCGCAATTGTACGTGAACCAAAGGTGTTTCTGTTCGACGAGCCATTGTCCAATCTAGACGCCAAACTGCGTGTTCAAATGCGTTTGGAAATCAAGAAGCTTCAGCGTCGCCTCGGGACGACATCGGTTTACGTTACCCACGACCAAGTTGAAGCAATGACGCTGGCGGACAAACTTGTTGTTTTGAACAAAGGTAATGTCGAACAAGTTGGCACACCGCTAGAGATATACGACAACCCTGCATCTTTGTTCGTCGCGACCTTTATTGGTTCACCATCCATGAACATCTTAGATGGCAATGTTAGCGTTGACGGCATCACTATCGGTGACGCGCTGCTTCCTGTCTCCACAGCAGACTTGGCTCTTGGCGAAATAAAGCTAGGACTTCGTCCAGAGCATTTACAAATCAGCCAAGATAACCCATGGTTGCAAGTAGAAGTCGAATTGATTGAATCGCTCGGTGCCGATCTGTTGCTTTACTGCCGCACAGAAGGTGGTGACTCACAAAAGCTTGTTGTTCGTGTAGAGGGACATACGCCAATTCAAATTGGCGACAAGCTTGGTCTAGACATAAAGCCAAAACATGTTCATCTATTTGATGCCAACACAGAAAAGCGTATCGAGAGTACACTGGCTTCCGCGGTATCACTGCAAGGCGTCAGTGACGAAACTCAAGCAATCAACCCTAGAGTAAACAAGCAAGGAGTGGTGAATGCCTAACCCGTTATCAGAGCTCAAGTTAGAGAGTCTGAAACAGATCGAATGGCTGCTAACCGACGTGGATGACACATTGACTTGGCAAGGCAAGCTGCCACCTGAAACACTCATTGCGTTAGCCGAGCTAGAGCGTGTCGGCGTAAAAGTGGTGGCAGTAACAGGCGCATGTGCCGGTTGGTGTGACCAAATGGCAAAGATGTGGTCACTGCATGGGGTGATTGGTGAAAATGGCGCGTTTTGGATGAGAAAAGACGCGGCAGGATTCCACACCACCTTTGCTCGCCCAGCCGAAGCAATGCGCAAAGAACAACGCGCATTACAAGAAAGTATTTCCGGCATTTTGGCAGGCTATCCCAATGTCGAGTTCAGCCAAGATCAGAGTTTTCGCTACTGTGACGTTGCGGTGAACATAGCGCAAGATAGAACACCTGTTTCCCCTTCCACGACAATGGAAATTCTTAACCACATTATGAATTTGAATGTGGAGTCTAATCCCGTCAATGCAACATTGAGTTCGATTCACATCAATGCTTGGGTCGGTAGTCACAGCAAGCGTACAAGTGGTGAAGCGTACATTAGGCAGTTCAATAACGGCGAATTACCGAGCTTAGAGCGCATCACGTATGTGGGAGATTCACTCAATGATGAAGGCATGTTTGAGTGGTTGCCAATGACCTTTGGCGTGAACAACATTCGCCCTTTATTGGCGAAACTGAACCATCAACCTAACTATGTCACACAAGAGAACGGCGGCTACGGGTTTGCTCAATTGGCAAGCTTGATCGTTCAAGCAAAAAGCCTGTAATTCAACAGCATGTCCATTCGCCCTTCCGCTTTTCTTAAGTCGTGAATGGACATTATTTTTGTCTCTGATACATAAAATCTCTATTTATCATTCGCAATTATCGTTTTGTTATCGACCAAAAACGCTCAAAAAACTCTCGTTACTAATTTGCTCTCAATCCCTTGCTATATATGGCGTTTTTTCATTTCTTACTACTTACCATGCTCAGAACGAAGCAATCCGCAACAAAAATTGATTGTTGTCCTAACTAATTATTTTTGTTTGTCGCATTCAAAAGCAGCCCATATTATCCGCAGCACAAGGGATGACATTCCTTACGCTCTTTAACAATCAAATGCCGTACTTCTTCATCTGACAACTTTCCTACTGATGTAAAAATTCCCTTTTGATTCCCATTTTCAAATTTTTGCAACCACTGCGCAGAGCATTTAAAGCTGTGTTCTGCATTACAGTCTATTCATGTAGGAAATCATCGTGGATAAATATCAAGCTGCATATGCTAAACGTCTAGAAAAACTGAAGGGCAATCGTTCGCCAAAAACTATTGCACGTATTTCGGCGTGGGATGCATTTTTTAACAAAGAATACGAGATGCAAGATCTAGAGTCTCAAATGGCAGACTCTGCTCGTCATCACTATGAGCAATCTGACGTTAAAAATGAAATCAGCTTTGGTTCATTCAAACGCGCATTCTATAAAGAATCGATCGTGATTTATGACCTAACCGATGGCGCTTCAATTCAGAAAGTGTTCACACCGTTACTTGTGCTAACAACAGCATGGGTACTGTTCGTGTGTTTTACCCAGTAATTGAATAACCGAATTAAATAAGCAATAGATAAACTATTGGCAGAGTGTTTATTACCTTTGTTCAATACAAGCAGTTGAGAGTTTAAGGATGAAAGGAAGAAACATTGCGGCATTTGCCATTGTGGTGGCAGCATTTGCGTTTGGTTATGGCTTTAAATCCTATCAAGAAGCAAATGGTGTCATTTACCCAACCTTTAAGAAGGAGTTTAATCTCTGATGCCTAAGATTACCCTTCTGCTACTCGCAACGACTGTCGGTATTGGCGTTACCGGTGCTGCATTCTGTGTTGGCATTACGTATGCGTTCACACAACTGCCAATCGAACAAATTCTATCGAGCTTATAAAAAAGTAGAGCATTTCGGTGCTCTACTTTTTTGCTGTTTGAGACTCAATATTTGAGTTGAGAAACGAAAAGCGTAATCAGAACTCTTTATTCATCTTCTGTAAGCAAGCAAACAAGATCGCTTGATGTTCAGGCTCGATATTGCGCGTTAAGTCTTGAACCAAATCTAAATGCAGCTGATTGTGATGACGGTGAATCTCTTCACCCGCTGGCGTAAGCTTTACTACGATAGCGCGACGATCTTCTGGATGCGGACAGCGCTCAATAAGCTCCGCTTTCACCAGTTTCTCAATTTGAACCGTTAACGTGCCTGTCGTAATCCCAAGCTTTTCCGCCAGTTCTTTCATACGCAACGCACCATGCCCACCCAGTACTTCAATCGTGTGGATTTGAGCCAGTGAGTAACCCGTGCCTTTTACTACAGATTGCTCCCAAGAAGACATTTTGTCATAGAACTCGGTAAGCGTTTGATTCAGCTTTTCTAATTCGCGCATCACTCAGTCGTTTGAACTTCCAAAGTTAGGTGGTGAATCTTATCAAATTTACTCAATAATTGCTTAAATTCATCCAGCGTTTTGTTGCTATGATTTTTAAGCGCGATAGCCGCAGAATAATGATGACCACTCACCTTCCAGATGTGTAAATCAACAATCTCGGCATAAGGAGTAAGTGTTTCAGTAATCTCATCTCGGTATGACTTGTTGATGCTCTCATCCAACAAGACTGGTGCGGTTTGTTTCATTAAACCCAAGGTCCACTTACCAATCACAACGGCACCAACAATCCCCATCATGGCATCTAACCAAACCCAGCCGTAAAACTTACCGACAATCAACGCGACAATCGCAAGTAGAGAGGTCAGCGTATCCGCTAACACGTGGAAGTACGCAGCAGTTAGGTTGTGGTCGTGATGATGTTCGTGCTCATGATCGTGAGAATGGTGATCATGATGGTCATGCCCATGATGATGGTGATCTTGCAGAAGCAACATGCTCGCAAGATTCACCACTAAACCAATCACCGCCACCATAATGGCTTCGTTAAACTGAATGCTTTCTGGGTTGAAGAGACGATGAATCGACTCGACCATCATCATCAATGCCACAATCCCCAACGCAATGGCACTGGTAAAACCACCGAGCACACTCACCTTACCCGTACCAAATGAGAAGCGGTCATTATGGGCATTTTGTTTCGCGTAGCGGTAAGCAAACAAGGTGATACAAAATGCCGCTGCGTGTGTACCCATATGCCAACCATCCGCTAACAATGCCATTGAACCAAACATGGTCCCGGCAGCAATCTCCACCACCATGGTGGTCACGGTTAGGATCAATACGTAGAGCGTGCGTTTTTCACCCTTTTGGTTGTGAGAAACGAAATCATGTGAATGTTGCGATACAGCCATTGCGACACTTACCTTCCAATTTTAGTTTGATTATCAAATTATTTGATTTTAATTTAGTTTGACCATCAAACAATGTCAACCTAGGAAGGGAATTTGATCAAAGGGAAGTTTTAAAAAGAGTCTTACTCAGTATAAAAAACACAAACGAGCTAAAGCACTTATACCCAAGTGACTTCAAGATGCAGGATTCAGAGCGTTGTCATTGAAGCGTAATAGCCAGCTCTTTCCAAGTTGTTTGACGCAGCAATCGGGTCAATGACACGCTCCCAAAGGGCGAGCTGCCTTGGCTTGTATACTTTGTTGCCGATTCTTGATTTAGACCCACTAAACCTTTAAATCGCCGCCGCGTCTACAAACCAAGTCAGTCTCGCTGAACCTAGCATCTCGAGGTTACTTGGGTATAGGTTCACCAGAGAAGCCTAATTGCTTTTGCTGAAAGTGATGTTTTTAAGTTGAGAAAGAGAACTAGCGCTCGGCTAATCGACGGGTATCTTCATCGATGATCGCTCGAAGCGCTTTGGTCAGATCATCAAAGTCCGTGTGCTTTTTGCCGTATTCCAGATTAAAGGCGTAATTGAAATCGGTAGGGTTATCGCCTTGAGTGTGCTGCAGAATGGTTTCCAATTTATCCAACGCTTTGGTGAGTCGAGCTTCTGCGGTAGTAGCACTGTCGTATTCCAACCATAGCTCCAGCAGATCCTTTTGCAGAGAAGCGTCTAACGGAGCGATGAGTTGCTTCAAATCCGCCAGTTCTAGTGCGCTTTTATCCAGCCCATCGTGTTGCTCCAACGCCGAAATGTCACCGCTGACCGCTTCTGCCAAGTCATGAACAACACAGAGTTTTAGCACTTTCAAGCTATCCAAATGTGGATAATGTTCTGCTACCAGCATGGCAAGTAAGCATAATCGCCACGTGTGCTCAGCAGTACTTTCATGGCGACCAGAAGACGTCCATGCGGTGCGTAAGGTGCTTTTGAGCTGCTCAGCCTCGCGCAAAAAAGTAAGAATGCCAGGTAGCTTGTCGATCATATCAGTGCTCATATTTCAATGTTTTCAAGAAGAGTAACGGATCGGGCTGAATCGGAAAAGCACCAACGACAGGGAGAAAACAGGAAGTGATTAGAAACATAGAAGAAGACTCAGACACTCATATTGAGAATGCCTGAGCCTATAGATCACGCCAATTCGCAAGAAAGCAGTTTGGCTTCAAAGTGCTCATCAATGCAGTCTGCAATCAGTTCAATTCGGCTTTCAGTACAGTCATCCAACTCCACTTCCTGTAGCCCATCTGGCGTTAGGTTGTAGCCATAAATGCCATCACCAGTAATAAACACCGCTTTCATGCGCTCCACTTCCAGCTCAACCAACAGAGGAATCAGCTTGCGGCGATCGAACACTTTCTCAGGTGAAAAGCGCCAACCGACACTCTGGAAACCTTCGCCTGAATTGGTCGCTTTGAGCATACCACTCTCAGGCATTGGCATGTCTGAAGCCAAAGGCTTGTCACTCGCATGATGGTGGTGATGCGGGGGATGTTCATGAATGGTGGTCTCACCTTCAAATTCAGTAAACGGAATCACACCATGCTGAGCAAAAACCACTTTGGTATTCGGGCGCCCAACTTGCGCCACGTAAGCTTCTAGCTTCTGGGTGTCTCCCTCTTGATACAAATCGAGCTTGTTACCCACCACTGTATCGGCAATCGCAATTTGTTGGTTGAACGTGTCATGCTGTGTATAGCGCTCATCCGCAAGCTTACGCGCGTCGACCAAAGTGATGTTCTTTTGTAGCGAAAGCACTTGGCGATAATGATCTGTCGACAACACTTGCAGCACTTCTTTCGGGTGACCAAGCCCAGTAGGCTCAATCAGCAAACGGTCTGGCTTTGCTTCATTAAGCAGTTGGTTTAAGGCGATTTGCATTGGCAACCCCGCCGCGCAGCACATGCAGCCGCCGGGTACTTCGCGAATAAACACTTGTTGCTCTTCGCTTTGTTGCCCCTGAACCAAGCTACCATCAACGCCGATTTCACCAAACTCATTCACTAATACCGCCCAGCGCTCGTTCTCTGGCTTATTCGCCATTAAATTCAAAATCGCTGAGGTCTTTCCTACACCAAGAAACCCCGTAATGATGTTGGTAGGAACACCAAGTATGGGTTGGCTCTCAGAGCTCATTGGCAATTCTCCTGTAACCTTGCACCAGTTCGTGGTTTGCTGAAACCACAGACTCTGAAAACGCCGAGTACTCAGGTGGCACTTTCGAGATGCTATTCAAATCAAAGTCAGCACCAATATTCGTCATTGGCGGAACATGGAAATTCTCTGGCAAGTCTAGACCATCTACCACACAGTTATGGCGAATAACACAACCCTTCCCAATCACAGCATTAAACACCACCGAGTTAAAACCAATGAACACATCATCGCTAACTTCACACGGACCATGAATAATTGATCGGTGTGCAATGGAAGAGCGCTCACCAATGGTCACGGCAGCGCCTGCCTTTGAGTGAATGACCACGCCATCTTGAATGTTGGTATCACGCTTGATGACAATGGCTTCCATATCGCCTTGCTCGTTCACCTCATCAGCACGAATCACCGCGTAAGGACCAATAAAAACGTTATCTTCAATGATCACTTTGCCACAGATGATTGCCGTCGGATCGATGAAGGCTGTTTCCGACACTTCGGGCATGTGACCTGTGGGATTTCTTCTTAACATATTGAATTCTCTTTATTTGGTGCCGAAAAGACACTCAAGTTACGACAACTATACTTCTACAAATAAAGCTCGATGAAAGCGGATAAATGTAAGCTTTCGAAAATAAACTGAGCTTTCAAATAATCTAAGTTTTTGAAAAACGTGAGTCTTAGCGATCAAATACCAATCGCATAGCATGTGCTGCCTGCTCATTGACTTGTTGGTCGACATACACCAACCCACCGTTGACCCAAGTTTTCTTGATTTGTGAGGAGAACTGATGGCCAGCAAAAGGCGACCAACCACAGTGGTACAAGCTATTGTCATTGGTGACTAAGGTCGGCATTTTTGTATCCACCAGCACCAAATCAGCGAAATACCCTTCACGGATAAAGCCACGTTGCTCAATACCGTAGCGGATGGCTGGGTTATGTGCCGTCTTTTGAACCACTTGCTCCATCGTCATATGTCCGCGAGCGACTTGATCAAATAAAGACAATAGTGCGTGCTGTACCAAAGGTAACCCCGCTGGCGCTTGTTCGTAAGGCACCTGTTTTTCTTCCCTAGTGTGGGGGGCGTGGTCTGTCGCGATAATGTCAATTTGACCTGTATTAAGTGCTTTTAGAATAGCCTCACGGTCACTTGGGTATTTCACCGCTGGGTTACATTTGATTTGGTTACCACGCTCTGCGTAATCTTCATTGCTAAACCACAGGTGATGAACGCAAGCTTCAGCGGTAATGTTTTTGTTCTCGATTGGACCTGCATCAAACAGTGCTAACTCTTTTGCCGTTGTAATGTGCAGAACATGCAACTGACTGTTGTACTTCTTAGCCAGTTCTACCGCATAAGAAGAGGACGCATAGCACGCTTCGTCATCACGCAGTATCGGATGATCTTCAATGGTGAATTCCGACTTCTCTTTGAGTAGTCGCTGCTTGTTTTGCGCAATCACAGGTCCACTTTCACAGTGCGTTACGATGAGCACCGGTGAATCACGGAAAATTTCCTCCAAGGCTTGAGGTGCTTCCACCAACAAATCCCCCGTCGAAGCCCCCATAAACACTTTCACGCCACAATGTCTCTTTGGATCAAGCTGTTTGATTTGCTCAAGGTTGTCTTCGGTCGCACCAAGATAGAAAGAGTAGTTCGCGAGGGAGCTCTGCTCGGCAATGGAGAATTTGCTTTCTAACGCTTCGATGGTCGTCGTGGCAGGGTTTACGTTCGGCATTTCCATATAGCTTGTGATACCACCTGCAACCGCTGCACGGGATTCTGTTGCAATCGAACCTTTGTGCGTTAAACCCGGCTCACGAAAGTGTACTTGGTCGTCTATCATACCGGGGATTAGATAACACCCTTTAGCATCAATCACCGTGTCTTCCGGTTTTGAGGCGATATCGGTCGAGATAGCTTCAATTCGCTGATCGACAATTCGTAAATCGGTCTCGGTAATGGTTCCTTCGTTGACGACAAGGGCGTTTTTAATCAGTGTTGCAGGCATAGCGGTTCAGAACTCCTTGCTGATGATGCCAATAATGGGAAAGGATAAACGTCGTAAAGTGGCAGTGATGAAGACGACAATAAGTGGACACTCAAAAACACTTACTGGGATTTCGCACAGTCATCACAAACACAATTGATCTCTAGTTGAGGGCTGACAACGGTGAAGCCTTCTTCTTTTGCATGGGATTGCAGACCGTGAATCAAGCTTGGGTCGATGGCTTGCTCGCTAATTTTGTTGCATTTGGAGCAGATGAGAAATTGAGGAACGCCATGTTCGTGCTCGCAGAGGATATGGGAGCAGACGATGTATTTATTAGAAACTTTAAGCTTGTGAGCCAAGTGCTCACCTTCAAGAAAATCCAAGATTCGATACACCGACATTGCCTGAATATTTTGTTCAAAATGGGCTTTGCAATAATCCACCAACTCATAAGCTGACAAGGCTCTATCGGCATGGACCAACGCTTTCAACACCAGTTTTCTCTTGGAAGTTAATTGCTTTCCTTGAGCTTTAAAGCTCACCTCTACATGCTTAATAATGGCGTCAATATCGCTCATTTTCACCTCACACAAGACACACGCTACCTTATAATAATTTTGATTACTGTTATGTTATAACATAAAAAATAGATTCATCAAGGTAAGGTCAAAGTGAACGCGACTTGGGTATACGCATTAGATCCGTTACTCTAATTAGTTCGTATCCAAATCAGAATAATCGAAACGGATGGCTAGGATGGAACATGTTGGTTCTCGAGCGTTGATTGTAGAAGGCGGCGCGATGCGTGGGGTGTTCTCCTGCGGCATACTCGATCACTTTATGGCACAAGATTTCTCCCCTTTTGACAGCTTTTGGGGTGTCTCGGCGGGCGCAAGTAACTTAGCGGCTTACCTTGCTAAAATGCCGGGCAGAAACCTCAAAATCTATCTCGACTACAGTCTACGAAAAGAATTTATCTCCCCCACTCAACTTGTACGCGGTGGCGATATGATGGATTTAGATTGGATGTGGGACGTCACGCTTAAAGAGTTGGGCATTGATCGAGCCGTACTTTCTGCCGATCCTCGACCATTCTTTTTAGGTGTCACACGACAAGACAACGGACAACCAGAATACCTAACACCTTCCGTAGAAATGTTGGCGGAAACCATGAAAGCCAGTAGCGCCTTACCAATCATGTACCGCAATGGTGTGCCATTAGATGGCGTAAGGTATGTGGATGGTGGTGTAGCGGATGCAATCCCTATTGCCGAAGCCATCAAACGCGGTGCAACCAAAATCATGGTGCTACGAAGCCGCCCTGCCAGCTATCGCAAATCCAAGCCTAAGTTTGAAAAGCTAACTTCACGTTTACTGAAAGATCATCCAGCGTTAATCGAGCCAATGCTCACGCGCCATATTCGTTACAACCAGAGTCTGGAACTGATAGAGAACCCGCCAGTTGGCGTTGAGATCATCCAAATCTGTCCACCAGAAGGCTTTAAGTTAAAGCGTTTAAGCCGCTCGCCAGAACCTTTACGTCAAGCTTATGAGCTGGGTGTGGAATGTGGTCCACAAGCCATTGAACGCTGGGAGCAAAGCTAAACAGAGCGCAAAAAGCTCACTGCCCTCGTGAAAAGACAAAAAAAGCCACACCCAATTGGTGTGGCTGATGCAAATTCGATGGCAGTGGATATCGTCTTTGCTTGCGTATGAGCCCAATAAACGGACTCCAAATCACTTAGTGTTTTTCTCTCGAACTGTAATTCCAAGAGTTGGCGTCAAGACTTGGTGCCGAGCAACGGTATTGGGTGCCTTAATAAGTTTCAAATACACCAGAATTGTAGTCTTGAATCGCTTGTTCAATCTCGTCGATGCTGTTCATCACAAATGGACCATAATGCACAACAGGTTCATTAATTGGTTCGCCAATAAAGAGCAGTACTCCGCTAGCGTCATTGGCTTGCAGTTCTACCCACTCACCTTGCGAAAGCAGTGCCATCTCACCTTGCATGACCACGCGCTCGCCCACTTTAATACTTCCTTTATAAGCATAGGTCATCATATTGTGATGTTTCGGTGTCATTAATGTCATTGTCGCACCTGGATGCGATTGCCAATCAGCAACCGTCACTGGTACACCCGTTTTACTTAGCGGTCCTTTGACAACCTCATCGCCGATGCTTAACTCGCCAGAAATAACACGAACCAAACCATGGGACTCTGCGCGATGTTCGGTAATAGTATCCGGTTGGAAGTCGTGATATTGCGCCGGAGACATCTTGTCTCTTGCAGGTTGGTTAATCCAAATTTGGAAACCGTGCAGCTCGCCGTCTTCCATGATTGGCATTTCACTGTGAATCACACCACGACCAGCAGCCATCCATTGCGCACCGCCAGAACGAAGCTCACCAATGTTGTCCATATGGTCCCGATGTTGGAAATGACCGGTGAGCATATAAGTTAGTGTTTCAATGCCCCGATGTGGATGTGGAGGGAAACCACCCACATAATCTGCACGTTGGTCTGATTTAAGCTCATCGACCATCAAGAATGGTGAAAAGCTCGTGTTATTGAATCCGGCTACGCGACGAATTTTAACCCCATCACCATCTGCGGTTGCATGCGATGGAATGATCTGACGAATCTCTCTCACTGTGCTCATAATATTGCCTCCCTTATTGGTATGGACTCATTGTAGGAAGGGGGATGCCAAATCATGAGGGGATGAAATTGTTCTACTCCATCAGTTTTTTCGAACGAAAAGAATTTGAAAAATAAATGTAGCTATTTTTTAAACACCCTGTATAGTGGCGGCTGGCTCTAGAAAAGAGCTGTTAATGCTACATTTAGTTTAAGTTCCCTCTCAGTAACACCCTGAATCCTTGATTCAGACTCCTGCGTAAAACTTCCTCTTGATTGCACATTCAATAGCTTAAAAAAGATCCATCACAATTCGTATATTATTGTTTAATTTCAGAGGTTTTTATGTCTGGTAAAGTAACTGGTTCAGTAAAATGGTTTAACGAAACTAAAGGCTTTGGTTTCCTAACTCAAGACAACGGCGGTCAAGATGTATTCGTACACTTCAACGCAATCGTTGCTGACGGTTTCAAAACTTTGGCTGAAGGTCAGAAAGTAAGCTTCAATGTAGAAGAAGGTAAAAAAGGTCCTCAAGCGACTGAAGTTACTCCTCTATAAGATAGCTTTTCTTGGTGCAGCATTTCCTCGCTGCACCAAACTCTCTCCCCCTTCAAAAAATTCCTCAAACTTAATATTTAGCAATTAAATTTTGCTTGGTTTTCTGCTGCCTAAAATATACCCAAGTAACCTCGAGATGCTAAGTTCAGCGAGAATGACTTGGTTTGTAGACGCGGCGGATACGATATCCATCGTTGGAACACTAGATCTATCGAACCCGATAGCCATCGTTGGTATTTCACTTACTTAAAATTAGGAAAAATTATGTCTAGAAGAACAGGTCGTCAAAGACACTGGTACCAATTATTGAATAAAGAAAAGATCACCAAAAAACAGGAGAATAAATGATAGAGATTGAATTCCGTTTAAAACAACCCGACATCTCTTGGAACGCCAAAATTCATCAACTCAATAGTGATATTTTAAGGCGCCATATATTGCCAAAACTCCAATCGGCTTGTTATCTCATTGATTTTAAATACTGTGAGAAAACCTACTCCGGAGACATTCTGTGTGACTCAGGTTCAAAGCTAGGAAGTTTTATTATTAAATAAATCAATTTTCGTGCATTAATGAATAATGCGGATATTTAGGAAGAATTTCCAAAGGAAAAATCATGGCAAAGAAAAGCAAGAAGCAAATTGAGCAAGAAAAGAAAGAGTCCGAACAAAACGCCGCAGCGATTAAACAACAAACGCGCCGCCGAATCGAGGACATCATGGAGCAAAGAGAATTTGATAAAATGTTCGAACTATAAATACATTCCATTTCCTTTTCTCTACTCTTCTCAATCTAAAATATCGACGTGCAAGGTATCGCCACCCCTCTTCTCTCAGTTCACAATGAGAGCTCACAATGAGCAACGCACAATAAACTCGATATGACTCCCAATGTTTCTCGCATGGTGTGGTTCAGTATTAGCCACTGAATATTCGACGCTCAGCAAGGTGTGTGCTGACAACGAAGCCATCATGCGATGAATCACAGCCTCGATACAGATCTCCATCGCTCAATTAAACCAACACTTTTTTGCCTTTCCGTTCTTCATTCTCCGTTCTCCACAAATAACAATTTCATCAACGACTCTAGCCAAGCTTCAATTTTTGAGTATAATCGCAACCGTTTGCTTCGTATAACCCCAATGATATGGTTTGGGGGTCTCTACCAGCTCCCGCAAAGTGCTGATCACGAAGAGTCGAGATCACTGTGGATCTTACTCTTTGTAATGGCGTTCGATTTTTCTCAATCTATACCTATCCTTAGAGTAATTGCATCCACAACAACCATAAGAAAAAGTGGGAGTTTATTATGAACGCATTTATTCAAGGTCTTCCAAAGGTAGAGTTACACTTACATATCGAAGGTTCGCTAGAGCCAGAACTGTTGTTTGAACTGGCACAACGTAACAACATAGACATTCCATACGAATCGCCACAGGCACTGCGCAAAGCGTACGAATTCGAAGATTTACAGTCTTTCCTAGATATCTATTATCAAGGTGCTAACGCGCTGCGTACAGAACAAGATTTCTATGATTTGACTTGGGCTTACTTAGAGCGCTGCAAAGCCGACAACGTCATCCATACTGAGATCTTCTTTGACCCACAGACCCACACCGACCGTGGCATTGAGTTTGAAACGGTCATCAACGGTATTCACCGAGCAATGCAAGATGGTAACGAGCAGCTAGGTATTACGTCTCAAATTATCGCATGCTTCTTGCGTCACCTATCGGAAGAAAGCGCCATTGAAACGCTGCAATCAATCATCAAACATCAAGACAAAATCATCGGTGTAGGTTTGGACTCTTCAGAACTCGGTCACCCGCCAGAGAAATTCAAACGCGCTTTCCAACAAGCAAAAGCAGCAGGTCTATTGACGGTAGCGCACGCAGGTGAAGAGGGTCCGGCGCAAAACATCATTGACTCTGTTGAGATGCTTAGCGTTAGTCGTGTGGACCATGGCGTTCGCTGTGTTGAAGATGCTTCATTGGTAGATGCGCTTATCGAAAGTAAAATGCCACTAACGGTTTGTCCATTGTCGAATATTAAGCTGTGTGTGTTTGACCAAATGGAGCAGCACAACATAGTCGATTTGCTGCGTAAGGGGGTCGCGGTGACGATTAACTCGGATGACCCGGCGTACTTTGGCGGCTACATGACGGATAACTTTAAAGCGGTCAGCGATGCTCATCCAATGACGAAATCAGAACTGGCTCAGTTTACGATCAATGCGATTAATGCGAGCTTCATCAGCGAAGCACTTAAAGCCAAATACCGTGCTCAAGTCGCTGATTACTTAGCGAATCACTGATTATAAATACAAACCAATAAGGGCTAGATTGCTAGCCCTTATTTTGTTGTTTGCTATACCTATTTCGCTACGCACCTCATGATGCGTCTCGCTCGGTTTTAATACAGTTTCTTCCCGCATTTTTCGCAACATAGAGCGCCTTGTCTGCTCTTGCGACCAGTTCATCAAAACTGTCTTCTAACTCTAATGTCGCAATACCTGCACTGAAAGTCACTTTCGAAACGGGGCTGAAATCCTCATCCTTAAGCGCCTCTAACCGGCTTTGCGCCCATTGCTGTGCCTTCTCTAAAGATACCTTTGAAGCGACGATGACAAACTCCTCCCCACCCCAGCGTGCCAACATCCCTTCTTCCAAAGGGTCTTGAGCGAGAAAGTCAGCAATATGCTTTAGTACATCATCTCCAACATCATGTCCAAAGGTGTCGTTGACCTCTTTAAAATGGTCGAGGTCGAGTAAAATCAATGACACAGGCCAACTGTGCGCTCTGGCCTTCTGAAGCTGCTCGTGGACTTTGGTGATCAGTGCACGGCGGTTAAATAAGTTGGTGAGCGGATCATGCATCGCCAACCATGTAAGCTTGTGGTTGTTTGCATTGAGCAGATTGACCGAATACGCCAACTCTTGGTTCGCTGTGTTGAGCTCTTGCGTTCTGAGTGCGACCACTTCTTCTAGCTTTCTATTGTGCTGATGGATTTCATCAAAGGTGTTTTTAAAGACATTGGAAAGCTGGCCGATTTCATCTTTCGAATCGTAGCCAGAAAACGTGGTGTAATGGTTGTTGACCGCGTTTTCAACGTCGTACGTCAACTCCAAAATCGGTCTTGTGATGGAATTGGTGAGATAAAACACGATCGGCATAAAGACAACAATCACCACCGATGAAGTAATCGCAACGTCTTCCAGTAGCTCATTGATATCGAGGAAAATATCGGACTCTTCCGTAGTCACGAAGAGCGTCCAATTAGGTAAGGTGTCGATTTTAGCAAAGGTCACGATCTTGGCTTCATTCACCTTTCTGTCGTAGTAGTGGCCGTGTCCGACATTTTCCCAATTGGTTTGCACTGCAATGTCCGCAAAACCTTCAAACCCAACTCGCTCACCTTCAAATATATTGGCGTGCAAAATCAGAGAGCTGTCGGGGTGAGAAACCACCGTTCCACTGCTATCAGAGATCCAAGCATAACTGCTGTTGCCTAACTTCACTTTCGACAAACGCTGTGCGAGGTAGTCTACGGAGATAGAAACACCGACAATCCCTTTCCAGTTATCCGCTTCGTCATACACGGGCACACCAAGGGCCACAACGGGCGTTTTGACCAGTAAGCCAACGTGCGGTGCCGTGATGTGATAGTCCGCGCTCTTCCATCGAGCGTCTTCTACAAATTCTGGCCACTCAATTTTGATGGTTCTGCTTTTGTGATCAATTAGATTCCAATGCTCATCGACGAAAAGCGTATTAATCACGGACTTCTTAGACATGCTTTTGAGCCATTTAAGCTCTTCGACAATAAAGTCGATATCCCCTTCTTGCACACGTTGATGGCCACTGATGGTTTGCAATGACGCCACATGTCGTTGCAGTTCTTGACTGATGACGTCTGAATGAAGGTTGGATAATTGGATGGAGTTTTCTAGGGCGACACTAAAGATCCGTTGCCGCTCTTTAAAGTACAACACGGAGAAAAGAATCAGGACGAAACAAATCGTCATTACTGAGTACGTAACGACAAACTTGGTTCTCACACTTCGGAAAGCAAACCCCGCGATATACACAAATGTCCTTATCAAGTGTATGGATATGCATATAGTCTAGTTTGTTAATAAAGAGTCTGCTATGTGGTTTAGCGCAAAAATTGGCTTAAATTGAATGATTTATTACGAATTTCTCAGCAGCTAATAAACACTGCTCACGTAACCATTGATGGCTTGGGTCATTAGTGCGAGAGGGGTGCCAATACATCGCTACATCGATCGGATCTTTCATGAACTCAGCTTCAAGTTCTCTGAGGTGATACAAATCTCGATATTGCTCCAGTAAGGTTTGTGGCATCAAAGCAAGATAATCACAGCGTTGTACCACTGGCAGTATCTCGATAATACTTCCCGCCTGCCATGCCACTTGGCGCTTCCCTAGGATCTGCTCATTCTTGATGCCACGGCCAATCAAATAACCGTTTTGTTGGTCAAACTGAGAAAGCGTCACATGCTTCTCGTTAAGGTACTCTTCTACGCTGATGGTGTTGCCTTGTAACCGAGGATGATCCTCTCGGCATACCACAGTGAGTTTATCGGACATCAAAATCTGTGAACGCAAATGTGGGTGTAAGTTCGTCTGAGCTTCAATCACCAAATCGCACTGCTGTGACCTCAGCAAGCTAGTTAAGTCCATAGTGAAAAGCGGCTCAATCCGCGTGTTTGCTTTCGGTGCTTTTTCGTTAAGTAAGGCTGAAAGCTCTGGCAGCAAAGTAAAACTGAACACACTGAGTGAAGAGATCACAAAACGCTTATCGCACTCGGCAGGATTAAATCGCGAGTGCTCTGGCAGCATATATGCGATGCTCTCTACTGCACTCGCTAATGTCGGGTAGATATCAACTGCAAACGCCGTTGGTGCAACGCCATGGCTTTCACGAATGAATAACGCATCCTTAAACACCTCACGAAGCCTGACTACCGCTTGGCTGACCGCAGATTGACTCACACCCAGACGTTGCGCCGCTTTGGTGTAACTCTTCTCTTCCACAATCGCCACAAAGGTCGGGATAAGACTGTAATCTGAGTACTTCATAGATTATGTGTTCTCTAATATTTCCATGCTGACATTAGCTTAACTTATATCATATATCACTCAACTTATGGCGTTTTTTCATACAATTCCGCGCATGTGATTACAAAAGACAAAACAATAATCACGCGCTCAACGTTTTACCCTCACACATTGATAAAAGGTATAACTATGAACGTCATAAAAGCCATAGGTCGTGTCATTTTTGCGATTTTTATGGTGCTATTAAAGTTCTCACTTTTCATGGCTCTAATGCTCGGTGGAGCTTACTTGCTTGCGCCTATGGGTACGATCAATTCGAAAGATATTGATATGAGCTTGTTTACCAATACCCCTAACGACACCATGATGGTGATCTTCAACTCCGAGTACTTCAGCGGTTATCTATTTTCCGTCACCATAGCGCTTGCCCTTTTTGTCATCTATTTGCTATGGCAGATCCACGAAGTTGCGGTACATCGAGCTCAAGAGAAGAAAAGTTCTCATATCCAATTGGTATTTGCGCTTTCTCTATGCGGTTTGTTCATCCATAAAGCGTGGTGGGTGCTGGCGTTAATCATTGCGTTCGCCAACTGGGAACACATCGGCAGCTCACTAAGCAACATCATTCGCAATAGTCGATTGGCTTCACAGCCACAAACAACGACCAAAACAGCAGGGGAATAATCCATGAAAGAGGTAATGATTCCGTACATTCTGATCATGTGGATTTTGGTCTCAACGGGTGCGATAAAATGGACGTTCAAAAGCGCATTTTGGATTATCTCTGGTGGTGCATTTATTCTGGTGGTATTAGGGATACTCTCACGCCTTTGGGCTCCGGTTGATTTGACCTACTCATCCACCGTAAAAGCACCTCATTCGGTTCTTTCTCCCCTATTTAGAGAACAGATTGACCACATCTATGTCGACCACAACCAAGAAGTGAAGAAAGGCGATGTGATCTATACGCTCGTCGACACCACCTCTTTGGCAGACGTAGAAAAAATTAAAGCAGGGATTGTTCAGCAAGAAGAAAATGTGGCGCAGTTGAAGCGCGACATCATTCGCGGCAAAACATCACCAGAGATCTTTAAAGGTCGAGACATCGAATACTACGAGTCTCAACTGCGCGTTGCAGAAGCCTCGTTAAAATCCCTGCATGCCGACCTACAAAAGACCCAATTTGAGCAAGAGCGTAAGACAGTTCGAGCGCCTTATGATGGGCAAGTTGCGGTAGTGAATGTCGCGGATGGGAGCCGTGTCGGCAATATGCACATCTACGATACGTCACGTAAGTTCTTAGAAATGCGTATTCCAGACCAAACCTACCGCTATGTTGAAAAAGGACAGTTTGCCGAATTTTACGTCGATGCTTACCCAGGCGAAGTATTCCGCGCTCGCGTACACAGCATTACGGCAGGCACTGGGGAATCCTCTGTCTCACCATTACAAGGACCACAAAGCGTCCGTCAGCATGTCGGCGCAAATACCAGTAGCCATGGTCGTACTGTGATTCTGGAGATCTTCGAACCGGAAGGCAAAACCATCCCGATCGGAGCCACTGGTTCAGCATGGATTGCAGCGACTAAGCCACACAGTTTGTTCGGTTTCATTGATGTTATCGGCGCAGCAACCGTCCGACTTCATTCTTACAAGTCTTATCTAAACGCAATGTAAAAAATAAACAAACCGTCCACTGAGGCGGTTTGTTTTTATGATGCCAATTAAGACCTTACATTTCTTCCGTGGTTAGCCCGTGGTTTTAGCGCTAGACTGAGTGAGCTAAATAAAGCTACCCAAAAGGAAGAAAATCATGATTCAACAAGGTCAAGCACTGCCAGCGGCAACGCTAAGCGAACTGACTGCCGATGGTATGGTTAACCACCAAGTGACAGAGCTGTTTGCGGATAAGAAAGTGGTTCTGTTTGCGGTTCCTGGAGCATTTACGCCAACGTGTTCAGAAGCGCACTTGCCAGGTTATGTCGTATTGGCTGACCAACTTAAAGCGAAAGGTGTGGACCTGATTGCGTGTGTTTCTGTTAACGATGCATTCGTGATGCAAGCTTGGGGTGAAGCGCAAAACGCGTCTGAGTTATTAATGCTTGGCGATGGCGACGCAAGCTTTACCAAAACACTGGGCCTAGAAATGGACACCGGCGGTTTTGGTGGCGTTCGTTCACAGCGTTACGCGATGATCATCGACAATGGTGTGGTCACCGCATTAAACGTTGAAGAGCCAAAAACATTTGAAGCAAGCAAAGCGGAAACTATTCTCGCAGCACTTTAAGCTCAGCGCTAAGATCACAAAACGGAAGCCTCTGCGCTTCCGTTTTTTCTATCTGAACTCACTGATTTTACTAGCTCAGCGCCACACATTTAATGAAGATGAAGTTCGGGAATGTCGCCAAGCGTTGGTAATGTTCTTCTGAGATTTCACGAATCTTCTCATTCACCTTACCTTCTGAGATCGCCAACATCGCCATGCCAGCCCCACTGATCGCATCGGTAATGTCTTGCAAAGAGCGACGATAGAATGCCACAGGAACTGGCTCACCAACGGTGTTCCACATATCTTCTACAAGCTCTTTGTCGTAATAATTGCCTGAAGCAGAACACTCAAAATCCGCAAATGGATGATGAGTCGAAAATACGAACTGACCACCTGCTGTTAACACACGTTGGATATCATTAAACAAAGGGCGAAGATCTTCGATGTAATGAACCATGAGCGGACAAATAACAAGATCATATTGCGCATCTCGCTCTTCTGGTAAGCCTAACGCCAAGTTTTGCGCATAAGCTGTAACTGAATCACCCAACTTACCCATAACGATATCAATCATCTCTTGCGCAGCATCAATACAAGTCACAGAGCTTGCGCCTCGCGCCAATAGAAGCTGTGCGTAAATACCCGAACCGCAGCCTAAATCCAGCACCCTCTTACCTGTAACATCACCGATAAGTTCAAAGGTATTTGGACGCTCAAAGTGCGCGTTGTACAGGTTATCTTGTGCTGCCACATCGTATTGCTTTGCGTAGGTGGTGTACATTTCTTGCTTCATGGTGACTCCAACAGAAAAAGTGGGATGCGAAGACTAAAAAATACCCGATAACAAGTAAAGTCAAAAGCGCGTTAGAAGCGTGATCTTGCGTGTACATTGGAGAAGATCGATGACTGATGGTTCAATTGAGCCTTTCCAACCGATTGCAAAGGCTCGATGTGTAACAACAAAGTGTTTATTGGAATGACAAGAACAGCACTAGCGCATACGTACTACACTGGTTTCTTGCTTGCGTTGCATTTCAGCAAACGTCATGACGAAAGGAGAAGATTGCTTAACTCGACTTGGTAAAGAAGAGAGTGCACTGTAGGCATCTTGCTTGGTCTTGAAGTCACCCACCGTCACTGTGTACCAACGAGTGCCGCGGCTGTTTTTCCAGTTCACCCATACCGGATGTTTCGGGTCAATGTAACGAATGTACTCTTTGACATCTTTTTCTTTCTTCAATGCCAACACTTGCATGGTGTAATGGTTTGGGTTGAGGTAGCCGTAAGCATCTTGTGATGACATTACCCCCACACATTGCCCCGTTTCTACAGGTTGATGCTGAGGCATAACACAGCCAGTAAGTGACATAGCCAAGGTCAAAGATAGAATCTTGCGCACGCGTAACTCCGTTTTTGTTCTGAATGGTTCTCTTTAAGAGTGCTCTACGCTGAGTAGGCGACCGCAACGACAGAAAAATGAAGCACAAAACAAAAACGGCAGATTGAACACTTCAATCTGCCGATTCGTTTACAAGCAATGTTGCCAATCTTCTTTATCGTCCGTCAGGAAATACCACCTGATTCTTACCGTTTTGCTTCGCTTCATAGAGGCTTTTATCTGCGCGGCGGAAATATTCGTCGTTGTACGTGAAGGTATCAATCTGCCCACCATGACTTACCCCAACTGAGGTAGTGATGTGCAAACTTCCCTCTTCGGTTTCGAACAACGCGTCATCAATGTGCTGACGAATTTCTTCAAGACGTTTCGCTAGGTCATCGGTTGCTCTTAATAGCATCAAGAACTCTTCACCGCCCCAACGAATCAACAACTCTTGGGCATGAACATGAAGCCTCAATCGTTCTGCAAAACCTTCCAAAACGCGGTCGCCTGCCTCATGTCCGTGAATATCGTTAACGTCTTTGAAGTTATCAATATCAAACAACACAACGCGATACTCTGTTTTTGCATCTAACTGTGCAGGGTGATCAATCTGATCATAGTAAAAGCGTCGGTTATGCAACTGAGTCAGTGGGTCAAGCAAAGAAAGCTGATGAAGCTCTTGGTTTTTGCGCTGCGTCGCTAAGACTTTAGACACCGTAAGCGCCAGTACGACAGCACAAACCGCTATCCAGATAATCGCAATCTGAAAGCGCAGCTTCTCTTGATCCAGCTCCGATTCCGCCAAACGTTTTTCTACTTCTAATACGTCTCTTTCACGCTGGATGTGCTCTGTCGCAAACGCCTGTTCTAAATCATACACTTTGCCGAGTAACTGCTTCTTACTGTTAGCAGAAAAATGCTTAAAGGAATTCAAAGCGTTCTCATACTCGCCAAGTTGTTCGAATATCTTTGCCTTCTGTTCTTCAACTCGAATCAGCCAACGTTGATGCTCTATCGAACGAAACGCAGCCGCACTCAATGCCGCACTTTGCATCGCCTTATCTAAGTCTCCGAGCGCCAATTGAGACTTCGACATAATCAAATAACACTGTCCATATTCAATTGGAAAGTCAGCAGCAGAAGGCAACATAACGCACTGCTGTGTAGTTTCAAGCGCCTTAGTAAACTGCTTTTCCAGCAACAGCATGTCAGCTTTGCCTTTCAGCTGGATTAGATGATGGCGAAGGTTCGTTGAGGTTGCCTTGTAGAACTCTTGAGATTTCTCATAAGCAGCACGAGCGAGCTTAACGTTGCCCTGTCGGTTATAAACATGCGCTTCGTTGAGATACAGAATCTGTAGCCCTCGCGCTTTATGCCCTTGAGCGTGACGCTTTAGATAAATCTGCTGCGCTTTTTGGATGAACTCTAACGCCCTATCCCAGCTTTCAATATGCAGATAAAGCAGCCCTAGGTTGTTATAGATTGTCCCTTTGTACGCCTCTTGCCCCACTTTATTGGCGATATCTATTGCATCAAGGAAATAGCGCTGGGCATCGACTAATTGATTGGTCGCATTATTTAGCGCCCCCGCGATATTGTAGAACCGTGGCAATAGAGAGTTAATTTGCTCTTTTTTAGCGATATCAATGGCAAGTTTTATCTCAGTCAATCCAACATCATTACGCCCGTGCAAGGTGTGCTGCATGGCACTGTCTGCCAAAAGTACTGCATCAAGCCAAGGTTGTTCAGTTTCACGAGCGATGGTCTGGAGCTGCCCACGATACTCTGCCGCCAGTTGTGGCTCATCGTTCGCACGAGCAACACGATATTGCTGATACAAGGCGTAGGATTTTTCAAGCTCAGTCGAAAAGGTGTTGCCGATTGCAGCCAGTGCTTGTTGTGCGCGTTCCGGATCACTGTACGCCAATGCACTGACATCCAGCAATGCCTCACCTTGAGCTGATTTAGCAAGCAAAACCTGAGGATCTTGGCTGATGATTTGTTGAATATTTTCACTTGGCGAATCCTTACGCCAGTAATCGTGTAAAGCAAAAGCGACCACTACCCAAAGCAGTGCCGCTAGCAAAGTGACAACATAGCTTTTTCTCACGAAGTATTACGTTCCATCTCGATTGTATTAAGAATTTTCTTTTTAGAAGCATCTGATTTATAAGCGAACAATAACATCAATCCGATACATTCCCAAGTGCGCATAAGAATCGATTTTTATATAAATGTCACGGTCATATAAATGTTGCTCTAATGGCAAGATTTCCTGTCATCCTTGTATTGGCGTTGTGGGAAACCATTGGGAGAAAAAACTGAGCTTTAAATAAACAAAAAGCCGCAACTTAAAACTAAGATGCGGCTTCAAATAAAATCAGAGAAAAAAGAAGGTTAGAACCAGCTTGCAACCAAACGCTTGAACCAATCCACTAGGCGCTTAAAGATACCGCCTTCTTCTACTGGCTCAAGTGCGACGAGATCCGCTTCTTTCACTACATCACCATCCACTTTATATAGGACTTTACCAACAATTTGATCTTGTTGAATCGGAGCCATTAGGTCGCCGTTGTATTCCACTTCTGCTTCCAACTTGTTCACGTCACCTTTCGGTAGCGTTAGGTAAATATCGCGTTCAACGCCAACTTTAAGTTCGTCTTGGTTACCCATCCAAACACGTGCTGTTGCGACTTCTTTACCCGCTTGCGTTGGCACAACAGTATCGAAGAAACGGAAACCGTAACTCAGAAGCTGTTTGCTCTCTGATTCACGTACACTCGGGCTTTTTGCTCCCATAACAACCGCGACTAAACGCATGTCGCCATTGGTAGCAGACGTTGCAAGGCTGTAACCGGCCCCGCTGGTGTAACCCGTCTTCATACCGTCAACGCTCATACTACGGTCACGCAGCAAACCATTACGGTTGTATTGAGTAATGCCGTTGTAGGTAAACGACGTTTCACTGTACAGCGGGTAGATATCAGGAAGATCACGGATGATGGCACGACCTAGCGTTGCGATGTCACGCGGGGTCGAGTACAAACCGTCACTGTCTAGACCATGTGGGTTGGTAAAGGCAGAGTTCGATAAACCAAGCTGGTTCGCCCAGCTATTCATCAAACCAACAAAGCCAGCTTCACTTCCGGCGACGTGCTCAGCAATCGCGACACTGGCGTCGTTACCTGATTGCACAATCAAACCGCGGTAAAGATCGGAAAGCGAAACCGAGGTACCAACTTCGATAAACATTTTTGAAGAATCAGGGAAGTTCTTCGCCCACGCATTGCGGCTGATCACCACTTCATCGTCTAGGCTAATGTTGCCTGACTTCACCTCTTGCCCCGCGACATAAGCGGTCATCAGCTTAGTCAAACTCGCCGGGTTTAGGCGTTTGTCGGCATCACGTTCCACCAGCACAGTGCCAGTGTGGTAATCCATTAAAACATAGCCTCGAGAGCTTAACTCTGGGGCATTAGGAACAACGGTAGGAGCAGCAAAACTAAACGCAGAAACAGCGGTCAAGGTGGTCGCTAACGTAGCATTGATTAAAGTGTTTTTTCTCATAGCAGCATTCTGTGGCTTACAAATTAAGTCGAGTATATGGAAACGCTGTTCAGTTACAGCAGCTCTGTTACGATTGGTTACGTTTACTCGATATTTGTCGAAAAGAATGCGAAGTCGGTTGGAGTTTGTGCTTATAAGTTAGCCAAACATGTCTATCGAGAATCACGCGAATTTGTTACCACTCACGTGCTTTGCCCCTCCCTTTTGAACAAACCTTCCTCTACAACAAAAAGCAAATATTTACACATCAAAACATTACACCTCATTGCATTTTTAACCAAAAATCACATTAAAACGTAGTTAATGCTTTTAAATAAACCATCAATTTGCATTGTTTTACACAAAACATTATGATTGCGTCGCATTTTTTAATTTGAACTCAAAACAATTGGAGGGCGGTTTTAGTGTTTTTCTTACTCAAGAAGGGCACATTTAATAAAGCGTACATGTTGTATTTATGGATAATGCACTAAAAAAATATAGTATCGACACTACCGACTATCAGGTTGGTCAAGATAACGTTCAAAAATGGGGATTTGATATCCACAATCCAGTATTTGGGATTAGTGCTGGTCTTGTTCTTCTCTGTCTTGCTTCTCTATTAATCGTTGATCCTTCAACAGCCCGTGATGCCTTAAATGGCGTAAAGAACAGCATCATTTCTGACTTCGATGTGTTCTTCATGTGGTCAACAAACTTTTTCATCGTATTTGCTATCGCAGTCTTACTGTCACCACTAGGTAAAATCCGCATTGGTGGTAAAGATGCACAAGCAGAACACTCAACCGTTTCTTGGTTATCAATGCTCTTTGCCGCAGGTATGGGTATCGGTCTTCTGTTTTGGAGTGTCTCTGAGCCAACGGCTTATTTCACTGACTGGTATGGCACGCCCCTGAATGTTGAGCCTTACACAGAGGAAGCGAAATCCCTGGCTATGGGTGCAACCATGTTCCACTGGGGTATTCACGGTTGGGCAATTTACGCCATCGTGGCACTTTCGCTGGCTTTCTTCGCCTTCAACAAAGGCTTACCACTTTCATTACGCTCTGCGTTCTACCCGCTATTTGGTGATAGAGCTTGGGGCTGGTTAGGTCACGTCATTGATATTCTTGCGGTACTTTCAACCCTGTTTGGTCTAGCGACTTCGCTTGGTCTGGGTGCACAGCAAGCAACGAGCGGCATCAACCATGTATTTGGTCTGGATGGCGGCATTGGCATGCAAATGATCGTTATCGCACTCGTAACCTTTATTGCCGTACTTTCTGTTGTTCGAGGCATCGACGGTGGCGTTAAGCTACTGAGTAACATCAACATGGCGGTGGCATTTGCTCTACTGGCTTTTGTGCTATTCATCAGCTTTGATGTAGCAACAACGTCGATCTGGGATACCACAGTCGCATACGCAAAAGACATCTTCGCACTGAGTAACCCTCACGGTCGAGATGATACCGAATGGATGCATGGTTGGACGGTCTTCTACTGGGCGTGGTGGGTATCTTGGTCACCATTCGTCGGTATGTTTATCGCTCGAGTTTCGAAAGGTCGTACGGTTCGTGAATTCCTATTCGCTGTTATCGTTATTCCAACCACAGTAACACTGATTTGGATGGCAGTATTCGGCGGTATCGCGCTTGATCAAGTGGTCAACAAAGTCGGCGAGCTGGGTGCGAATGGTCTTACAGATATCTCACTAACCCTTTTCCACGTTTACGATGCAATGCCGTTTAGCTCGGTCATCTCGGTATTATCTATTGTTCTGATTTTAGTGTTCTTTATCACTTCTTCAGACTCTGGTTCACTGGTTATCGATAGCATCACAGCTGGCGGTAAAATTGATGCGCCGGTACCACAACGTATTTTCTGGGCATGTATCGAAGGCTCTATCGCTGCGGTAATGCTGTGGATTGGTGGTAAAGAGGCCTTGCAAGCGCTTCAATCCGGGGTGGTGGCAACAGGTTTACCTTTCACTTTTGTTCTATTGCTGATGTGTGTCAGCTTGATCAAAGGCTTGAGATCGGAATTACCTGCCTATCAGAACACCGCGCGGGAACAATCTGTTGCTTAATTTAAGCTGCACATAATCTAGAGAAAACGAGCGTCAATATGGCGCTCGTTTTTTAGATATTAAACAAATAAAAAAGCCCTAAGCATCTGGGCTTAGGGCGAAAGCAATGAATTGCTAGCTAAGGGCCGTTAACTCACCACTGGAACAACGCTGTATTCATGAATGATGACTCGTCCACTCTCATCAATCGACACTTGCCATGTCTCATTAACGTTTAAGTTGACTGCTTCACCTTTCATCATCGAATCATCATAACTGTCTGCTGTTAATCGAATACGCAGTTCCACTTGAAAACGATCACCATTAGGTTTCACTTCGATCTGCTGAACGTCGTGGTCACAGTTTGGTTTAAAAGTCGAACGGGCAATCGCATACCAATCACGAAAGCCATCATGACCTAAAAATTCACCTTCTGGCATCGACCATTTCACGTCTTGCGCTAGCTTGTCTGTGAAGAACTCCGTCCCTTCTTCTAAAACATCAAATTTGGCGAACCACTCAGCAACAAATGTCTGCATACGGCTCTCTGGTGAAGCGGTGATTTCTTCAATCTGTGCAGCTAAGCGGCTCGCATGATCTTTTGCACGTGCTTGCACTTCTTCTAACTTGTTATACACATTTGGAATGTACACCATATGATGGGTATAAACTGGCTTACGATAGTTCATACCCGCCAAATAAGCCGTTTGTTGGAATGGGTAAACAAACTGCTCGATAGTAAAGTGGTTGTAACCAAGTGGATCGTAAGACTCTGCAGGTCCACCAATCGTAAATGACAGAATGAAGTCTTTGCCTTTTAGCTTGTCGCCTTCAGGACCGTAAGCGAAGTTAAAACTGAATACATCATCTACCCACTTTTTCAACAACGCCGGTGCTGAGTACCAGTAAAATGGGAATTGCAACACAACCACATCAGCACTCATAAGCGCAGTTTGCTCTGCCTCAACATCAATTTGGTAGTTCGGATACAGAGTGTCTAAACGACGAACTTCAATATCACTAAGCCCTGCTTTTAGCTCGTCTAGGATAACTGTGTTGGTGTATGACTCATCTAGGTTTGGGTGACCTGAAATTACCAGTACTTTGCTCATCGTGATTCCTCTGTTTCGAAGCGTTAACCGATGAAGAGAGAATACGCTGAAGTAACCTTTAGTTTTAGATGCTCTTTACTTAAATTATTATTAGGTAGAAACTAACAATAAACGCAACACTAGGATGAAACATGAACGGCACCACCTACAATCAATTAATGATGTTCCATACTATTGCACAAGAAGGCAGCATCACCGCCGCAGCGCGTAAGTTAGAAATCGCACCACCATCGGTGAGTCAGGCACTAAAAATGCTGGAAGAACAACTCGGCTTGCCATTATTTACCCGCACCACTCGTCGCATTGAGCTGACAGAAGCAGGGCAACGCTTATACGATCGAACACTGACTACCATGTCTGATCTTAACCTCGCAGTCGAGAGTGTAAGTGATTTGAGCCGAGTGCCATCGGGCAAAGTTCGTATCACGGTGCCACGCTTTGTTTATCAATCTTTGCTCAAACCTATCTACATTGAGTTTTGCCAACGTTATCCCGATATCCAGTTGGAAATTTCTGTTTCCGATAAAACTGTCGATATCATTCGTGAAGGGTTCGATATGGGTATCCGCTTTGGCGATAAAGTGGAAGAAGGAATGATTGCACGTCAGCTCACTCACCCAGTGAAAGAAGCGTTATTTGCATCACCAAGCTATGTCGCGCAGTTCGGCTTACCCAATACGCCAGAAGACTTAAAAAAGCATAAGTTGATTCAATACCGCTTTATCTCTTCTAATCAAATCGCACCGCTGAAGTTGAACAACAAAGGGGAAGCCATCACCGTCGACATGCCAAGCGCGCTGATCGTCAACGACACCGATCTCATGGTTGACGCTGCCATCAACGGGTTAGGCATTGGTCGTATTGTGACGCCTATCGTACAAGAGGGCTTTCGCACTGGAGAGTTGGTGCCTGTGCTTGAAGAATATTGGCAGCCCTATTCTGGCTTATATGTTTACTTTCACAAGAACACCCAAAAAGCTAAGCGGGTTCTTGTGCTTATCGACTTCTTAATCGAGAAAACACACCACTAGGGATCAAAAAAAGGAATGCACAAGCATTCCTTTTTCGTTTAGTACGATGAAGCGATTACGCAGACTTTTTCGCTAGTGCGGAATCAATGTCTGCAGCGCTGTGACGCTCAGGTACCTGTTCCCACTCTTCACCCCATGAACGGTTAACAATACGACCACGTTGTACTGCTTCGCGTTCATCAATCGCTTTCGCCCAACGCACAACATTCTTGTAGCTCGCCACATCTAGGAACTCTGCCGCATCATAAGCACGACCCAGAACGAGGTTGCCGTACCATGGCCATGTTGCGATATCGGCAATACTGTACTCGTCACCACCTAGGAATTCGTTGTTCGCAAGGCGCTTATCCAGCACGTCTAGCTGACGCTTAGCTTCCATAGTGAAGCGGTTAATTGGGTACTCGAACTTCTCTGGTGCATACGCGTAGAAATGACCAAAACCCCCGCCTAGGTATGGCGCAGAACCTTGCAACCAGAACAACCAGTTCATTACCTCAGCGCGCTTCGCGCCTTCTGTTGGTAGGAAGTGACCAAACTTCTCTGCTAGGTAAAACAAGATGTTGCCAGACTCAAAAACATTCACCGGTTCAGCACCTGAACGGTCAACCAAAGCCGGAATCTTCGAGTTCGGGTTTACTGACACAAAGCCTGAACCAAATTGGTCACCATCGCCGATCTTGATCAGGTATGCGTCGTATTCAGCTGCTGTTACGCCTGCCGCCAAAAGCTCCTCAAACATGATCGTCACTTTCTGACCATTTGGCGTACCCATTGAGTAAAGCTGGAATGGGTGCTCACCAACTGGAAGCTCTTGCTCATGACGCGCGCCAGAATCCGGACGGTTAATGCTCGCCCACTGACCGCCATTTTCATTATCGTTTGTCCAAACTTTTGGTGGAATGTATTCGTTAGCCATTGTTATCCCTTATTGTGTTTGAATGCATCTTCAAACTGACGGCTCTAGCACGCCAGCAAGCATTATTGAAAGTATCCCTTCGCCTTTCGCTTCGGGCATAACCAAGATATTAGGTCTAATTAACCAAATAAAAGTCCTGTAATCTCTTTTAGTTAGAACCTTTGGTTATGGGAATTTCTTTCAGGGTATATACCCAAACAGCGCGTTAATGTGAGCTAGGTTCGAGATACCAACATGATGAGCAGATCAGACTTAACGGTCCATCCAACATATCAGTCTTAATCAAGCTCGCATCATGGCAACAGCTAATCGACAGCGCAAAACCGTGCAAGTAATCCGCCAGCAGATCCAAACTGTCTTTCTCTACTTGCTGGGATAAACCCAAGGGTTGAACAATCAATTGATAGCGCTCAGTAAACACTTGAGCCGGTCCGTGGGATGTCATGCTCAACATGGTTTGCAACAGCCCGTTATACTCACGCAACAGCTCAATATAACTAACGCACAGGTGTTTGAGTTCGCTTTGCCAATCTTCATTTGCTTGCGGTTGATAAATGTCTTCCACCAACGATGTTGTTAACGCTTCAAGCAAAGCATTTTTGTTTTTGAAGTAGTAATAGATCGCCATAGGATCCACATTCAATTGGGTCGCTAGCAGGCGAATACTTGGTACCTTTCCTTCCTTTTTCATCAATAACTTAGCCGACTCCAAAATGCTTTCTGCACTCAGTTGTGACTGCTTTGCGGTCGGTCTTCCACGTTTCTTTTCGTTGACAGACATTTGATCTTCTCGATAAACTCAGCATTATTCTACATTGTAGAATTAATTTTAACCCATACTTTAGCTTGGCTCAAGCATCACTACTTTGATGAGGTACTCATGGCAAATATCGTATTTATTGCAACCAGTCTGGACGGTTACATCGCAGATAAACAAGGCAAACTCGACTGGCTACAATCCGTACCAAATCCCGACAGTATTGATACTGGCTTCTTCTCACTGATGGAGCGTATTGATGGCTTGGTAATGGGACGCAACACCCTAGATGTAGTTCTGAGCTTTGATTGCGATTGGCCATACAGCAAACCTGTGTTCGTACTCAGCAACACCATGACAGAAGTGCCACAGGGCTACGAAGACAAAGTCTTTTTAGTAAAAGGCGAGCTAAAAGATGTGCTTACTGACCTGAATGCAAAAGGCTTTAACGAACTATACATCGACGGCGGTGTGACGATTCAGAGCTTTTTAAAAGAAGATCTTATCGATGAAATGGTGATCACGCGCTTCCCTATTCTACTTGGCGGCGGCGCACCTTTATTTGGTGATTTGCAACAGCCTCTCCATTTTAAAGTGACCAAGAGCGAAGTGGTGCTAGACACCTTGGTTCAAACGACCTACGTGCGTGAAAAGTAATCTACCTAGGTAATTTAAACAAAAGAAAAACGCCCTTCCTAAAGATAGGAGAGGCGTTTTTTATTTGTATTGTTCTAGCTTGGCGGAGCTCGTTTTTGGACGAAGTCAACGCCACAAAGTCATCCCGTGCATTGAGCCTAATGTCTATTCATGATGTAGTCGGCAGTAGAGTTGCGTAAGAATAAAGCTCGTACTTACTCTCTAGGTTTTGTTTCTCTATGAAATTCTTTTCTTTCTGCGAGTAAGGTTTTTTCGCCTCCAAATCAAGGAAAATACCTTGATAACTCCACCCTTTACGACGCAACTTACTCACTGATTGCTCTCCACTTTGTAGCTTTCTTCCATACCTATCTCTGACTGTCACAGTAACTTTTGTATTTTCCGGCTGCTCATCATATCCGTACCATATTAATGCCTGGGATTTTTCACCCAGTATAAATGGGTCATCGTTTGGGATATCTGAGCATTGAACAACGGTAAACGTTTGGTTTTCTCTGTCTTTCTTGTCGTGTTGGTGAGATAAGTATTTCAAGCCTGCAACCGGTTTGAGTTTATAGTTGTAGTTGGCAGAATCATATTCAAAGTACGAGTCATCGTAATGTGGATACATAGCCTTTTCAAACCAATCCCCACTTGGATTATCGACAAATTTAATCTCTGGTGCAGCGTGACTTTCGACAAAAGAAGGCGTGTATTGATAGGTCACTTCAAAAAGATGCTCTTCCATGTCTGGGTTGGTCAGTGAATCAAACGCTCGTCCCACGGATTTCTTGATTTTGCTAATCGAGTCAGGATGAGTTAGATAGATTTCAATTAAACCGTGCCCTGCAATATCTGCCGTACTCGGTGCTATAACGGTATTTGGTACAGGGACAGAGCCGATTCCTGTTAGTTGCAAGCCATTAATAACAAGGTCAGACGTTGATAAAATATAGTCACTATCGGGGGTTAATGTTGGCGAGGCCGGCGCAATATGAACCACGTGAATATTATCTGCGTCGTATCCTAATTGAGAAACGACATACTCGTAAGATTGATTCACCCATAAGTTTCCTTGCGAGTGAGCAATATAAATTAGCTTTTTGCCTTTCCATGTATTGGAATCATTGATGAGTTTATGCTGCATCTGAGTTTTTTCAGTATCAGGTGAATCAATCGAAGCACTCAAGAGTTGTAAAAACTCACGAATCATCGTATTCATACCTTGGCTGACAAGATCAGAAACAAACCCTTTAAACCATGAAAAAGTCGCGCTAATTTTTTGGATGATGGAACTGTCCTGACGTCCGCTAACGATTTCCCAAAACGCTTCCCATCAGTCAAACTGCTTTTGACCCAACTCTTCTGTTCTTTGGTCAAAAGTTTCAGCAAAATCAGCTAAAACATTCAACCCGTTACTTCCAATGTAAGAGTCATTATAGAACAATTGATATTCAACAGGTTCGCCTTTGAATTGCCTGATACCAAGGGTTGATTCTATTTTTTTCTGCCCCAATTTAGCGCCCTTCAATGTCGTAGCGACACCATTAAAAAAACTTATTGTGTATCCTTCAATATCACAGGAGTGAGCACTAACATGTGCTGGGAGTACCGTGCAAAGTAAAAAGGCACTTGTTAGTTTATTCACAGTACTTCTCCTCAGCGGGAAGCAATGTACTAACGGAACCATCTAGCAAATGATTATAAGCAAGATAAGCCATGGTTCTGGCTTTTGTATTGTATGTTAATGCTCTGATTGTTTTAGAAGTTTCGATTAAATCATCTACTAGGATACCGACAAAATCTTTGCATGCGATGACTTTATCGTATTCGTCACCTATCGCCATGGCTTTGTCAATATTAGCCTCAGTCTTTTCACTCCAATCGTAATATAGGTTTTTCTGAGTTTGACGTGCATCTTGCTTCAATGCATTACGCACTGGCTCTGACACTTCTAACGCATTGATGAATGCCTCAATATCGTCGCGTATTCCGTCCTTGTTTTCATCACGACCAGTCAGGGAGTCGCTTCTGTCTAGTGTGTAATCAAATTTTCGATATAGCAGAGCAAATTGGTCATCAATTGTAGGCTGAGCTTTAAGTTCTTCAGCAAGCTCCGGTGTTTTTTTAAAACTCTGATATTGGCTATTGTGATTTGGCTCTGAAGCCGTGGTGTTTTGCTGGTTACAGCCAGAGAGAACAAGCAGAGCGAGTAGCGATAATTTTTTCATATGTATAATCCATGTTTTTTATGGATATTACATCTGTGCTTTACGGATAGACCAATTGCGTTTTGTTATACCGAGTAAACAACTGGCAACTTAATTCTCTAAATATTTATGCCTTTATCTTGAAACCAAAACAATCTATATACTTCGATAATGCGAAAACATATATATCAAAGGATAAAAAACATTAAGATGTTTTATGATAGTTTATACCTTCCCTCTCAAAAGCTATGTCAGCAGGACAAGGTCACAACCAAAAGACACTGCGAGATTATAGGGTTTATCAACAACAAAGAGCATGTCATTATAAAAAAGTTACACATAACTTGACTAGGAAACTTGGTTACACTTTTAAACGAAATGCCACCCTATTCTTCATTGCGGTATTAGATTAGGTTATGTATATTTCGTTCGATAATAAGGTTAATATAACTCCCTTTCCGCGAAACCCTTTCAAACCGAATAGCTTGAAAGGGTTTTAAAACAACTATCTCCCACAGATTTGCTGGACAACAACTCGCTATGGAGGAAACTCGCCCTCTTTTAGAGGTATCTATATACTTACTCTATTGTTAAAGTTAATAGTCAACAAGTTATTTTCAGTCATATCCTTAAGATAAGAAAATTTAATTATACATAGCCCAGACATACTAACTACTTTTATTGAAGATCAAGCGACAATTTTTGATGTAGAATTATATTTTATCGCAAATTAATAATAAACTTAAGATAATTAGTTAAAAATCTCTAACGCTAGTGGTAATAACCATCAAGGTTTATAACTCTGTCCGCCATGTTAATGGTCTCTGCACTATGTGCTATTATTATTTTAGTTATGTCCAACTCCCTCAAACTTTGGTTTACTTTCTTTTCGTTAGCTTTATCCAAATGACTACTTGATTCATCTAAACACAGTACCTTAGGATCCCTATACAAAGCTCTTGCCAAGTATATTCTTTGTAACTGTCCGCCGGAAAAAACGCTTCCCATATCGCCAACCAAGGAGTTAAATCGCATTGGAAGATTAATAATCTCATCAAAAATGCAAGCTTTTTTGCAGCACTCTTCCAATTTACTTTGTTCAAAATTCAAGTCAAACATAGTGATGTTTTCTGCTATCGTTCCAGATAAAAGTGAATCATTTTGCATAACCGCAGAAAATTGCTGCCTATAGCTACTTAATGACAATTGGCTGATATCGATATCATTAAAAAAAATTTTACCCTCAGTCGGTTCTAAAAGACCGAGTATTACCTTCATTAATGTCGACTTGCCACATCCTGAGGGACCAACAATTGCGATACTACTCCCGGATTCTACTTCAAAAGATACATCACGAAATATCCATTCTGATGATTCTGAATATCGAAACCCTAATCCTTCAACCCTAATTGTACTGCCAGAAGTTTTAATTTTTTCTGATGAAAAATTTAATTTTTCTTTATCTTCAAGAGTAATATCTGACAATCGTTCTAGATGTAAACTCAACATTTTAAAGGATAACCATTTCCCTACTAGTGCTGATATATTTGACGTAAACTGACTTTTATATGCGATGAAAGCAAGAAGCATCCCTATTGTTAATTCTCCATCAATGACAATTAGAGCCCCTAGATATAGGATCAAAATGGATTCAAATCCATTCAATAAAGTAGTTATAATATTTTCGGTTAAGTTTAGTCTACTTTTTCTAATACCTATATTTGTCACATCTGCATATTTATTCAGCCAGCCATTTAATCGATTAGTTTCCTGACCAAAAAGTTTTAGTGTTTGTATGCTACGCACAGATTCCAAAAACATAGTATCCTCCTTAGCTTCAAATACTATACTTTCTTCTTCAAGTCTTTTTGAAGGATAAAAAAATGCATATTGCACAATAAGAGATACAGAAATAAAAACTAGTACAACACTAGAAAGAATCGGACTATAAATATACATCATGAAAAGTATTATAACTGCCATTAATCCATCAATAATCGCTTCAACCAATCCTGTTGTCATCATTTCTTTAATTGCGTTAAAAGATCCGAATCTAGATACAATATCTCCCACATGGCGCTTCTCGAAAAAAGAAATAGGTAGCCTTATCAGATGATCAAATATATTAGAAGCCAATTGAATACTAATTTCACAATTCAGTCTTATCATGAACCATGAACGGAAAGAACTAATAAAAACTTGTATTATTTTTAAAAATGAAAATCCGATAGCTAACACTAAAAGCAATGGTTTATCATGGCTTAAAAGCACATTATCTATAATCCATTGCATGTAATATGGTGATAATAATGCTAAGATTTGGATTAGTATACTTAAAGAAAAGAGAGCTATAAGAGAGCGCTTAATTCCTATTATTCGTCCCCATAGTTGTTCTATCTTCATCAAAACTCTAGAGTCTTCCTTTTTAAAATTTCTATTAGGAGTTAACTCTAGAGCAATTCCAGTGAACGCATCACTGAATTGTTTTTTATTAACAATTCTCTCCCCCCCAGCTGGATCATTTATATAATATCTACCTTTTTTAATTTTTGTAAGAACTACGTAGTGATCCAAATTCCAATGTAAAATGCACGGAAGTGCTAGGTGTGTTACTTCCTCCAAACTACATTGTAATGCCCTCGGTACCAAACTTAAATCGTTAGCTATATCCATTAACCGGAGAAGCTCTACCCCTTGATCACCCAAGTTAGTATGATGACGTAATGGTAATAGATTTATTTTATGTCCATAAAAAGAAGAAATCATAGCAATACATGCTAAACCACATTCTGTATTCTCTGATTGTAAAACCAAAGGTACTTTTTTTACTCCATTGAAATTTAACAACGTCTTAGCGTTAAAATTAGAGCTAGAAGAGTATCCTACATTCGAATTAGCCATTAAAATCTTCCTTTTACTGAATATAAAGGCTCTAACAACCAATCTAATAAGCTACGTTTTTCTAAAATTATATCCGCGTCTGCAATCATCCCGACTTTTAGTGGGTATGACTTACCATATGCTAAGACCGTTTGATTATCTAGTTCAGCTCTGACTTGATACATCGCCTCATTCACAGCAAAGGGTAAAGCCTTATCAGATGGCAATAATAACGCTTTATCAACACTGATTATTGTCCCTTTCACCATGCCAAATTTTTGATAAGGAAATGCATCAAATCTTATATTCACATGATCTCCTACTTGTACAAATCCAGAAGACCTCGTTGGTAACAACATTTCTAATTCTAGAGGCGAATCTTTGGGAATAATGCTTAAAAGAGGTGTTTTTAAGTTAATATTTGAACCAACATAACTTTGTATCGCGGTAACAATACCTGACTCTGGTGCTTTCTTAATAAATTCATATTGATTGTTTAGTTCATACAATTGAGTATTGATACTTGATATTTGACGTTCAATAGTAGTTAACTTTAACTGTAAATTTTCTGGCAAAGAATTTTTCTCACTTTCTTTAATCGATATTTCAAGCTCTATTGAAACGAGGTTTTGATCTAAGCGGTCGACATTTTCTTGAGCATTTAAATACTCCTCTAGTGAAACTAAAAATTCATTCCTAGATAAAAAACCTTTGTCTTTCAAATCTCTATTAATCAGATAATTATCTTTCTTAATTTTAAGTTTTTTTAAGCTAGTTTCTCTTAGTTTTTTAGCAGAAGAGTAACTCTTGTATAATTTTATTAACTGATTTTCTAATTTTAAATTATCTTTGTATTTAATTTCTTTAAGAATACTAATTTCATTTGTAAGAACGATTTTTTGTTTTTTCAATTCATTACTGATAGATTCTGAGAGCTCTTCTCCACTAGAAAGGCTTTGACTATTTTTTATTTTTGCAAGACCATCTCCAATTTTCACTTCCTTACCTTCCGAAACCATTAATTCTTCAATTATCCCCTCTCTATTTAGATAGACTTTAACTAGTCCTTTTTTAGGAGTTAAATATCCCTTTACAGATTCTTTTCTTGTATAGGAGTATTGATTTAAATAAATAAAAATCAAAAAAAAAGACATGAATACAAAAGCAACCTTAAAATAGAAAGAAAATGGTTGTGTCATTATCACATTGCCATACAGCCGTTTTTTTTTCGACTCAAAAACTTCTTCTCTAAACAAATTTAACCTATATAATAAAATATATTTTAATGAAAAAATTATTGAAATTTAATACAAACTACCAAGATAGACATATTCAATATCTTTTACATTTACAAAAGTTTCTTTAAAGTATCTTGAGTCTCTTGAATTTTTCAAGTTATCACCAAGAACAAAATACGAAAAGTCTGGAACAATAAAATTGATACTATTTATCAGATTAGAATTTTCATCGACCAAACAATTGTTACCATTACATATTTTCTTGTAATCAACGTTTATCTCATCATTTGGTATTGCAAATATCCTTTTAGTATATAGCTTCGACCCCATTCTAAATAATACAATATCCCCTCTATTTAATTTGGTATCTCCATTATATTTCTTTAATATAAGAATCTGACCATCTTTAAGAGTCGGTTGCATGCTACTTCCTATATTAGTAGCTAACACTACATTTTCCTCCAAGAACAAAATATTAAAAACTAAAAAAAGATGCAGCATTATTAGGAATTTCCGACATATTCTTGAATTAAATTTATCCTTACATACTATGGGAGAAATAAAACAACAAACAAAAAATACTAACAATACAATATTACTTACTATATACACTAAAGAGTCATTTAAATACGACATTAGTTTTAATACTAGAAAAGCTGAAATGATCAACAACCAAATATAATATACTTTCTTTCTAGAAATTAAATCATACAGACCTAATGATATAGCATTAAATATAATTAAAATAATTTTCATAATGAATAGAACCAGTAAGCTTTAACTTACTGGTTTTAATTTTTAATGTTCTATCGCTCTACCACCACCTTCACGACGGTAGTTACCATCTCTATCATTGTGTCCATGACGATGACGGCTATCATCATTTCTTCTCATGTTATCTAAAAACTCATCTTCCCCTACATTTAAACTTGTAGCATAGCCCGCTAAACCCCAAGGAGTACGGGTTGCAAAAAAGCCTCCTAGTGAAAGCCCAGCTCTAACTTTATCTCCGGTCGGTGCTCCATCCATTTGTCTATCTCTATGTGAACTTTCACCGCGTCCGGCTCCTACTACTAGCGAAATTTCTTTAATAGATAACTCTTTCATTTTTTTGCCTTTTTTGAAAAGTATGCCTCAGTTGGCATAACAAAACTAAATGACAATCAATACAACCACAAGATATGTTACAAATTAAAACTATAGATATGAGCTATAGATCACACATTTAGGTTGACTTTTTGAGATTATTACCCAAATAGAGCACAGCATATTCTTTAAATAATAGGGTTTTAGATATCTTCGGGTATCAAATCTATGGGTGATAGATTTAGCGGGATATTGGGATTAATTGATTAGCCCATAGCTAATATCCTTTTCCACAGACTAGAGATAGACATTCTATCGAGGTTTTTTAAACACTTATGCAATACTCATAGAGCTCAAATAAACTAACTCCAAGAGTTTTAAAAATAAAAATGGTTGTTGCAGATTTGTGAGGTTTGCAAAAACCGTATTTTATAAATCCAAAAATGACATTTAAAGTTAAAACAAGATTCGGATAATGATTTTATTTAGCTACAAACCCTAACTATTTTTCAAAATTGAAAATAATTTTTGTCTAAAAATTCTTATTTTTATTTTATTCAAAACCTAGCTTTCTTGTTTCAATAGCTATAAACCTTATAATTTTTAATAATATTACGCTTATCCATGGAGAATCAGTTTTAACTTTAAAAATAACACACCATAAACTTATTAGTTATTATCTCTTACAACTTTTGTAAGTAGTTAAAAGTGAAATTATATTAGATTGGTCAAAAAATAATTACTCCAATAAACTAATCATTTCAGTAACAGTAAAGGGGTATTATAAAAATCAAAATACTAAAGGAAGCTCTCGCTCCAATGAACTGACGTCTCATTTTTGACAACAAGTCCAAATTGAGCACTATCTTGCCTTAGACAATATTGTCAGTTCTGTTTTCGGCATATAGCATGCCAGAGACAAACTATATGCATATCAATGATTTGGATATGCTTAGAGGTTTACTATCGTTAACACACCTCAGTTTTCTGTTAGTTTTTACACTTTCAGCTTTTGGCTTGGAGAACAAAATGTTTAGAAAGAAAACGGTTCAGCTGTTCCCTCCAGTGACTGGAAAACTTACCAACAATGGCTCTCCCTTACATGGTGTTAAAGTAAAAAGAAGCTATGAATTTATCGATGTTACCGATGGTGAAATACATGACTACACGACAACTGACAGTGAGGGACGCTTTAGTTTTCCTGAGTTAACCATGCAATCACGCCATGCCGACAATCCCTTTGCTACCAATGTTATCTGGCAAGGTATTCGTATTGAAAGTGATGATCCAAGCAATGCTGAAGATGATGAAGTCTACCTATGGGATGCGAACTCTCGAGGGGTTACACATAATGCTTACTTTGTAGAGATGTTATCTGCTCTAAATTGCGATCTATCGAATCGTGAAGAAGTGATTTATGTGTATAACTCAAAATACTCCAGTGGCGTAATTGTATACCCTATAGTCAGCATTTGTAGATGGCCTAAACGATCTGAAATTGAAAAAAGAAAAGCCGCAGACATTTAAGAGTTTGATGAGCTTAAAAATTTGGATAAGTACGGAAATATTAATGGATTAATTTAGGGGATAAAAATGACAATACTTCCTCCAAGATTAACCTCTGAGCCAACTAATTTTTTCCATTCTATTATTGAATAAAAAACGAAGAATTGCGCTCTTACTTCACATACAAAAACATTTCTAAACTCATTGTTGGACATAATCATTTGAGGACATTAACAACAAATAACTTCTGTCCAGAGACTGTCGCATAACGCACCTAAGGAGGTTTCAGTCTAATAAACGATTAAAAAAATGAAGGTTCCTGTTAACGGTAAATATAATAGCAAGCCGCTCCAATGAACTGACGTATCATTTTTGACAACAAATCCAAATTGATCACTATCTTGCCTTAGACAATATTGCCAGTTCTGTTTTCGGCATATAGCATGCCAGAGACAAACCATATGCATATCAATAGTTTGGCAATGCTTAGAGGTTTACTATCGTTAACACACCTCAGTTTTCTGTTAGTTTTTACACTTTCAGCTTTTGGCTTGGAGAACAAAATGTTTAGAAAGAAAACGGTTCAGCTGTTCCCTCCAGTGACTGGAAAACTTACCAACAATGGTTCCCCCTTACCTGGTGTTAAATTAAAAAGAAGCTATGAATTTATCGATGTTACCGATGATGAAATACATGATTACACGACAACTGACAATGAGGGACGCTTTAGTTTTCCAGAGTTAACCATGCAATCACGCCATGCCGACAATCCCTTTACTACCAATGTTATTTGGCAAGGTATTCGTATTGATAGTGATGATCCAAGTAATGCTGAAGATGATGAAGTCTACCTTTGGAGTGCAAACTCTCGAGGGGTTACACATAATGCTTACTTTGTAGAGATGTTATCTGCTCTAAATTGCGATCTATCGAATCGTGAAGAAGTGATTTATGTGTATAACTCAAATTACCCCAATGGCGTAATTGAATACCCTATAAGTAGTATTTGCAGATGGCCTAAGCGAGCTGAGATTGAAAAAAGAAAAGCCGCAGACATTGAAGAGTTTGGTGAGCTTAAAAATTTGGATAAGTACGGAAATATTAATGGATTAATTTAGGGAATAAAAGTGGTAATACTTCCTCCAAGGTTAACCTCTGATCCAACTAATTTTTTCCATTCTATTATTGAATAAGAAACGAAGAATTGCGCTCTTACTTCACATACAAAAACATTTCTAAACTCAAAATAGGGAAGTTAGAAAAGTCTTGGCTATAACTTCAATAAAATGCTCAATCGTTTATATGGAGGCGCCAATGAGGCTGTTAAGCGTTTTTATGATTAACAGCTTCAACCTGTTTTTATGGAAAACGGGGTCCAATAACTAACTTGACTCTATCCAACAAAAACGCCCTTCACTCAGATGAAGGGCGTTTGTTATTTGAGGTTTAGTTCGTTGGTTAAAGCACTAAACCACCGTCAATCTTGAGCACTTGTCCTGTAATGTAAGCGCTCTTGTCGGAGGTGAGGAAGGACACACCATTAGCGATGTCTTGTACTGACCCCATTCGACCTAATGGGGTTTTGCCTTCCATCATTTCAATGACTTTTTCTGGTAGGTTTTTGGTCATGTCGGTGGCGATAAAACCTGGCGCGACACAATTGACGCGGATCTGTGCCCCCTTTCTTGATAGCTCTTTCGCCCAGCCTTTGCTCATTGAAATCACACCACCTTTACTTGCGCCGTAGTTGCTCTGACCGATATTGCCATCCGTTCCCACGATAGAAGAAATGCTTACAATACTGCCCTCCCCCTGCTCTAGCATGACAGGGGCAACACGTTGAGTTAGTAAGAATACGGCTTTTAAGTTCACGTCGATAACGCTGTCCCAATCTTGCTCTAGCATGTCTGGCAGCAATGCATCACGAGTAATGCCGGCGTTATTAACCAGCGCATCAATTCTGCCATGCTGTTTTACGATACTATCTACCACTTCGCTAACGGTTGCGGCATCGCACAAATTGACTTGATAACTGCTTAACTGCGCTGACTGGCTCCATTCCACAGGCGATATATCCAGCCCGACTACGTGGAATCCATCCTCGAGTAATTGCTCACAAATAGCTTGGCCAATACCACGAGCCGCACCAGTGACTACTGCTACTTTTTCCGGTTTCATCTTGGTCTTCCTTAAATGTTGAGATTACAAATTCGCTGTTATCCCTAGCGTTTGTTGTTTTTATGCTTAGTCGCGTTACAGCTGCGCTTCTCGTACGCAGGGTCTTTCATAAACTATAGAAACAGTCTGGGAGTCGGATGTGAACTAATCAAGACATCTTGATGATGGTTTGCCAAATAATGCGTTTCCGTCACTGTTCTATCGATGTTGCTGCGCAACAAATGCGCTTTTTGTTGAATAAGCAGCCTTTCACTTAAAGCTCACCCATTTAATTCTTAGATTATGCAGCAAAGTCACAATAAACCTGTGGGTATTACATTCTTGTTATCAAAAATCTGGATTACGATTTTAAAGATACAGCGTGCTTTTAAACATGGATGCGAGAAAGACGCCTCACCTGACAAAGATAACAATACCTACGGGAGATAAAATGAATCAGGCTTACATAGATGCAGCAAGAACGCTGCAACAGTGCACATTTGGGGCATCCCAACGTGACATTAATGACCTCGTTCAATCAGGAAGCATTGAAAACTGGGTCGCTCAACAAACACTTATCCCTTCTTCATCTTGGCTTACTCACTTTGAACAAGATGAGTTGAATGTTCCCGACTTAGGGCAGGGCTTGTATTACGCCAGCAGTTGGACGCGCATGACGGTGGAAGGCAACGATATTCTGCGTCAACGCATCGGTTATACCCTTTCTCAACTGTTTGTCGTGAGCGTAAAAGACCCAGCATTTAGTGCAGCGTCTAAGCGTCGTTACATGTGTAATTACTTCGATGGGCTGCTCGATAACGCTTTTGCGAACTTCCGTGATGTGATTCGCTTTGTATCGAAATCGCCAATCATGGGCGAATACCTAACCTTCGTAAACAACGTTTCTAATGAGCTCACTGCACCAGATGAAAACTACGCGCGAGAGCTGTTGCAGTTATTCACTCTTGGTCCTGTCAAGCTGCGTAATAACGGTGAAGTCCGTTTGGATGCCGAAGGTAACGAAATGGCATCTTACACGCAAGAAGATATTGAACAACTGGCCCGCGTGTTTACCGGCTGGAAGTTCATTGATATCCGCGGTAATGACAAATACAGCCAACCGATGTTGCCACGCGGCGAGCATGACATGGGCGAAAAACGTATTCTTGGTAAAACCTTCCCCGCCGGTGTGGGTGCAGAGGATGAGCTGGAAGCAGTGATTGAGCATTTGATGAAGCAGAACACACTCTACACTTTTGTAACCAAGTTCTTCATCAATAAGCTTGTGACCAGTAACCCGAGAGCGGGCTACATTCGCCGTGTCCGCCGGGCATTTAAACGCTCTGATGGCGACATGCAAACTCTAGTAGTTGCGATTTTAACTGACAAAGACGCCCTGCGTTCTGGTAACTCAGTGGGCAAATTGCGTGACCCGCTATCTGTCTTTACTCATGCGATGCGCGCTCTGCAAGTGAAGCGTCGTGACGGTGTGATGATGTGGCCAAAACAATTCAATTGGTATAGTCGAACGCTGCCTTTATCTGCCCCATCTGTGTTTTATTACTATCAACCTGATGACGCGCCAAATCATCCTGATTTTAATGGTTTGGTGGCACCCGAGTTTAATGTGTATCAATGGCATGACATTTACCAATACGGGATTCAGTTCCGTGAGTTGATTGCTCGCTTCGAACAGGAAAACAAAGATTGGTACATGGATGAAACCTTGTTCACCCGTTACCTTGCGTTTGATGATGAAGGGGTTGTTGATTACCTCAACGAGCATTTGTTCGCTTTCCAAATGAGTGAGCAAGCGCGCCAATGCTATCTCGATTACCTCGCTCAGTGTCCGGGACGCAAACCGGAATGGCGCAAAGAGATTAAGAATCTCGTCATGAACGCACTGCTTTCACCAGAATTCATCACACAGGGGTAAACATCATGAACTTAACTCGACGTCGATTTTTACAAGCAAGTTCCGCTGGTGTGGGTATTTCTGCGCTGAACCTAGCGGCATTTCCTGCCTTTGCTGACTCGTTTAATCAATGCCAAAACGGATATCGCGCCGTTGTCGGCATTGACCTTGCAGGCGGTAATGATGGCTACAACATGCTTATTCCAACGGCAGCCAATGCCAACGCTCAATATCGCGCCCTACGTGGCAATTTGGCTTTGGATGAAACTACGTGTATTTACCTAGATGCCGTGAACGACACGGCAAAGCTGGCGCTCAACCCTGCCATGGCGGCGCTCAAACCTTACTGGGACAGCGCGAACCTTGTACCTGTGATTAACCTAGGACCACTGACTCAACGCGTAAACAACGTGATATATGGCGAAAGTACGCGACCAGCGCATCTGTTCAGCCACTCGCATCAATCCACCATGGTTCAGTCTCATGCGACCAAGTCTTTATCGAAAGAAGGCTTTGGTGCAAAGACATCCACCGAGCTAGGTACCATGCTGCGCAATCTAAACGAACTATCGCCAATGTTTGATATTGGCGGTACACAGGTGTGGACAAATTGTATTGAAGCACAATCCAACTCGGTGGGATCTCAACCTCCAAGCGATATTTTTAATGATCAACGTTCACGCGACTTGTTCGATCAACTGCAAAGTACCGGCAGTTACAACAATATTTTTCAATCGCATTACGCAGGTGTCGCGGTAGATTCCACCAGAATGTATGAACAGTTTAGTTCGATTCTGAATTCCGAGATCACCGATGCTTTCCCTGAGACACGAATCGGTAAGCAATTGAAAGCGGTGTTCAAGCTAATTCTACATAAAGATCAATTCCAACATCCTGCTCAGTACTTCAGTTGTAAGTTGGGAGGGTTTGATACTCACTCAGCACAAATCAGTCGTCAAACTGGCTTGTTGCAAGAGTTGGCAGAAGCAATGGCAGCGTTCCAATTAGCATTACAAAACAATGGGTTGTTTGAGCAAGTGACGACATTTACTCACACTGAGTTTGGTCGAACTCTGATTCCAAACGGCACCGATGGCACGGATCACGGCTGGGCAAGTCACGCCTTAGTCATGGGCGGTGGTGTAGCAGGAAAAGCAATTGTGGGTGAGTACCCGGATTTATCTGAACATAGTCCGTATTTGCTTTCTCGTGGGCGTGTTATTCCCACTATTTCTTCAGATCAATTGCATGCAAGTTTGATGGCGTGGTTGGGCTTATCGGAAACCGGAATCAATCAATTATTCCCTGCGTTGGATAACACTTTGACAGATTCGATTCAGCCTCAAATTCTCCCTATTTTCAAATCTTGCTAAAATAGAAACAGAGAGAGTGGCTAATTGGTCTATAAACGAAGACTGATCAGGCGTTACTAATAAGAAAAAGCAGTGCTAAACAAAAGGCTCCGTGAATGCGGAGCCTTTTTATCATTGCGCGATATGCTCTTGACCTTTGCAAGCAGATTGCGATTTGAGCAACCAAGGTTGCAGCAAAAGATTGAACAACATACCTGCGATAAACAAGGTGATGACAATACTCGCCCCGCTTGGTAAATCGTAACGAGCCGAAACAGCAATGCCCGATAGTATTCCGACAATACCAATGCTGATACTCGCAATAAAGAACCGAATCCCTTTCAATGCTGCGGCGCACAAAGCCGGAATCACCAACAACGCAAATTCTAAGTAAATCCCCGTGAGCTTGACCGTAATCGGCATCAAGATAGCAAAGATAAGATAGAAGCCACTGCCCAGCATAAACTCAGGCTTGAACCATAGCAACAGCAGCATCGCCGCGGTTATCAAAGCCAAAGGCCAAACGTCCGCCCACGTTGCCCACAACAACTGACCATTAAGGATGCCTTGAATGAAGTCACCGCCATGTGGGTCTTTGCTCACGAGCAAAATCGCCAGCGATGCGGATACTACAAACAGGCTGCCGATCATCGGCTCTAAATGCTGTTGGTATCGCTTCTCCATTACAGCGATCAGACCACAAAGCAATAACGACATCACCCAAGGACCAACCATCTCACCAAAGAAGGAGCCTGAAAACAGTGCGTATTGGTTCAACCAATAATGGCTGAGCGCAGCTCCCAAAGCGGCAACTTGTGCCACCGCCAAATCAATAAAGATGATCTGTCGATTGAGAACTTGTTGCCCAAGAACCACATTGCCAACCAGAGCAATTAAGCCGCACAACACCGCTGGCAATAACCATGCATACTCAGCCATGGTTTAGATCTTCACCGGAATGGGTTGCACGAGCACGTCCAATAAATCGTCGATAACTTGATCGTACATTTCATCCAAGCTTTCACCTTTAGAAACCGTCAGTGGCAGTTGAATCACAGGTTTGTTTGTATGCTGCTGTAACCAATTTGCTGGACGCTGGTCTTGGTGAGATGAGTAAACAATCGCATCAAAACTATTGGCATCTAACTTGGTGAGTGATTGCAGGTGAGATGTGGTTGGCGAGATACCCGGTTTTGGTTCTAAGTCAGCAATTTGCTCCATGCCAAGCCAATCGTACAAATAACGATAAGTCGCATGATATCCCACCACTTGCTTCCCTTTTAATGGCGCGGCTTTTTCATTCCATTCATTGAGTTTTTTACGCCAATGCGCACGAAACTTCATGCCTTTAAACTGGTACGTTTGCGCATTATCTGGATCGATGGTTTTCAAACGCTCGGTGATCGCATGTGAGAGTGGAATCATATCGTTGGCTGCAAACTGCACGTGCGGATTGCCATGGGCGTGAATGTCCCCCATGCTACGGTCGACGTGGTCATGAGTATCTAACATTCGAACGAAATCCGTTGCGTAAATCATACTCGGTGCGCCGTTTTGTACCGCAGCATTGCTACTGCGTACTTGCAACATGGGTAGCCACCCTACTTCCAACTCGGCGCCGGAACACATTGCCATATCAGCTTGGCGCATCTTAGCAATTAGAGAAGGGCGAGCTTGGACGTAATGCGGATCTTGCTTTACTGTGGTCGCAGAATAGATGGTGGCGTCTGGTGCGTGGCTTTCGAGCAAGGCTTTCCATTCTGGCTCACAAACGAAGATGTTGAGAGCCAAAGCAGGCGAAGAGATGATGGCAGCCCCCGCCGCCATCATCGCTAAACTGCATTGAGTCAGTGTCAGCTTAGAACGTATGTGCACCGTGCGCTCCAAATGTCATAACGTATTGCAGAGTAAATACGTTATCTGTTTCGCTGTCTTGGTTATCGATACGAGTGTATTGCGCACGGATAGTACCAAAGTGAGAAGAATCCCACGCGATCATCGCATCCATCTCTTTATCATTCAGTGCAGTGAAGTGCATATGGTCGCCGTGAGCATGACCATCGTAGCTTTCTGCTTCACCGTAACGTAGACCTGCTGACCAGCTTGGGTTAAATCGGTAAACACCTGATACGTAGTATGCGCTTAGGTTATCTGGCGACTCCGCATCATCTTTAAACTTGCTGTCTACCACGCCGTCCAACAACATGTATTCCGCTGATAGTGTCAAGTTGCTGTATTTGTAATTACCATCTGGAGCCCATTTCCATACGAAATCTGCACCGTAAAGGTTTGCACCAGTAACTGCTGCACTATGATTATGGTCGTGACCATGCTCCTCTTCGTGACCATGACCGTGGTCGTGATCTTCGAACTCTTTCACTTTCCCGTTTTCGTTACGCAGGTAGCTTAAACCAAACTGCCAGCTAGACGACTCAGAGAAATCATTACCTAGTTTCAGCGTAGAAGTATAAACGCCTACTTTGGAGCCTTCTTCAACAGAAGACATCTTGCTACCACTTAACGCTTCAACGCCAAATTTCACGTACAGATCCGTTGGCAACACAATGTTTGCGCGTACACCATCATCGTAGTAGTGCGAGCCTAGGAATGTGCGGTAAGCAATCGGACGCTCCACAAAGCTGTCAGTGTGCATGTGTTGATTGTTCAGGTAACCAAAATCAGACAGGAATCGACCAGCACGAACATTGAGACCGTATGGAAGTGCCAGTGTCTCGACAAAAGCTTCTTCAAGCATCAATTCTGTTTCATTGCCATGGCTTTCTAATACTGCTGTTAGCGCACCGTGGAATTTGTCATCAATGTTTGCAGACATGTTCAACTCAGTGTGACCAAGACCAAAACCTTCTTCACGCTCTGAGTTATGACGTTGGCCATCTTGATAGTAACCGTCTAGCACTACGCCAATCTGAGGGTTCGAAAGCGCATCGGCAAAAACTGGGGAAACAAACAAGCTACCAACCGCTAAAGAGACCAATTTCTTATTCACTACGTTTTTCCTTATTTTGTTATGTTATAACACCATTCAATATTTCGCGGATGTTATAACATAACAAAGAGTAAAAAAAGCGAAGCATGTAACAATTTGTAAAATTAACTTATGTGTAAATTATCAATAATAATCATAAGGTTAACCGGCAAGGCCTCCGTATCACTCGAAAAATCCATACCTAACCTTGTGAAAACTCCTGGTTGGCAAACACGCGAAAGCGACTAGAATCGCTTTATTACCCAGATGACGCCAAGATGCTTGGATATACGTACTGGATACAAACAAATACTGGAAGCAACTATGTTAAACATGGATTTTTCACAACGCTTGGTGATTAAAACCGCAGAACAGGAATGGATCGCTAGCCCTGCTGTTGGCGTGTGGCGTAAACCGTTAGAGCGTGAAGCTAAAGAGTCAGGACATACCACCAGCATAGTGAAGTACGAGCCAAACTCAGCGTTTGCTACCCACCCTCATCCGTATGGGGAAGAAATCCTAGTGCTTGAGGGGGTGTTTTCCGATGAACATGGCGACTACCCTGTCGGAACTTATATACGCAACCCTCCGGGCAGCCAGCACGCACCTTTTAGTCGTGAAGGCTGCGTAATCTTGGTAAAACTCAACCAGTTTGATCCAAGCGATCTTGAAACGGTACGAATTCATACTCATCAAGCAGATTGGCTACCGGGTATTGGCGGATTGCAGGTGATGCCATTGCACGATTTCAAACACGAACATGTGGCGCTGGTAAGGTGGCCAAAAGACGAAAGATTCCAGCTACACCGTCACTTTGGTGGCGAAGAGATCTTTGTATTGTCGGGCGAGTTTAGAGACGAATTTGGTGAGTATCCAACTCATACATGGTTGCGCAGTCCGCACATGAGTGAGCACTTTCCTTTTGTGGAACAAGAAACGGTGATCTGGGTGAAGACTGGGCATCTACCCGTTAAATAGCGTGCTTAAGCTAACAACCCATCTTGCAGATACGAAAACGGCTCGAAGATTCGAGCCGCCATTGATGAAGCACTTGAAGGATTATGCGCTCATTATTTTTGAGTAAAGCCAGTCTTTTAGTTCTGCACGGTTGTGTTTTAAAGTGTTCATTTCATGGTCGTCGATTGGGTTTCCTCGCAATTCGAGTTCACGGATTTCTTTGTCGAGCGTGTTGTAGTTTTTAGCGTTTTCAGCAAACGCGGAGTCGTTAGCTGTCAGTTGAGTGATGGTATCCAAATGTTCTGGGAATTCATGAGTTAATGAGTGATTTTCACCTAACATAGAGACCTCTTTGGCTGAGTATATTTTAAGTTAAACAAGCTGCTCAAATCTTAAGCAACGCTTAAAATAACCATAGCATTTCAAAGGGGGTGAATTCGTCGATTCGCCCACAAAAACACCAATAGATTGATTTTCAATTTTTCCTATAAAGTGTTTCCCCAACGCCCTCGATAGTCTAATGCGGAAGATGCCACTATGATTGTTTCATATCGAATTCATAAGGAATCTCAGCTATGCAAAAAATCATCCTGATCACAGGCTCTACAGACGGCATTGGTTTAGAAACAGCGAAAATGTTAGTGGCTGACGGGCATCATGTGATCGTGCACGGTCGTAACCAAGAAAAAGTCCAAAACGTAGAACAGAGCTTGATTGAGATAAACGCAGGTAAAGTCGAAAGTATTGTTGCGGATTTGTCTTCTCCACGCGCCGTGAAACAGATGGTTGCAGAAATAGCAGAGCGCTTTGGCAAGCTGGACGTCATCATCAATAACGCTGGCGTATACGCAACACCAAACGCAAGAACTCAAGATAACCTAGATGTGCGTTTTGCAGTCAATACCATTGCGCCTTACCTACTGACAAAAGAGTTACTTCCGTTGCTTGGCAATACAGGGCGTGTAGTGAACTTGTCTTCTGCTGCGCAAGCTCCTGTTAGCATTGAGGCATTAATGGGTGACAAACCGTTGTCAGACGGTGAAGCTTATGCACAAAGCAAACTGGCACTTACCATGTGGTCACGCGTGATGGGATTACAGTTCAAAAACGTCGGTCCTATGGTTGTATCAGTCAATCCAAAGTCTCTACTTGGTAGCAAGATGGTAAAAGACGCTTACGGCATTGCTGGCGGCGATATTCGCTTGGGTGCTGACATTTTAATTCGTGCCGCACTATCGGATGAGTTTGCACAAGCACATGGCGCTTACTTCGATAACGACATTGAAGCTTTTGCGGCACCTCATCGTGACGCCTTAAACGAGCCAAAGTCACAGCAAGTGGTTGATGCCATTGAAACTGTGATTGCGAAGCTTGTCTAACTCAAGCCAAAATAAATATTGCTATTTTTGTTCAAGCACCTAGCTTCGGCTGGGTGTTTTTTATCTGCATTCCAACAAAATCCCCGCCCCTAATTATCAATAAAATCTAAAAACTCATTCGATAAAAACACCAATTATCAACAATTAGTAATATTGTTAATCTTCGGTCATCGGGAATAAGGCGACGTTATATTGCGCTTATCCCACTGTCTTTAGCGAGCGATGGCACTGAATCATCCCGCCTTTAACTGGAGATCCATTTATGAACTATGAGGGCAAAGTTTACCGACCATGGCCGGAATACCGCAGCATTCTTATCCAAACTACACTGGGCTGTAGCATCAATACGTGCACGTTTTGTAGCATGTTTGATGATAAGCGCTTTAAAGTGCGTCCCATTGAGGATGTGTTTAAAGATATTGAGGAAGTGCGCCTTATCTACCCACACGTAGAGTCAATCTTTCTAATCGACGGTAACGTCATGGCAGCACGTACAGATTACTTGCTCAAGATCTTCGACAAACTGCACTCCACGTTCCCTGAGTGCAAAAAGACTTCACTTTACAGTGGCATGAACGATTTCCGCCGTAAAACCATTGCAGAGCTAAAAGAGCTCAAAGATGCTGGACTTGATATGGCGTATTCCGGTCTTGAATCGGGTGATCGAATTGTTCTAGAGCGCATCAAAAAGCGCATGTCACCAGAACAAGCCATTGAAGGCATGGCAATGGCGAAAGAAGCTGGCATCGAAGTATTGCTCTCTTTCATCTTTGGACTTGGTGGGCGTGAGCGTTCAAAAGAGCACATCATCGCCACAACCGATATTTTGAACCAAATGAATCCTGAGCAAATTGCCCCAATGGCACTTGCGATTCAACCGGGAACGGTGATGGAGCAAGAAGTGAAGAATGGTGAGTTCATTATGCCGACACAACTGCAGGTGTTGGAAGAGGAAAAATACCTGCTTGAAAACCTGAACATTGATACTTTTTACTGGGGCGACCATGGCAACAACATCGTTCCTCAAAAAGGCTGGCTGTTGGATTCTCGCGACGATTTTCTAAGAAACATCAATCACGCGATTGCGTCTAACCCAATGGCAAAAGACAACGTCATCCAAACCTTTTCGTGGTAATGATGACGGGTTCAGATAAAACACCAAATCCCTAATAGGAACTAAGGAGTGACGCACAATGTCACTCCTTTTTTCAAGCTCGATATTAAAGAAGAACCGACTTGGCGTTAGGGTTAACTCACCGAAGCCGCTGTAGGTTGGTCAAAAACATCACCAGCTTGTTTCTTTTGCCAACGGTCGATGACAAGCGTCGCAATCAAATCCCCTTCCACATTGACGGCGGTGCGGAACGTATCCAACGGCCTTTCTATCACTAATAAAATGGCTATCGCTTCCAATGGAATGCCCGCAGCTAGTAGTACTAACTGCATACCCGACATGGAGCCCGAAGGCATGCCTGGCGCACCAACGGAAGAGACCATTGCCATGATAAAGATCATCACCAACCCTGTGGTACTCAAATCCACCCCAAACAACTGTGCTAGGAAAATTGCAGCGACACCCTCAAATAACGCGGTGCCGTCCATATTCATTACAGAGCCGAGCGGCAGCACCATACTGCTGACTTCTGGCGCGACATCTAAATTATCTTCCGCACTTTGTTTTGCCAAAGGCAGCGCCGCCGCACTTGATGACGTTGCGAACGCCATGGCTAATGGGGCTGAAATCGCTTTAAACAGTGCAACTGGAGAAATCCCGGTCATTACCTTAGCAATCGTCGGTAATACCACTAGCCCGTGCACCATCGTGAGCACAAACACCAGTAACGCAAACAACGCGAGTTGCTGAATCAGATTCCCACTTGAGGTCAGCGTAATATCAAACACGATCGCAAAAATAGCAATCGGAGACAGCTTAACGATGCCTCGAATCATGGTGTTGACACTTTTGTTCAGCCCCGAAATCACCGCTAGCAACGGATGACCCGATGGAACAGAAAGCAAAATCGCAACGCCTGCCATAAAGGAGAAAACCACAATCGCCAGCAAGTTACCATTCGCCAGTGCAGCAAATGGATTCACCATCGCCATCTTGACAAGGTTGGTGAGTATGGCGGCACCACTAGCACCTTGCTCGTCAATCAAATGAACATTACTACCCACAGAAACGCTTTGATTAAGTGGTTCCCATGCAGGCAATGCTAACGACGCACCAAGCCCTAAACTAATGGCACTTAAGGTGGTGAAACTGTAGAAAAGCAGTGTTCGCCCACCCAGAGCTTTAAGACGAACGGTTGAACCAATATTGGTGATGCCTTCGACAAGAGAAAACAGCACCATCAAACCCACTATCATTTTCAGTAAGCCGAGATAGACCGTTTTGCCTAACATTAAAATTTGGTAGTAATCACCCGACAGTAAAAGCGATTTGTCGACCAACCCATGGTCCATAAGAAGGAGGACGGCTTGAGCCCCACTCCACGCAAGTAGGGCAGAAATAAGAAGTTGAACGGGCAAAGAGAGTTGCAAATGACGCATAAAAAACACCTAGCGCCACAAATCCTGATGATTTGGGCGCTCGATAAAAATGAAAAAATGGAATCGAAGAGTCACGGCTTGGATTAAGACCAAGAGCCTTTGTAATATGGGTTCAATAAACCTTTTACGCGTTTAAGCACTACCAAAGCCGACACGCGGAACCAACCGAAAATAACGCGCTGATGCAGCCTAAAGATCGTGTCGTACAAGCGGCGAACGTAGCGTCCACGCAATACGACTTTGTCATTCATCAATGCGCCAACCGCGTAGTCATGCCCAAGCGCGACGACCATCCCACCGTCTTTGAACACAAACGGCTTTAACTCTTTGCCTTTTACTAAGCGTTTAAATTGCTTCGCCAAATGTGTGGCAGCTTGATTGGCAGCTTGCGCTCGTGGCGGCACAATGCTTCCATCTTCTTGTGGGCATTCAGCACTATCACCAATAACAAACACGCTATCATCGAGAGTAGTTTGCAGTGTTGGCAGCACTTTAAGTTGGTTAATGCGGTTACTTTCTAGACCATCGAGATTCGCTATCCAATCCGGACATCGAATCCCTGCTGCCCAAATTTGTAGATCGGCAAGAATGACTTCATTTTCCGTCACGATACGGTCTGCTTCTGCACGTTGAACTTTGGTGTTTAAGCGAACATTAACGCCTTGCTTTTGTAGTTTCTTCAGTACCTTGGCAGACATGCACTCAGCACTTGCAGGTAACACACGATCCGCCGCTTCGATGAGCGTAATGGAAAGTTGAGTACCATTTTGGTAGCGGTTTAATTGCTTGCTGACTTTCGCCCACTCGGCCGCTAACTCAACACCAGTTGCGCCGGCACCCACGATAGAAACACGATGTGAACCACCATTTGCTAGCATTTGCTTCATCTGTTCCCACGCTTTTTCTGCTTGAGAAGCGGAATCTAAGAATAAGCAATGATCGCTCACGCCCGGAATTTTGAAATCGTTACTGATCGCACCAACAGCAATCACGAGGTAATCGTAATCCAGTGTTAACTGCTGCGATAGCCCGGTCTGCTCTGGTGAAAACTCAGTACTCACAGTGATGGTTTTGTTCGCACGGTCTAAGCCTGACATGCGCGCTTGAACATATTGGTAACCGTGACAAGCAGCATGAAGACGAAACGCAACCGAATCAAGCTCATTATCAAACGTGCCCGCCGCAATCTCATGCAGCCTTGGTTTCCATAAGTGATGAGAAGATGGCTCAACCAAAGTAACGGTATGGTCAGATTTGCCTGCAAAACTGCTCGCTAAACGCGTGACCATTTCTAGACCCGCAGCACCACCACCGACAACAACAAAGTTCGACATACTCCCCTCCCGGAAACCATCCATCGAAAGATAAAAATCAAAAACGCAGCAAATACGTTTGGAATGGCGGGCATTATATTGGGTTGAAAATAAATGATAATAAGCGGAAAAAGAAAATGACTATTACGAATTAGTAATAATAAAAACTAAGCATCTGAGCCAAATGCTAAAAACAAAAAAGCCACCACTTTTCGGTGATGGCTTTTCTTCATTGATGTTGCTTTGTCTTAATTAGCGAGGATCAAGACCTAGCTTTTGTAGTACCAGTTTGAAGTTCTCGCGGCGCTCTTTCACATTGTGAACATCACCTGTCGAACACGTCAGGTCCGGACAACCACGGTTAACGATGCCTGAAACGTCATCGATAAATTGAGAACCTTGCAGACCACTATCTACATACTTCTTCAGCTCATTGTGGTAGTTCCAATCCGCGTACTGACCGCCTTCATCGTTGTATGCCTGAACTGACGTTACCCAGTAGAACAGACCTGCGATCCACTTGATCTCTTTGTTCTCTTCCGAGCTACAAATCAGACCTGGGTTTGAACAGAAGTCTAGCTCAGCATAAAGTGGGTTCGCCGGTGGCGCTTCTACCGTTACGCCATCAATTGTCTTACCAATGGTTGATGGATCAACGTGCGAGCGACCTAGATAGTGGTTAAGCGTACCAAAGTTCTGACGACCTGTGGTTTGGATTACACCACGACCCCACCAGCCACAGCCTTCAACGCTTTCTTGGCTGCTGCCGTCCCAAATGAACTTACCTGCTTTCTGACCAACGTAAGTCTTACACTCGTCGCGTTCCCAAACTTGCTTAGACGTATCTACGTTTTCTGGAACATCGTTACAGTGACCGTTGTTTGTCCAACGACCTGCTGCACCGTTCACCAATAGACCGCGCTCTTCAAGTACTGCATCAGGTGCTGCAAAGACTGGAGCTGGTGCGCCATACCATTTAGCATGAGTCAACGCACTGACTTCCATCTTGTCATCACGAGGACAAGAGTACGCATGATCTAAACCTGAAACTGGGTTTACACCGTAATCTGCGTATTTCTGACCCAGTTGACCACAACTTGCTGTCATTGGGTAATCCGCAGGCGCGCCGTATTTCACTTCAGACCAGTTGTTTTCATCACACGCGTTGTAGCGGATAGTCTCTTGCATACTTTGCGCAAGGAACGCAGCAATCGCGACTTTCGCGTATTTGATGTTGGTTGCATCATCAACTTCATCGTTCATCAACCAGAACTTGTTGCCCGCCACACCAATGTTGTGCATTGCGTTCAAGCCATCTAGGAAGTCGTTCCACTTGTAAACCGTTGACGGAACCCACTGAGACTGTGGCGTTTCGTATAGGAAGGCTTCGTTATCCATCACGCTTTCAGCATTTGCTAACTCTTGGTTTAGCGCTTCAATGCGAGTCAATGAACCTTTCTCTAACTCTTCACCTACGTAATACAGTGGCACTTTCGCCGTTTGGTAAAGCTCAATTTTGCTGGTTAGGGCTTGAGAGTCTTGATCAAACATCAATGCAAATACGTTGCTGTACGCGGCTTTACGGATTTGCTGATCGGTTTGAGTATTGCCCATGAAGTAATTTGCGGTTTGCTCTGTTGGCATGTTCGCTAACATTGCAGGCGCATCAACGTAATCTGTCACCTGTTTTACGTATTCAAGTGCGTGATGCCACTGCTCGCTGGTTAGTGCCGTGGTTGCATTCGATTTAGTAAACACCACAAAGTCAGCTTTGTTCGCAGTACCTGCTTTGTAAAGCTCGAAACTATCAAGTAGATCTGCCGTGAAAACGGACGCTTCATCCCATACAGACTGACGACCAGAGTGCGTATCGTAAGCAAACTCACCAATGCTTAGTGACCAACCAAATGTCGCTTGTGGCGCAAGAGTGGTGAAGATCAAGTTGTAAGCATGCGCCCAGCCTTTCACGTCATCGCTCAGTGCGTTGATCGCATCGATATCAATACGGCTACCCGTAATATCAATGGCATTCGTCAGTGCTTGTTTAACCGCAACGGGACCAAAAGATGCACCTTTGTCTTGCGTAGCGAGATCCAGAACATCCGATCGAATCACGACAGATGCAGTACCCGCGTTCTCTGCTTGTTCGATAGCCGACACAAACGAACGTGTCAGTTGCTCTAGGTCTGTGAGCGCATCACTGCTGCTTGCTGCAATAGTCAGTGTGCTTGGTGCTTGAGTGGATGGGCTCGCCACTACGAATGTGTTTGGCCAACCTGCCACTTCTAGACGCACTGGGTCCATTGGGTTACGCAATGATAGCGCTGGCGCTGTACCCGGCTCAGTACCATCACAGTTTAGATGTAATGACCATGAGCTATCGCTGCCAGGAACAGATTGAGTCCAGTACACCGCTGAGTAAGCAATGTTCTTATGAACCATAATGTCGCCGCCTGTTGCATGATCACCACGAGTCCAGTCTGGGTACACATTAAAATCAGCACACAGTCCACCTGTTGGCGGAGGCGTCGGTGTTTCTACTTTTTCAACTGTGATGTTTACACGTGCTGTCGCCGTTAGATGCTCAGCATCTGTTGCGATCGCTTCTAGCTTAACTGCACCGACTTCTGACGCCGTCCAGTTACAAGAGAACTGGTTTGTAGTTGATGCGTTGAAATCACAGATTTGCTTGTTGTTTGCTTTCACGATAACGCGAGACAAATCGTCATCAGCATCCGTTGCACGAACAGAAATGGATACCGCTTCACCTTTTTCAAACTTAGAACCGTTCGAAGGCGAAGAGAAGCTCACTTCTGGCTTAACAAAGCTTGGGGCTGCTTCAACTGCAACTGCGATGCTGCGTTGCTCGACCATTTGGTTGTTCTGATCGAGAACCACCACTTTAAGTGTCGCATTGCCCACTTCATTTGGCGTCCAAGATTGAGAATACGTCGTTTGACCTGCAGCGATGTTACGGTGACCTAACTTGCGGTCATTCGCCCAAAACTCCAGTTTAGAGATCAATTCACCATCAACACGGGCTTTGATCGTCGTTGCCTGACCCACCATCAATGCTTGACCCTGTGTAGGCGCGACGAATGTCAGCTCATGCACTTCAGGTACCACTGGTGGCTCAACTGGCTTCTCTTTTACCGAAATGCTGACCGCTTGTTGTTGGGTTAAACCAGAGGTGTCTTCTACTACAGCTTTGATCGTGTGAGTGCCTGCGCCAACAGAAGTCCAAGTTGCTTGGAATGGGGCTTGCGTTACACGAGCAACTTGTTTGTTGTCGACAAAGAAAGTCACAGCTTTAACGCTGGTGTTGGTTGCCGTAACGTTCGCTAGCATGGCAACCGCTTGACCTTCTTCAAACTCAGCACCGTTCACTGGCGAAGCTAATTGAAGAGAAATTTCTGGTTCACCTACTTCACCTTCGTCATCAGCGATCAGACGAATGGTATTTTGAAGAAGAGTCAGATCCAATACACCACTCACACCCAGAGTTAGCTCAATACGCTCACCTGCCGGAAGTTGTGATTTCACCCAGCTACCGCTATCAAAAGCCAACGCGAGCGTGTTCTTGAAGACGTTGCCTTGTGCGTCGCTGGTGAACTTCATGCCCGGGTAGCTGATGCCAGTCGCAGACCAAGAGGGTGTCGACATTGATAGGTTTGAATCAAACGTCACTTTCGCATCACGAAGTTCAACTGGCTTTGAACCGTCGTTCGTTAGGATCACTTTGTAAGTGTTCCACCACTGGCTTTCTGAGCCGACGATAGTTGCGTCTGTGATCACTCCTGCGTGTGCGGCAGGCAACCCCATACCGATCGCCAGTGCTAAAACACTTGGCATGATCGCTAGCGTATTCTTTCTCATAATTAAGGACTTATACAAACAACAATAAAAAGGAAAGGCATTATAGAGGGGGACTTTTTTCGCGTCGCAGCGGACAGATGTAACTAAATGTAACCCAACTTACAGGTGTAAAAATGCCAAAAATAAAGCGTCTTTTCGCGTCAATTTGACGACATTTCATACGCAATCGGTAAGCAAACAAAAAACTGGGACTCTAGTTCAAAATTCAGAAAGTGTGCACTGGATAAAACAAATCTATTTTCTGGTGACAATCGAGATAAGAATTTGTCTTTACTTTGCTTTTATGCATCTGAAAATCAATAAGTTACAGAATAAAAACACTTGAAACACTTAGTTACATGTTAGCGAAAAAAACGCCAAAATCAGGGCGTTCTGAAGACACAAATAGGCATCTGAGGTGGTTATAAAGATCGTCTTCACACTTCTTAAATGAAGCGTTCAAAATAAGGCGTATGAATGATCATCCAGTGAAAACGATAAGTATAACTTTGCAACAAAACGTCAATATCCGGATTGAAGCACGGTTTCAATTGGAATATTCGATGATAATGAGATGCATTGGATCGGTTTGAATCCAAGTCAGCCCAAAAATAAAATATGGAGAGTGTTATATGTCTTTACGTTTAGTAGCAGCAACCTTTGCACTAGTTGGATTAAGCTTTGGCGCGCAAGCAAGCGCAGAGTGTGAAGTGTCCATCGATGCTAACGATATGATGCAGTTTTCGACCAAAACACTGAGCGTGCCAGCGACGTGTAAAGAAGTGAAACTGACGCTGAACCACACTGGTAAAATGCCTGCGCAATCAATGGGTCATAACGTGGTGATTACTGATACGGCAAACCTTCAAGCAGTGGGTACAGAAGGCATGTCTGCTGGTCTAGAAAACAACTACGTGAAACCAAACGATGACCGTGTTTATGCCTTCACTAAAGTGGTTGGCGGTGGTGAAAGCACTTCTATCACGTTCAGCACTGAGAAGATGACTCCGGGAGGCGATTACTCGTTCTTCTGTTCTTTCCCAGGTCACTGGGCAATCATGCAGGGTAAATTCGAGTTCAAATAATCACGCCTTCATCTAAGTATTCTAGTTTGAGATTCTTAGAGCGACATAAATTGAACCTAAAAGAAAAGGGAAGCTGAGCGCTTCCCTTTTTTGTATCTGATCACCTCGGCCTTAAAATGCAAAGTGATCGTAATCCAGACTCTCTTCTCGCTGACTGTATTCAAGCTTTACAACATCGTCGAAGGGCATTGGTTGATAGAAATAGAAGCCTTGGATCAGATCGATACCGAGCTCTGCCATAAACTCCAGTTCGCTTTCTGTCTCTATGCCTTCTGCCACCGTAACAGCACCAGTAATTTTTACGAGTTTCGCCGTTAACCTAAACAGCTCACGACCATTTTTGTTGTTGAGATTAAGCACCAACGAACGATCTATTTTCACTTTATCAAAATCGTATTTCGACAAGTAACCAATTGACGAATAACCAGAACCAAAATCGTCCAAGGCAATCCTCACCCCCGCTTCTCGCAGTGTGCTCAACACACGGTGTGTACGATGCTCATCTTGAATCAACATATCTTCAGTAATTTCAAACTCGACTTGCGAGCAAGACAACGCGCTTTCATTAATCATCGTCAATACTTTTTCGGTGAAGTCTGGCACCAAGCAAGTTTCTGGAGATAAATTAATCGAGACCTTAAAGTTTGGTCGATTCGCCAAAGGCGCCACTTCACGCAGTGTGGTCTCAACCACCCATAAATCCAACTCACTCATTAAGCCGACTTTGGCAAAGTCCTCAAGAAACGTTGGAGGCGTGAGCTCGCCCGTTTCTGAGCGGTGACGAATCAGTGCTTCAAGCGACCGAATCTCCCCTGTGCGAGCATTAACCTGCGGTTGGTAGAACAACACGAACTCGCCATGCTTTTTCAGATCACTGATACGTTTTTGTGCCGCGAACTTATTGGTAATTTCAGGGAAAAATGCCCCAGCGACTTTGCCATTGTCTAATCCCTCGTAATTGAAGAAATCATCAGAGACTGACTTTGCAAACAACGTATTCGCATTCCCAATCTTGTCCATTTGCTTGAAGAACGGATAGTAAATCAACACACCGACTAAGATGATGATCAGTTGTAATACCACGCCAGTCCATGTGTAACCAGTCCCGATGTAACCACTGGCGAGCGGCGGAGTCATCCAGCTAACGATCTCGGTAATCGGTGCCACCAACCCCATTGCTGTTGCAATATACGCGATGACTAACCCCACAACCGGTGCGATTAAAAATGGCACAATCATGACTGGATTGAACATGATGGGTAAGCCATAAATAATGGGCTCGTTAATATTAAACAAGCTCAACACCAGTGCTGTTGCCGCCAAGGCTTTATAACTGCGATTTTTAGTCAGAAACAGCATACACAGCACCAACGAAATGGTGTTCCCTGCACCACCCATTCCTGCATAAAAATCAAAGAAGTTGGTGGTTAAAATTGGCAGTGGTGTGCCCAGCGCTTCGTGGTTTTCTATCGCGACACGAGTTACCTCATAAAGCTCTGACTTGTAAGGGGCAAAAATGATGTGACCATTGATGCCAATCGACCAAAATAGGTTACGCACAAACTCATAAATGATCCCATCAAGCAACGAGTTTGGGTCTAGCTTCGGCAGTAACAGATCGGCAATATCAGCGGCACAGAATGCCTGTCCAAGTGCATAGCCCAACACAGTGTAACCAACCACCAAGACTACGGTCGCCATGATGAGGTTGTATGATTGATCCACCACATTTGGTAAATCAGAACGCATAAACCATCTGCGGTTTTGCATGAAGCGTACAGACCAAGCGACGACTGTCGGAACCAGAATCGCTAATGGGTAGTTACTCGGAACAACAGTACCATCTTGCAATAAGCCCCACTCGTTACAGACGATAAAGTAAATCATCAACGAAGGCGTTATCACGTTTACTCGCGAGACTTTTAGCAAAGAGGAAAGGAACTGCGAGAAGTACACTAGAAGCAAAATGGGAAATAGCTTCCAAATAATGGCGCTTGCTGCACCAACAGTCATACCAAGTTGTTCATAGCCTGCGATCATCAGTAGATTGCTTAACAATGTACTGAATGCAGAAATCAATGAAACAGGCAGCAACATCACTAAGACGTTACACAAACCATTAATGTATAAGTTGGAAGAAATTGCAGTAAAAAGCCGATTAATGTATCGATTGTTCATTTGGCTCAGTTAATCCATCAAAGTACGACTCAAAGAGCCGCTCAAGAAATTCACCGCAATTAAATCCATTTAATTTGTTTCGCAATGAGGGAGAGTTTCGACAAACACGTCGAGGACGGTATCATTCGAGTAACAAAGCGTTGATCGTTCAACGTTGCGAATAGTCACTCAACAAGGGTAGCCACAGCCAACTTGTTGTAATCGACCAAACAGAAAGAGCACCTTTTAAGCCCCTCGGTACTCTTTCGTTTGATAGAAACGCGTTGCTTCTAAGGTCAACGTCGTTCGTTAATTCGCCTGCTATTTAAGCAAGGAGGCGCACATTAGCGCCAGCAAGTCTATATTTCCACTCGACTTTGTAATTGTGACGATAGAAATGGTTTTTCTTGCTGTTCACCAAGAATGTCTAATAAAGGCGATGGACGAGCAAAGAAATAACCTTGCACTTTGTCCACGCCGCAGCGTTTAACAAAGTCATATTCCGCTTGCGTCTCCACCCCTTCTGCCACGACTTCACAATGGGTGATGTGACCCAGTTTCGCAACCAACTTGTAGAGATCTTTGCCCTTTTGATTGTTTGCATCCAACAAAAGTGAACGGTCTAGTTTGATCTTGTCGAATGGGTATTTCAGCAGGTGTGGAAACGACGCATAGCCTGTACCAAAATCATCCATTGCAATACGAATACCCTGTGCCTGAAGCGCTTCCATTGTTTTGATCAAAAAAACCTTATTGCTGAGAATCGCTTCTTCTGTGATTTCAATTTCCAACCACTCAGGAGAAATACCGTAATGGGCTAAACGCGAAAGCAAATGCGGCACAAACTCTTCTTGTTCTATCGTCGCCACCGCGATGTTGATGGCAATACGACGATCTTTCGATAAGTGCATTTTCTGCATGTCTGCCAAGACTTTCTCTATCACCAACTTATCCAGCAATGGCATCGAGTTGAGCATCTGAAAATCACTCACAAACGTCGGCGGGCATAACGTGCCATCTTTATCGATGTAACGAAGTAGCGCTTCATAAGAAAACTCACTGACGTTTTTGGTCGACTGGAGCTTTTGATAGAACATCACTAACTCACCTTCACGCAAAATCGTGGTTAAGCGTTTCTGCGCCGTCGACTTACTGATACTGGAGTTGTTCGACGCCTTTACGTTACTTAGCAGTGATTTAAATATCGAGCTTTCGATACCGGTATAAGCCGTATTCGCACGAAACTGTGCTGAGTATTTTCCTGCGTACGCCAAATAGAACGGTCGATAGATGAAGATGCCCAATACAATGATGAAGGCTTGAAGAATCGAACCTTCTATTTGATTCCCCATCGCCATATAGCCACTGAACAAGGGTGGTGTCATCCAGTTCACAATATTCTCTACCGGCGGTACCAACCCCGATGAAATGCACAAAAAGGTGATGACAAAGCTCACTAGCGGCACGAGCACAAAAGGAATGATCAAAATCGGGTTGAAGATGATTGGCAAACCAAACAACAAAACCTCGTTGATGTTAAAGATCACCAGAGGCATCGCTGCCAGAGCAAGCATCAAATGATTGCGCTCTTTAGCAAACATCAGCACACAGAAAAGCAAACTGATCGAGTTGCCAGATCCGCCCATCGACATAAATGCGTCGTAAAAGCCTTGGCTAATCACATTCAGTGACGCCTCTCCGGCCTGCCACGCCATTACATTGGCTTCGGTTGCGGCAAAGATCTGCTGCTTAATCGCAAACAACAGGTTGTGCCCATTGATGCCAATCGAGCCAAGTAAACCCAACACAGTTTGATAGATCAAACCACCTTTGAATGTCAGCGGGTCTACGCCGAGCTCACGAACCATGCCACCTGACAACGCCATAAAGATCGCCGTGAAATGGGACATCACCAACGCGATGAGCACAAATAAGAAAAAGTGCACCACGTGCTTAAGCAGTCGTGATGAAAAGTCGAGGGCTTGGGGTTCTAACAGACGTATCTTGAAAATGCTGCAGTAAACGTACGTCATTGTCGCGCTCAATAACGCCAACAATGGGTTGTTCGGTAACATGTAAGTCTGTGAAAGACTGCCATTCTCTATTGAGATCAAGTAGAACATGATCAACGAATAGATGATGAACACGGCACTCGAAACGTTGGTTTTATGGGAAAGGTAGTAACCCGCCACCACGCAGAATGCACTTGGATATAAGTTGATCAGGATATCTGATACATGAAACAGCAGTTGGGAAAAATCCGCTAAGCCAGTAAAACGGAATACGTGTCCAAAAAAAACTGCCAACGCATTAGACAGAATCAAAGGTAACAGCAGCAATGCGATTGACGCCAAATCCGTTAAATAGGATTTCGACGCTGACTGCCACTGCCCCATCAATGCGAATAGACGTTGAGAAGGCGAAAATTTGATTTTAAAGCCAGTTTGCATGAAGCATCTTAATAGTAATGTTATGAAGAGATTCAGCGGTTTAATAAACAGCCATGCGTGCAACCTTTACCGTTAAGTCGTAGAGCCCGTGGGGAGCCAACCATTACGGTACGGACTATCTGAGTAGTCTTAATTGATGTTTTTATTGTGTATTTTTAGCAACAAGCGGAAGTTGTCTGAGGACAGATTGCGGGCGTAATTTAACGATTATATGCGCTTCGATCCATTAAGATATTTTGTCGTAACGACAAATGAGCAATAAAAATAACCCTCACCTTTGATTGGTGAGGGTTAACATTGAGGTGATGATTATTGAGCGAGAACTCAGTGTTCCGGATTCATCGGGAATCGTTGCTCATACAGCTCCATAAAGTCTTTGCGAATCAGGTGTTCTAAGTGGTTGGCTTTGTCCGTTGGACAGAAAATCATGATATGCACGATTTGCTCACCATTGATGTTGCTTGAGATATGGATATGCGGCTCTGCACCCGGAAGATCGACACCGGCGTGTTTTTCAATCATCGCGTTGTAGCGATGCGCGACATCAGCAAAGTAACTGCAATGTTCGTCAATCTTATCGGTCAGTAATGGCAAAATTGGGTATAGGTTGACGAAGTCTTTCACCACAACAGAAAAGTCATGGTAAACGTAACGCTTCATAAAGTTGAGGTTCTTCACTGGGTAGGTGAAAAACATGCTGTTAGGCAACGTCGCGGTTTTTCCTGTGAAGTGGTATTGCCCATGATGCAGGTCGATTTCTTGAATCACTGTCGCCATCATGTTGTGCTCAATCACTTCGCCACATAGCTTACCGACTTCAATCCAGTCACCAATGCGAAATGAACGAGAACTGGCTCGTTGAATCGAACCAGTAAAACAAAGAATAATCTCTTTAGATGCGACAACAATCGCTACTGCAATCGCGGTAACGCTTAGGGCGAACTCGCTGATTTCTGATTGCCATAAGATGAACAACAGGATCAGCGTAAGAGCGAACGTACCGTTTTTGGTTCTCGACATCCAACTGCGTTGTTCTTCCGTAATGAAGGCATCGTCGCCACGAATTCGAGACAGAATCAAACGACGCAGAACAATGATGAACAGCAGGATTAATGCGGAAAATAAAATTTTGTGAGTGAGAAGAAAATCGACGACTAACTGCACTTTCTCCATTACCCGACTCCCTGTTTGGTTTGGATAGGTTGACCTTTGTATGCTAACTACCGCTATGAAAACAGGTAGGTAGCTAGCTTGCGAGAGGACAACCTTACCAAATTATTCCGTCGGTTGCCCCAGTTCGCTCTCTTTAAATACGATAAACGCACGGCGGTTTAAAGCATTGGCTTCTGGAGATTCTTCGTTGATCACAGGTTGAAGCTCACCAAAGGCTTTTACCTCCCACACAAACTGCGATGGATCGAGTTTCGTCTTGAGATACGCCACTACGGTTTGCGCTCTTCGCTCCGCCGGTTGTTCATTATAAGAGAGCGAACCCACTTGGTCGGTATGGCTAACAATCGTAACGCCTTCACTCGAGCTCAGAATTTCGTGATTGATCGCGTTTAGGCAGGTTGAATCGGGTTCACAAATGAACCACTTGTTGAAATAGAAATGCTCAGCACTGCTATCACGTTTCTGTCAGTTATTATTCGACATGAGTTAAAATTGTTTGGGTATTAGCTCTGATTCATTTTTGCGACAGATTTGAGCTGTGCAGACGTAATAAATTCACCAAAGGTTTCACACCAAACAATGACTGACGTGTAGTTATCTAAGGGCAGATCTTGAGGAAGAGTGACCATAAAACGGTCAAATGTTTTCACCTCTCCCACCTTCACCATTTGTGACTTCAAGCGATTAAAATCCGCCTCGGTTTCAACAAACGTTGGTGAGAGATACAGCTTATAATCCGGTCCAGGAGCCAATTCTCCTTGAAAAGCAATCGTATCTTCAGTGACCCATAGATCCCCTTCTCCCCAATGAAGAAAGTCACTATCTGTTCGATTTCGCTCGAACAAGCCACGGTAGAGAACACCTTCCGAAGAGTTAGACACAACCGAAACATCTGGTGAATCAGGTTGGATAAGAATAGGCAGTGCATAAATACCCGCAGCAAAACCCGCCACTGCAAACAAGATGTGGCTCACAAGCAATAAAATCCATTTCATCGTTATACCTAGCTTTAACTAACAAGACGTCAATATCAAAGTTAGTTCATAAATCCATTTAAAACAGAGCATTACTACAAACTCAGAAATTTCCTATATAGTTTTAAGGGCAATATCACAATTTCGGTGATAATTTCCCCAACCCATCGTCTTTTTAAAAAGTATGTCACTGTTTTTTAATATATGAGTCCTAACCCGAAGCACGAAAAATAGATATCGTCGCCACTGGTTTTAGAGTGTATCGAAGCAGAGGAATTATCATTCGGCATCTTTTGCGCAAAGAGTTTTTTAAATGCCTATTTCAAACGGTGAAAATGAATGTACCCAAAAAACAGGGAGGAGAATAAAGAGGAGAGTAAACGACTACCGATAAAATAATAAGAAGTACTCTACTGAAGAGCACTTCTGTACCCAAGAAAGTAAGCTTAATCAATCAAACTGTCTTGATAGATCATTTTCTTGCTCATTCCACCATCGACAACCAAGTTGTGTCCATTAATAAAGTCATTCTCTGGATGAGTTAAGAACAAACACGCATTTACAATATCTTTTGCCTTACCTACTCGACCCGATGGATGCTGCTGATGGTCAAAGCTGTCTAAATCTTCATACCCTTCAACTTGTATCCAACCAGGGCTTACAGCATTAACGGTAATGGGAGTATCAGACAGAGAAATCGCCATGGATTGAGTCATCGAAACTAAGCCTCCTTTAGATGCACCATATGCATCCCAACCAGCTTCATTTTGATTCCAACGTGTCGAGGCAATGTTGACAATTCTTCCAAAAGATTGAGCACGGTTTAATGCAATAAATCGACGTGAACACGCAAACGCCCCCTTGAGATTGACATCAATGACTCGAGAGAATTCTTCAAAAGTCAGTTGTTCAACTGGTTTGTTAAAGTTAGCGATTGCACCGTTGTTGATCAGAATATCAACCTTACCGTGTGCACGTTGGATCTCATCAAAAGCGAGCTCAATCTGCGTAGTCTGCCCTAGATCGACGTGATAAAACTCGACGCTCGGATTTTGGTTTACGGCAATATCAAACACAATGACCTTCGCTTGTTGGTCTAAATAAGCCTGCGCGAGATACTTACCAATACCTTGGCTGCCGCCTGTAATAACCACCACTTTGTTTTTGTACATACTGCGTTCTTAATTGTTTGAGATGACATTGTTTGAGATGACCTTAATTCTAGAGTGTCAGAGCATAAAAAAATAGGCACGATCCTCGCGAAACCGTGCCTAAAACGTGCTGACTAATCAGCGCTATTGTTGTTATTCGTTATCCAAAGTCCCCTGAGATATAGCGTTTAGTACGGTCGTTGTCTGGGTGATGGAAAATTTTTTCAGTCTTACCAAATTCTTCGAGCTTTCCTAGATACATAAAACCCGTGTAATCGGAGATGCGCATCGCTTGCTGCATGTTGTGCGTTACGATAACGATGGTGTACTTCTCACGTAGCTCTGTTATCAGAGTTTCAATGGCGGCGGTGGCAATAGGATCCAGCGCGGAAGTCGGCTCATCCATTAAAATAACCTCTGGCTCTAGCGCAATCGTTCGAGCAATACATAAGCGCTGCTGCTGACCACCTGATAAACCATTCGCATCTGCATCTAGCTTATCTTTCACCTCTTCCCACAAGTGCGCACGCTTTAGTGCAGACTCGACACGCTCTCTAACTTCGGCTTTGCTAAATGCACCTTGTATCTTCAATCCAAATGCCATGTTTTCGTATATCGACATGGGAAATGGCGTTGGTTTTTGGAAAACCATGCCCACTTTGGAACGCAGTTCATTGACGTCCGAATTGCTAAAGATGCTCTCACCATCAAGTAAGATTTCGCCTTCAGCGTACTGATGCCCATACAAGTCATATATACGATTTAACGTACGAAGCAGTGTAGACTTACCGCAGCCCGATGGACCAATCAGTGCCGTCACTCGGTTTTTATAGATTGGCATTGATACGGATTTCAACGCTGCATCAGAGCCTTTGTTGTAGTAAAAATTTAAGTTTTGAATGTCCATACGATGAGTCAAACTTGCTGAGACATCGTTGGCGCTAACACTGTGTACCAAAGTATTCATAGTGGATTCATTCATGCTTGCTCTGACTGGATTTAATGTTGCCGTGTTCATGCTCTTCTCGCTTTTAATAATTGCGGCAACGACGTCGCCAGTACGTTAACAATCAAAATAAAACTGGTGATAATCAATGCGCCAGCCCATGCCAGCTCTTGCCATGAGCTGTAAGGGCTCATAGCAAATTGGTATATCGTCACTGGTAAGTTTGCCATCGGTTTGCTCATGTCGGTCGTCATAAAGCTACTGTTTAACGCAGTAAACAAAAGCGGTGCCGTCTCCCCAGAAATACGAGCGATGGATAAAAGAATGGCAGTGATAATCCCCGGAGCTGCGGCGCGGTAACTAAGTTGGGTGATCACTCGCCATTTAGGCGCCCCTACACCGCTTCCCGCTTCTTTCAACGTTGGCGGAACCAAACGTAGCATCTCTTCCGTTGAAGCAACGATCACTGGTAGCGCGAGAACGGCTAATGCGATGGCACCTGCCCATCCAGAATAACCGCCTGTCGGTACCACAATCATGGCGTAGACAAACAACCCGACCAAGATAGAGGGAGCACTCATTAACATACCGTTAAGAAAGCGCAGCGATTCAGCCACTGTGTTTTCTTTATCGGCTTCTGCCAACCACGTGCCCGCAAGAACCCCAATCGGTGCGGCAATCAGAATGCCCAAGCCAGTCAGCATTAAGCTCCCCACAATGGCATTTTTTAAGCCACCTTCACTGCCCGGACCAGGCGTTAACTCGGTGAAGATAGCGAAGCTCAAGCCCTTTATTCCTTCACCAATCAAGGTGTATAAGATGCTCGCGAGAACGAAGACACCGAACGCTGCCGACAAAGTGCAAAATGTTAGAAAGCTAAAGTTCTTTAATTTTCTGCTATTCATGATGACTTCCTTAACAAACGACGAGCAAAACCCATCACAAAGAAAGTGATAAGAAACAACACCACTCCCAGACCAATTAACGATGCGATATGGATTGGATCTGTTGCCTCGTTAAATTGCTGAGCAATCGTCGAAGAAATGGAGCTTGCTGGCATAAAGAATGAAAATTCAATACGGCTCGCACCACCAATAACAAAGGCGACAGCCATGGTTTCACCGAGAGCGCGACCGAGACCTAAAATGCCAGCACTCACTGTTGCATTCTTAACTTTAGGGATAAGCACCTTGGTGACGACTTCAAATGGTGTCGCTCCCGTTCCATATGCCGCTTCACGGAGGACATCCGGAATGGATTTCAATGCGTCACGCGTTAAAGAAGTCATGATAGGCAGAATCATAAATGACAAGATGATCCCCGCCGCCAATAAGCCTATCCCAATCGGCGGACCATTAAACCAACCACCTACCAAAGGGATATCGACCAAATGCACACCGGTCCACATTTGGAAACCTTCAGAAAACCAAGGAACGAAGACAAACAGTCCCCACATGCCGTAGATGATACTTGGTACAGCAGCAAGCAGTTCAATGGCTTTACTTACTGGTTGACTCAACCATTTAGGAGCTAACTCAGCAAGGAACACCGCCGTACCTAACGCAATCGGTGCAGCAATAACAATAGCGATGAAAGAAGTAACCAGCGTGCCATAAATTGCTGAGGCAGCGCCAAATTGACCGTTAATGGGATCCCAAATATCTCTAAAAATGAAGCCTGGGCCAAATTCCTTAAAGGCTGGCCAACCACCTTCAATAAGAGATAATAAAATACCAATTAAAGTTACGAAAATTAATAAAGCACTAGCAAAGCTCAGCTTATTAAAAACCGAATCGCCGTTCACTTTACTTTTAATAGCTAAAGTAGTCATAATATTTTATATAGTAGCCTGACAAATATATTACTTATCAGGCTACTTGATTAATTATTGAATAATCGTGTGACCGTTAGATTTCAAACCCTCTTTCCAAGTCTCATTAACCATGTTAACGACTTTATTTGGCATTGGGATGTAATCCAACTCTTCTGCAAGTTGACCTTGCTTATAGCTCCATTCAAAGAATTTCACGATTTCTTTCGCTTTGTTCGCATCCGCCTGCTCTTTATGCATAAGAATAAACGTCGCTGCTGTCATTGGCCATGAGTTTGCACCCGGTTGGTCGTTTAACAATAAGTGGTAACCCGGAGCATTATCCCAATCAGCATTGGCAGCTGCAGATTGGAAAGTGTCCATGCCTGGGTTTAGAAACTTGCCATCTTTAGATTGCATTTGTGTATAGGCGAGATCATTTTGCTTAGCAAACGCATACTCTACATACCCAATGGCTCCTCGGGTACGGTTAACAAAGTTTGCTACACCGGCATTGCCGTTCCCGCCAATGGTTGTTGCTTTTTTCGGCCATGTAATGTCTTTGCCAACACCAATAGACTTATGCCATTCGGGGCTTACACGGTCGAGGTAGTCCGTAAAATTGTAGGTGGTGCCAGAACCATCTGAACGGTGGACAACATAGATAGGTTGATTAGGTAGGTCGACATCTTTATTGAGTGCGACAATCGCAGGGTCATTCCAGTTTTTGATGTTACCAAGGAAAATATCTGCGAGAACTTTACCTGTTAGTTTCACCTCTCCAGCATCAATACCAGGAATGTTCACTACAGGAACAATAGCCCCCATCACCATTGGAAACTGAATCATGCCCTCTTTGTTCAGCTCCTCGATAGTCAGTGGCGCGTCAGTCGCACCAAAGTCCACTGTGTTTGCTGTAATCTGGCGAATACCACCACCAGAACCAATAGCTTGGTAATTAATCTGAACACCCGTTTCCTTCTGGTATTGCTCAGCCCATTTCGCATAAATTGGATGAGGGAATGTCGCACCAGCGCCGTTGATCGTTGTTTTAGCAGCAACGCCAAATGATGCTGCAACCAGAACTGAAGACACTAGAGCTGATTTCATAAATTTCACAATATATCTCCGATATAATTTAGTGAGAAATTTGGGCTAATTAAAAACCAATATTTAATTAGCCCTGTTAGTTTTAGTGTTCAAGTAAAACTAGGTATTGAAATAAATAAACAGTCAATCGGTACTAATCAATCGACGCGTTGAGATTAAAAATTTAATATGACAGTTTTATTAAAGAAATAAGTTAAACAGCTCAGTGTGAATAACAATTATCTCCCGCAAATAATTTATGATAAGAAAAATTCACAAACATCATATGAAATCTATATAGATAGGGACGTTTCTAAGGAAATATGTATGCAATGCAAAATAATAAGATTGCAAATTTTAAATATTGATGAAGGGTAAGGAGTCCTTTAGACTCAAATGATGGATATGTTACTCATCTTCAAAATTTACCTCTTCTATGGCTTAGCTTTCTTCGCCATCTTTTTTGCGATTCTGTTTCGAGATCTACGCAAAAGTCGCATTGCTATTGCTTCTGCTCTGCCCATTCTGGCTTTATTTGGTTTCATCCACGGCTTCCATGAATGGTCCGAACTTTACTTGGTGATGTATGAACACGAATTTACCCTGACTAAAGGCATAGAGACTTTCAAAGTATTTAAGCTCTTGTTCTCATTCATTGCTCTTGGGGCTTTCGCTTGGAAGATGCTAGATCTGACCAGTTGGAAGAAGGTCAAGTACATCAAATACGCCGCGATTGCGGTTCTGACTCTATTTATCGTTAGCTTGGTTTACCGCTTCGGCAACAAAGAATACGCCATTTATGTCCATAACACCGCTAACCAAGTACGCTGGATTTTTGGTTTAGGCTCTGGAGTCATCTCTGGCCTAGCCATGATGAGCTACGCCAATATTCTTGAAAAAGAAGGTCATGGCGCTTCACTGCCTTTTAAGCTGACGGGGCTTTCTCTCGTTGCTTATGGCATTGCCGCAGGCGCGCTGACGGTCGATTTAGGACTTTGGGTGCTGATCGTTAGAATGGTGTGTGCGCTCTCTATCTTGTGCACTCTTTGGATTGCCCTCAGAGTATTTGACGATGAAAAGAACAAGCAGCTTGAAAGTCATATCCAACTCTCTCAACAAGACGCTAAATTAAAAGAACTTGGTGAACTGACCTCAGCGGTTGCACATGAGATTAAAACACCACTCTCCAGCGCAACCATGAGCTGCGATTTATTGGAAAAGCAGCTGCCGGATAACGAAGCAACTCATCGACAACTGGCTCGAATTCGGCAGGGTCTTGAGCGCGCAGCAGAGATCAGCCACGAAGTACTTAACTACGCTCACCATAAGCCAATACGACGTGAGGTGGTTTCGCTCAAAGAGGTTGTGGAACATGCTTTGTCTCTCAATCAATACCGCCTAGAAGGCTTTATTGTCAGTACATCACTAGACGATAAATTGAGTGTGCGAGGCGATGCGGGCCAGTTAGAAGAAGTGGTAACAAACCTCATCGGCAACGCTATCGATGCAAGCCAAGAACATAAACAGATTTATATCGAAACTTATCAAGACAAACTCGTAGCAACACTCTCAATTTCGGATTGGGGAACAGGGATGCCACAAGACAAAATCGCCAAAGCAAAGACGCCGTTCTACACCACAAAACCTCGGGGAGAAGGTACGGGAATGGGACTGGCTATCAGTAATCAAATTATCTTACAACACGGTGGCGAGCTAAACTTGAGGAACTCGAAGAAGAGTGATCAGGTAACAGGCTTAACAGTTGAAATCCGCTTACCAAGGAACATTGAATGACATTAAAACTCTTACTTGCAGAAGACGATGTAGAATTGAGAGAGGTCCTCGTTGAGGCATTAACCTTGGAATCGTTTGAAGTCATCGCATGTGATAATGCAGAGGATGCGTTAGATATTGCTAGCGAGCAACATTTTGACTTAGCGCTATTCGACGTGGTGATGACTGGGATGACAGGTATTGAAGCTCTCTCCACTTTAAGACGTCAACATCCCAACATTGGTATTATCATCACAACGGCATTTGCTACTGTTGACGTTGCTGTCGACGCTATGAAAAAAGGGGCAGATGAGTTTCTCACTAAGCCTTTTAACCTCGCTGCACTATCGGTCACCTTAAAGCGCGTCCATGCTGAACGCTCACCAAAATCCCCTCTTGATGAAAGAAAGCATGACCAAATCTTTAGTGCGTTATCCAATCCAATTCGCCGCTCGGTAATCAAGCAACTTAAAATCCATCGTAAAATGAAGTTTATGGATCTATGTCGAGTGGTGGGTATTGAGGATCACACCAAGTTTAATTTCCACTTAAAACAGTTGGTCAATAGTGGTTTGGTGATCAAGGAAGACGGTCGTATTTATTCACTGACCGAACAAGGTCAACAAGTACATTCCAGTATGCTTTAGACCTCGAGTGTCTATTTGAACTCAGAATGAGAACCCCAAAAAAGCCGACTCAGAGTCGGCTTTTTGTTTATTTGTACTTTTTGTCTATTTGCGCTTTTTAGTTTATTTACCTCGCCTTTTACTGCTCAATAGAACGAATTACTTTGCATGGGTTACCAGCGGCTACAACATTCGCTGGGACATCCTTTGTCACGACACTACCCGCCCCAATAACAGAATTCTCACCGATAGTGACACCAGGGCAAACAATCACACCGCCCCCCAGCCATACATTGTCACCAATCGTAATTGGCGTGCCAAATTCAACGCCTTCTTCCACGCGTCCTCTGACATCGAGAGGGTGACCCGCAGTGTAAATTTGCACATTAGGAGCAAACAAAACATTGTCCCCAATGTGGACTTCCGCGACATCTAACACCACGCAATTGAAGTTGGCATAGAAGTTTTTACCCACTTTAATGTTTGAGCCGTAGTCGCACCGAAATGGCGGTTCAAGGTACGCCCCTTCAGAATCAGGGATCAATTCATCAATCGCATTTCGCCATTCATCCGTATCAGGAATGCTGTTGTTAATCTTTTGCAGAACCTTTCGGCATTCAATTCGCGCTTGGTAGAGCTCTTGGTCCCAAGCATCGTATGGCTCGCCTGCCAGCATTTTTTCTTTTTCTGTTCTCATCGTTCATCTCACCAAAATAAAAGCGCATCAAAGCACATCACAACGTCGCAAAATGTGACTGGCGTAGTGGATTATTTATTTGTGTAAACACTGTGATGAGATTTCAAACAGAAGCTATCCATCAATCTTCTCGGAATGCGCGATTCATACTCTCCGTTAATGGTTTAACCAAATAACTTAGGGGTGTTCTCGGTTCAGACAGAATCAACACTTCTGCATTCATACCAGATGTCAGCCTATGCTTCGCAACATCGTCTTGAGACAGCGCAATACGAGCGAGATAAAAGTCATCTTGATTCTGCTCAGATAATTTATCAGCAGAGACGGTTAATACTGTGCCATCTAGCGGTGCAAGTGTTCTTGCATTTAAAGCCGTTAAACGCACTTGAGCATGTTGCCCTGGACTGATCAAATCAATATCTTGAGGGCTTACTCGAGCTTCCACCAACAACTTATCGTCTTGAGGAACCAATTCCAATAAGGTTTCACCAGAGCCGATAACACCTTGCTCGGTAAATACTTGCATATTGACCACTCTGCCAGAGATTGGTGCAACAATGGCAGTACGCGCAACGACGTCTTTCGCCGAACGGTACTCCTCACGAATTGAAACGATCTCTTTCTTAGTGTTACGCAACTCTTCTACGATTTCATTGAGCCGTTCAAGTTTTAGCTCTTCAACTTTAGCTTGGTTCTCATCCAAACGCTTGCTGACGGTGAGAGACTGGCGATCAAGCTGACTTAAGGTGCTTCGTACTTCTGCAGCAAGGCGCTTTAGCTGTAATAAAGCTGACTTACCTGAAAACCCTTTCTGTACCAAAGCTTGATTGCTCGCAATTTCCTCTTCGATAAATTTGAGGCGCTCCCTCTCAATTACTTTGGTTTCCTTAAGGTTATCCAATTCCAAACTCGCGCCGGAAACACTCTGCGCAATGATGTTTAACTTACTGTTAAAAAAGCGTTTTCTTGCCTCAAAAATCTTGTTTTGAACAGACTTTGCTTCGGCAACAATCTCACTGTTCACGAACATTGTTAGATCTTGCGACCAAACAATCTCTGGAAGCTCATCCAACTCTGCATTGAGACGATTTTCTTTTGCGATAGTGTGGATGTACTGACCGCCAACAGAGTCCAGCTTAGCGTTAGCTTGACGCTGCGAGAGCTGAATAAGTAATTGCCCTTTTTCAACCAAGTCGCCTTCTTGAACGTAGAGCTTATCAATAATGCCCCCCTCTAGATGTTGGATCTCTTGTCGTTTGCTCAATACAGAAAGATCACCATAAGCAATAGCTGCACTCTCAAGCTTAGACGTCGCCGCCCAATAACCAAGCCCACCTAAAAATAGCGATAGTGTAAGTACGCCAAGCAAAATGGGACCTTTTAAACGAAGCTCCGAAGATGGCATAAAGCGCACCACCTTTTCAGCAGCTAATTCGTTAACGGTTGGCAGTTGATTGCTCATTTCGCACCCTCGGTATATCTGTTCTCTCTTCACCCATTAAACGCTTAAGAACTTCATCTCTCGCTCCATACAGCTTCACGCGCCCCTCAGCCAAGTAGAGCAATCGGTCCATTTGCCTTAACGTGCTTGGGTTATGGGCAATCACAATCACGGTAGAACCTTGGGATTTAAGGTGAGCAATCAAGCGTTGGTACGCCGCTTCCCCCTCTCCGTCTAAGTTTGCGTTTGCTTCATCAAATACAACGACCGAAGGGTCACCATAAACGGCTCTGGCTAAAGCAATTCGTTGGCGTTCTCCACCCGATAAACCTCGTCCGTTTTCACCGACCATGAAATCATAGCCTTTGTTTTTCTTTAGTATGAGCTCATGACAACCAGCTAGCTGAGCGGCTTGAATCACTTTAGCGGGGTCTTCGTCTTTGAAACGCGCAATATTTTCCCGAATAGTCCCAGGAAACAATTCCACTTCTTGTGCTAAGTAACCGAAATGTGCTCCCCGATCTTCAGAAGCCCATGTAGAGACTTCCATGCCATCTAACGTCACTTTGCCCGCAAGAGGCTTGATATTACCAAGGAGCAATCTAGCAAAGGTCGATTTACCAGTGCCTGAAGGACCAATTACGCCAACAGACACACCGGGAGGGATAGACAGCGTAATGGCAGACAAAACTGGCTCCGTTGCACCAGGGTGGCGGTAGGCTAAACCTGTCAATTCGAAGTGCCCCTTAGGTCGAGGCAAAGGCATATCAGACTCATCGTGTTTGACAATCTTGTCTATTTCAAACAGACGGCTGTAAGCGTTTTTTGCCGACATTGCACTGCGCCAAGTGCCGATCGCTTGCTCCATCGGTGATAGTGCTCGACTCATTAAAATTGAGCTCGCAATCATCGCGCCTGCAGTGATCTCATGCTGGATTACCAACCATGCGCCGCCACCTAACAAACAAATTTGTAATGAGCCTCGAACAAACTTGGAGAAATTAGCAAGGTAGATCGATTTACCCACCACACGCTGCTCCAACTGGTTGGATTCATTCACTCTAGAATACCAACGCTCTAAAAAGGCGTTCATCATGCCCATCGCAATGATTGAGTTTGAGTTTTGAGTCACGACTTCTGCTTGATTGATATGGGAAATCGAACGAACTTCACTCTCTTGTAAGGTTTTGCGTGTCACAAGCTCATTAATTAACCCCAAACTAAACAGCACAATAGAGCCACCTAGGGCTATGTGACCCAACATAGGGTGCAGCAGATAAACGAATAAAATGAAAACGGGGGTCCAAGGAGCATCAAGTAAAGGGTATGGCGCTTGGCTACTTAAAAAGCTTTTGATGTTTTGAATGTCTCTCAGCACTTGAGAGGTGTAGCTTTTACCCGTGTGGGCTTGGTATTGAATACTGCGTTTAAGCATAAATACCGACAGTTTTGAATCTATCCAATAACCGAAGGATTTACTCATTTGAGCGCGAGCAATATCGATAAACGACATGGTTAGTAGCGCTGCAAGTACGATAACCGTTAATAAGAAAAGCGTATCAATGGAATAGGAAGAGATTACACGATTGTACACCTGCAACATGTACAAAGGGATTGAAAGTACTAATAAATTTATAAATAAACTAAAGCCAATCAGCAAACCTGTGAGCGTGCACAGTTTCTGTTTAACTTCTTTGAAAACCGTATTTTGCACGATTACATCCACATATGTTGATACGTGGGCGCTAGTAATCTAGCGCCCAATAGAATGACTTAGATAATGAATAAGTCGCTTCCGTATGACTCGATATCTTCTTGCGTGACGCCAATTAGTTTCACAGTTAAGTCTGCACCGTCCGTGAACACTGCGCTGCCGTTCGCATCGTAAGTAAACGTCAGATCTTCATATGATGTTACTGAATCACTGACGATATGAAGTGAATCTTCACCAATAGTGAAATCAACGACCTTCGCCTCACCATGACCACCAAACTTATCTGTGAAGATAAACTTATCTGCGCCAGTACCACCGATCAGCACATTGTCACCTGAACCAGATAGAAGCGTATCGTCACCGACACCACCGTTAAGCTTGTTGTCACCTAATAGCCCTAGCAATTTGTCATTACCTGTACCTCCGCCCAAGTAATCATTGCCTTCACCAGCCTTCAAAATATCATCTCCGGCACCGCCAATAAGACGATCGTCTCCCGCGCCACCTACGACGTAGTCATTGCCGCCGCCCGCAACAAAGGAGTCATTGCCACCAAATCCAACAAAGATGTCGTTGCCGCCATCAAAGTCAGTTTTATGGTTGTCACCTGAATCACCGTTGTGCGTATGATTTATACTCATTATTGTTCCCTCTTGGCTTTATTTTTGAATAGACCTTTTCACGTCTGGACTACGACTCAATTTCAGACATAAAAAGTCTAATAAATAACCTCAAAGGAGCGAGTTTGAATATGGGATGAGATTTAAAGCTGACTCAATTATCAAAAAAATATTAACTCATACTTTCTTCAATATTCTTTATCCAATACAAAGAGTTACTAGTAGTACTAAAGATTTCTTTTTGCCCAACTTGTTGCTTGGGTTCGATTCTTTACTTCAATTTTTCTAAAAATGTTATAAAGATGAGATTTAATTGTATGTTCACTGATAAATAAAGAATCGGCAATTTCCATATTTGAGCCACCTTCTTTCAAAATCTGTAGCACTTGTATTTCTCGTCGGGTTAACTCCACTTCTATAGCTGGCTCAATAATTCGATTCACTTCCTTATCTTTGTAATAAGTAAGTAACTGTTCTAACAGTCGACGTGATAACCAGTTTTCGCCTTTTATAATTGCCTCTAAGCCCTGACATAACTTGTTCATAGAATCATTGGGACCAAAAATCCCTTTCACGAAAGGCCACGCAGCCAACTCTTCTATTTGAAGCTCATGCCCAAGGTTAAGCATTATTGTTCCTAGTACTTTTTCATTATTTTTTAAATAATCTAAAGTTTCAGAAGGAGTATCTATAGAAAAGTCAACAAGTAGAAAATACTTCTCTGGAATAAGTTCGTGGTAACTAGGATTCTTGTTATCAATAATCGTAATCTTGGTTTCGGTATTCTTAGAAAGCATCTCCTTGAAGTTTTCACTCTGTAAACTTTGCTGAGTGATCATTAGGATTTCAGGCTTATCCTTATTGTTTTCCATAATGTTTCTCATACTTTCACTAACGTATCATTCTAAATTTAATAATTATTAATAAGCACTTGGTCTCATATCTAAGTGCTAGTCGCTAGAGTATGTTTATTTCCTACTTTTTTGAATTGCAATTTCGTTAAAATCATAAACAAAAAAAGTGTTTCTCATAAAAGAAACACTTTTTACATATCAAATATCTATATAAGATCTGACTCGCAAACTAAGGCTAGAAAGGGGAATCCCTATAAGTTTTATACGGCAATCGATAAACCTGAAATGTTTTCTTTAGCCCAAATTAATGCTTGCACTCTGTTTTTTACATCAATCTTCTTGAAAATATTGTGGAGGTGAGTCTTAACAGTATTTTCGCTCACAAATAGTTGCTCAGCGATCTGTTGATTCGAAGCCCCCATAGAAAGGAAGGTGATGATTTGTTGCTCTCTTTTGGTCAAAATTGCGGACACGCTCTTATTAACTGGTCTGCTATGTCTGCGCAGATGGGTGATGTATTGCTGAGAAAACTTACGGCTAAACCACATGTCACCCTGTAATACTTTGCCAATTCCAGCCTGTAATGTGCTGATATCGTCCGATGTGTAGAAGATACCCGCGAGTGTCTGCCATACAAATAGCTCTTCCGTTGAAATCGATTTGTCACAATTTAACAGAACTTCAATGGCATCTTTTAGCTCTGCTTTTTTAAACTCCATGTAACGAGAGAAGACTTCATCAGTCATAACACTATAATCGAGTAATATAGCGGAGACTGCTTCCAATGGAATTGTGTGCTTGGTGAGCTTTTCAGGGGCTATCAGAAAGACATTAATACCGAGTTTGGTTTCAAGAACATCTCTCAACAATGAAGACTGCAAGCTATCCTCAGTAATTAAAATTACGTTCCTTATATCTTTGTGCTCCATCTCGTTTGCAGTCCTTAATCATTTTGATTGAAATAAGCAATAGATTTAGGTACAGCGGGAGTATTGTCAAGTATGAAAAAAAGTAGTAACAAGGATTAATCTGTTGATTAATAAATAGATTAATAGGGTGAGTTAAATGGCGGGTATTAAAAAAGGGAGTATAAAACTCCCTCTTTATTAGTGAACTGGCACTGAATTTTTCTGATTGAACTTACCAAAGTATTGCTCAAGAACCTCTGGTGTCAGCTTTCCTTCAGCTTCTAGCTTCTTCAGTTCCGCTACGATTTCTTGTTGTTCTTCAAGAGATGGTAGCTTCACTTCAGGCTCGTCACCGGCTTCTTGTGAGATCAGTTCTAGTTCTTTTTCGAAATCATTCATAGTACTTACCTAAATATCGAGTCGTTAAACTTGTAAACTAGGTCTATTCTATCCAACTCTAGAGCTTGAAGCTACCAACCATCTTATCCAAGCGAGATGACAGTTCTTGTAGATCTCGACTTGCGCCAGCCAACTCTTCTGCCGTCGCAGTGGTCATTTCATTGATAGCGTTAATTTCTTCAATGTTCTGGTTGATGGTATGTACAACGGTTGATTGCTCTTCTGTTGCCGTCGCGACTTGCGTATTTCGATCTGAAATATCGGCGATACGCTCAGAGATATTCATCAGAACATCCACGGCTTCATCTGTTGATGCCACACCTTCAAACGTTACCGCTTTACCCGCTTCCATTGCTGTCACAGCATCTTGAGCATCACTTTGAAGTTGGTTAATCATCTTCTGGATCTCTTCAGTAGAATCAGCAGTACGTGACGCAAGATTACGCACTTCATCCGCTACCACAGCAAAGCCTCGACCTTGCTCACCCGCACGCGCAGCTTCGATTGCAGCGTTAAGTGCAAGTAAGTTGGTTTGCTCAGAGATATCACGAATCACATCCAAAATTGAGCCAATGTCTTTGGTCGTTGTCGCAAGTTGAGTGACCACCATGCTTGTGGTTTCCACATCACCAGCAAGGCGACTGATCACTTCTTTTGCTTGCGTTACGACTTGACGGCCTGTTTGGGTGTTATCAGACGCTTGGTTTGCCGTATCTGCCGCTGTTGCCGCATTAGATGCGATCTCACTGATCGTCGCACCCATTTGGTTGATCGCTGTTACTACCTGAATAGTTTGGTCGCGTTGCTCTTGGCTATTATCGTGCGTAGATGTTGCCTTACTTGAAACACTGTCTGCTGCTTGGCTTAGCGCACCACTAGTTAGTGATACTTCTTTCATGGTAGCGTGGATCTTCTCAATAAAGCCGTTAAAGCCTTTTGATAGCTGAGCGATTTCATCGTTACCTTTGATTTCAATACGCTGAGCAAGATCACCCTCACCTTCACCGAGGTCAGTGAAGCGGTCAGCGATTTGACGAATTGGGTTAGTAATGCTGTTGGCAAGTAGAACACCCATCGCAATGAAGATCAGCGCCACGATTGCTGTTGTGAACAACATTTTCTCTGCGGTTGCATCTAGATCAGCAAACACTTCATTCACAGGAACCACACCAACAACAAACCAGTCCATTGACGGCACGTATAGGCTCGACACAAACATGTCTTGCCCTTCGAACTCAGTCGTAACTAGATTAAAGTGACCTTTATTTAGCAATTGAGATGCTGCGCCGCCGAACAATTGATTAATAGATGTTTTGTTCTTACCTTGTTGGCGATGGATTTGGATGTCACCTTTACTATTTGTTAGGAACACATAACCCGTTTTCTCAATTTTAAATCCATTAAGTAGCGATACCATGTCATCCATCGACTTAGACAGACCAGACATCGAAATACCGTTTACGTCTTGGTAGTTGGCAAACATTTTCACGTCGCCATTCGCTTCTTGAAATACGCTAACTGACGTATCTTGACCAGAAGAAGTAAAACCAAAGAACCATGCGTCTTGTGAGTGGTTAAGTTGACGCAGGAAACCATTTTGGTTCCAGTAGTAAGCCGTTTGTCGGTTCGCAACGGAAGCGTCGTTCAACTGATATTGGGATTTAACATTGTTAAGCTGTTGAACAAGTTGTGCTTCTACTGATGGGTTACGGTCTGTCGTTGATAGGGCTTCAACGACAAATTCATTAGTAGCAAGTTGTTTTGCCGCTTGTTGCATCTGTACAACTTCGCGGTCAATTTCAGTATTAATTTGCTGCAACATAGCAGGCAGCTCAATGTCGATTAAGCGGTGACTTAGCACCTCACGTGCATGGCGCTGAGCCATCACACCGACAATAATTGTAGAAGCAAGAACGGCAAAAGTAATACCGATGACAACCTTCTGTTTGATACTCAGGGAATTAAGTTTCAACATATCTGGACCTTTAAAAGAATCACTTATTATCTGCATTCTGAACAGAGTAAAACTAGGTGCATATAACCTTGGTATGCACGGCATGAAATCTATATCGACCTCCCCCTACAAAACTAGAGAAAATTCTCACAAAATTATGCAAATGTGATGTAACAGACTGTCGAGTAAGGTAATTCACGCTTTTCAATGGCTTGCAATCACTTTACTCGCCCCAATATTGAAAAGATAAATTACGCGGACGTACTGGAACTTTTCCCCTTGAGAAAGTGACCAATACTCAAAACAAGAATCATATGGATACCCAGAGAGTCCAAAAAATGCACAAAACAAACTTCGAAACTCTTCAAAGCTACTTAGAGTCTCAGATCATTGGTCAGCATGATCTCGTTAAACAGCTTCTTATTGCTCTACTTGCCGATGGGCACATCTTGGTTGAAGGTCCTCCAGGATTGGCTAAGACTCGTGCGGTTAAGTCTCTGTCGGATTGTGTAGAAGGTGATTTCCACCGAATTCAGTTCACACCTGACTTACTGCCAGCAGACTTGACGGGCACCGATATCTTCCGTCCAGAAACAGGCGAGTTTACCTTCCAGTCTGGTCCAATTTTCAACTCATTGATCCTTGCCGATGAGATCAACCGTGCGCCGGCTAAAGTGCAAGCTGCGATGCTTGAAGCAATGGCTGAGAAGCAAGTGACAGCGGGAAGAAACACCTATGCCCTACCAGAGCTATTTTTGGTGATGGCGACACAAAACCCGATTGAACAAGAAGGTACTTACCCACTTCCAGAAGCGCAGCTCGACCGCTTCTTGTTGCACCTTGATGTAGATTACCCAGATGCAGAGCATGAACTGGCGATCTTGCGCATCAATCGTGGGGAGGCAAAAGGTGAAGCAACGGTTGAGCGTCCAAGCTTAAGTCAAGAAGACATCTTCACTGCGCGTAAAGAAGTACTCAATATCCATATGGCAGATGCGATTGAGCAATACATCGTTCGTCTTGTTATGGCAACTCGACAGCCAAGTGACTACGACTCAGAATTAGCAAAATGGTTGTCTATGGGGGTGAGCCCACGCGCGACAATCGCCCTTGACCGTTGTGCTCGCGCTCATGCATGGCTAGCAGGTCGTGACTTCGTCTCACCAGAAGATGTTCAAGCCATGGCCTACCCTGTGCTACGCCACCGTCTTCTACTTAGCTACCACGCTCAAGCAGAAGGCATTACAGCGAATCAGGTTATCGACAAACTTCTTAGCCTTGTAGGTAGCGCATAACGTAGGTAGGTGACATGTCTGCATCATATACATTGCCACCTCATGCGAATGGGGTGACATTGACCCTAGAAGAGCTGCTTCAATATCGCACTCAATCGGTTCGTTGGTTGCCACCAGCCCAGAGTATTTGGTCACAAATGAGTGGTAATCATACCAGCCGTCAAAAAGGTCGTGGTATGGACTTTATGGAAGTGCGCCAATACCAAGCGGGTGATGATATCCGCAGCATCGATTGGCGAGTTACTGCTCGAACGGGAAAAGCGCACACCAAGTTGTTTGCTGAAGACAAAGAACAAGCGGTGATTTTGTACATCGACTTGAGTCCTAGTATGCACTTCGGATCGCAATACGTGTTGAAATCGGTTCAACTGGCGCACTTCGCTAGCGTCTTGATTTGGCTAACATTAGCCAAGAAAGACCGCATTGGCGCGGTGATTGATGATGGTTCCCAGTGCATTGAGTTCCGCCCTTCCTCTTTACAAAAGCAAGGGCTGAGAATTCTTGACGCGATAGTGAACACTCACAATCAATTACTTACAAATCAACAAGCTGCCAGCACACGCACGTTGCCATACATGAGTGCAATTGAAACGCTGCACAACCTCACTCCGAAAGGCAGTGAACTGATTCTGCTGAGTGATTTTGCTCAAGTTGAAGAGAAAGAGTTGGTTCAACTACGCCGGTTAAAACAACACAACAGTGTTCGTGTAGTGCAGTTTTATGATCCTCTAGAGCGAGGCGAAACTGACTTTAGAGGACAAGCAAAAGCGTCTGATGGACACCGTAGTCAATGGTTTAACTTCGGCTCAAAGGGACAACGTAAGGAATTAGAGTCTCACTTTGTCAAACATCAGCAAGCAATCAAACAACAATGTCATTCCATGGCAATTCCGTTTAATAGCCTATCGAGCGGGTTACCGCTGGTTCAGCAATTAAGCTAATAACAGCAACAACATACAAATCATTCAAGCAGTAGTAATAATGACAACGAATAACCAAAGCCTAAACCTTGAACCTTTGATCCTACCTAATGCACCTGATTGGTTCCCACTCGCTTGGGGATGGTGGGCTGTTTTGGGCGGTGTAATTCTTTCCATCTTAATTGTCGCATTGTACTTAAGGTGGCGTTCAAAGCGTCTTGTTGCAAAGAAGACCGCATTGAAACTGTTAACCAACCCAATAACACCACATACGCCTTCTTCTGCATTAGAGGTTCTTCGTCAAGCAGCTTTGAGTTACTTCCCTCGTGAAGACATCGCGCCATTAACAGGCTCTGCTTGGTACGAGTTTCTTGATAGTTACACCAAAGAAACTCGATTCGTCGACAAACAACAACAGTGGCAAGCGGCGCTGTATCAAAAATCTGGTCAAGAGCAACATCAGGATTTGATTGATGATTGCACTTTCTGGATTTCGACCGCATTGCCGCCAAAGAAAAAGGCAAAAACTCGTGACTGAGGCAACTCTCGTTTCGAGCCTTTCTCAGTGGATGAACATTGAGTTTGTCTGGTGGTGGGCACTGCTATTACTGCCCCTACCTTGGATAATTTTTAAGTTCTTCCCTGAAGAGACTCAACAAGCTGAAATTAAACTGGCGTATTTGCCAGATAATCAGCACAACAGTAAACCAAAGCAACTGGTACAAAAAGCCCTGTCTGTTGGAGTATGGGCTCTATTGGTCATCGCCTGTGCTCGCCCCGTTTGGTATGGCGATCCGGTCGACTTCCAACCCAAGTACCGCGATATGATGTTAGTGGTCGACTTATCTGGCTCAATGCAGAAAGAAGACATGAACTACAATGGCGAATACATCGACCGCCTAACCGCAGTCAAAAAAGTCTTATCCGACTTCGTAGCAAAGCGCCAAGGTGATCGTTTAGGTGTGGTTTTATTCGGTGACCACGCTTATCTACAAACGCCTTTGACCGCAGATCGCAAAACCGTGATGCAACAAATCAACCAAACCGTAATTGGTTTGGTGGGCAATAGCACCGCGATTGGTGATGGTATCGGTCTAGGAACAAAAACCTTTGTCGATAGTGATGCGCCACAACGTGTCATGATCTTGCTTAGTGACGGGAGCAACACATCGGGAGTTCTCGATCCTATCGAAGCGGCTAAGATTGCCAAAAAATACAATGCCACTATTTACACCGTTGGCGTAGGTGCTGGCGAAATGATGGTGAAAGACTTCTTCATGACGCGCAAAGTAAATACGGCTTCAGATCTTGATGAGCAGACACTTACAAAGATCGCAGAAATGACAGGTGGTCAGTACTTCCGAGCGCGTAATGCTAAAGAACTTGAAAAGATCTACGACACCATTAACCAACTAGAACCAGTCTCTAGTGAAACCCAAACCTGGCGTCCTCAGTCGGAATGGTTCTCTTATCCACTAGGCGCAGCACTTGCACTTTCCGTGTTCTTGTTTGTAGTAAGGAGAAAACATGGCTGAGTTTACTTTCTTACACCCATATTGGTTGCTAGGCTTGCTCGTCGTTCCTGTCGCGCTTGCCCTTAATAGTCAGTACAGAACGAAAAAGTCATCATTAATTGCTCCTCATTTAGCAAAGATGCTTGGTCATTCAGTCAAAACCAAACATTACTTTGCAGTATGGGGAGTGGCTTGGGCAGTAGCATGTATCGCCTTGGCAGGTCCTAGTTGGCAAACCAACACTCGCCCAAGCTTTGAGTTGAGCCAAAATCGAGTGCTAGTTCTGGACATGTCACGCTCTATGTACGCAACGGACGTGAAGCCAAATCGACTGTCACAAACGCGCTATAAGGCACTGGATTTAATGCCGAAATGGAAAGAAGGCTCCACTGGTTTGGTCGCCTACGCTGGTGACGCTTATACACTTAGTCCACTCACGACAGACTCCAGCACACTTGCAGGTATTATCGAAAACTTGTCTCCTGAGTTAATGCCCTACCAAGGCTCTAACTTACCATCAGCAATTGAAACAGCAGTGAACCAGTTCACTCAAGCAGGCGTGAGTCAAGGTGATATCGTTCTATTAGCGGACGACTTAGATGACACTGAGCTTTCTCGCTCATTGGCATTGCTTAACGGCAAAAACATTCGTGTGTCAGTACTCGCTATCGGCACAGCAACAGGTGCGCCTATTGCCTTGCCTGACGGTTCATTAATGAAGAACCGACAAGGTAATACTGTGGTAGCCAAAACAAACCTAAAAAACTTGCAAAAGCTAGCAAAGGAAACCGGCGGACTGTTTGTGCCAATTCAGCACAATAACCGTGATGTTGAGAACATCGCAGCCTTTACCAACAACGCTAGCCACAGTCTAGGTGCAAAACAAAGTGACGATGTCAAAACCGATTCTCGCTTGAATGGTGGTTTCTGGTTGCTACCTTTGTTGCTTTTTCCTGCCGCTCAGCTCTTTCGACGCGGCATGATTTGGGTACTCATCGCAACAGTATTGCCGATGACTTGGACGCCGAAAGCAGAAGCAAATGCCTTCCTAAACCAAAACCAGAAAGGTGAGCAGCTCTACCAGCAAGGTGAGTTTGAGAAAGCGCAAAGTACCTTTACCGATCCAAATTGGAAAGGCGCGGCAAGTTATCAAGCGGGCGACTATGAAAGCGCTATTGAAGCATTCTCAAATAACCCAAGTTTGAATGGGCGTTATAACCTTGCGAACGCACTTGCCCAAAACGGGCAATTGGAAGATGCAGAAAAACTCTACGAACAGTTAATCAAAGAAAAACCTGACTTTGATGCTGCGAAAAAGAACCTGTCGGTTGTAGAGGAGAAACTGAAACAGCAACAGCAACAGCAACAGCAACAGCAACAGCAACAGCAACAGC
>NZ_CAWMYL010000247.1:0-7571 GCF_963871815.1 Vibrio sp. L85
ACAGATCAATCACTTAAAGTCATGTCCGAAATTTGGGGGCCACTTCTCAAGGCACTACCATCATTGAGCATGTAAAAACCTAAAGGTAGGAAGATAACACCAGAAATAAGAAGACTTGGCTCAAATCCAGTAACAATCGAGTAAATCGATAGTAAAAATGTTATGAACCCAAAGCCAGCTATGAGCAATCCAAACACCAGGTTATAAGAAGCAATAACCTTATCTAGGATATTTAATCTAATCCGGTACGACAAAAGCTCTACATCTGAAATATCAGGTAAAAGTTGGACTGTTTTCAAAACATGTCTGAAAGAGACCGTCGCCCCAACCCTTTCATTAAGTACATAAACTGCTTTTAACATTGGGAGACTAACGCGGATACCATGAATACCTTTAAAACACTCAATATCGAGCTCATTTTTCAAATGAGTCTTTAGTTCTTCCGAAACACTCGGTTCTTGTAAAGCAGACAAAATCTGAGCCATTCTATTTTTTCTAAGTAAGAAGTAGTACTCGGTTACTCTAGGAGCATTTATAGCAATAGTTACGATCACTACAACAATCGCAATCCAGTAATCACCAGTTTTTAGTAACTCAACAACTAAGTCCATTTATCGTGAAAGTCTCCTAATCTTTATAACGCCCTGTTAAGGTGTGAGCAACGCAATACTGAAGCTCCCGCATACCACCTTAAACACCAAACACAACGCATAGTAAAAATGCCACGCGTCGCGAATCACTCTTAAACAGTTTGTTAGGTTTATGATTTTACGATGTAAGTGACAGTATTCTTTGAATATAAGCTGCTTTAGCCTCAGGATAATCTTGCCTACTGACGCCATTTGCAACTAAGCCCTGTTTGAGGGCATTGTACTCAATTAGCAACTCTCGGTTTTGAATGTGAGCATCTCTAAATTGAATATGTTTTCTTAACTTTGAGTCGCCGTGCTTATAAGCATGAACATGGATATAATCGAAGCGCTCGTTGTCGTTGTAATATGTGAAGAAACAACGACCTTCAACTCCCCGTTCTCCTTTGCAAGTAAAGCCTAGAGATTCGAGCGCTAGAATGTTTTGCTGCAAAGTTAAAGTGTCATTATATGCGATACCTATATCTATTATCGGTTTTGCAATTGAGCCTGGAATCGCTGTACTACCAATATGATAAATAGTCACGCCACTCAAGCTAGGCGCAATCACGCTGACAATTAGCTCATAGGCTTCAGACCATTTATGGACGTAGTCGGTTAACTGGACTGTAAAACGCTCTAGCCCTATACCTAACTCTTCAAGTCGCTTTATCAACTCAGTTTTATCCACTTTAACTTCCCATGTTAACTCGTAAACCTAACGCCCTGTTAAGGTGTGAGCAACGCAATACCGATGCCGACGCATACCACCTTAAACACTAAATGCAACGCATAGTGAAAATGCCACGCGTTGCGAATCACTCTTAAACAGTTTGTTAGGCATTGGACCCTAAAGGTCTACCATAAACTGAGTCAAAGCCTTGTTCAGCTTGTTCTCGCATAGTTTTACTGCTTCCCGACATACTATGAGTGATAACTTTCCAGCGATACTTCCGAAATGGATCTTCGTTTATGTTAATTCCATTTTGATCATTCAATTTCATACAAACGGTATAATTAGTTCGATCTCTATTTTCATTATAAACATTATTATATAGATGACTTTCTACACGTTTCTTAAGTCTTGTACCATGACCACGGTAAATCGCTTTCAATCCATCGACACATAGTGAGCATCGGTTTTCATCTGACTGGTAGTCAGTAAAAATTACATACAGCCCAGTGCCATAAATAAGCTTTGAGATATCTTCATGGCAGTCGACGTCGACAATTTTTACTTTTGTTTCCGAGATATCGGTGTAGTCAAAGCTCTTAAAGAAGGCAACAAAATGTTCATGGAAGCTGGACTTTAGTTCTGCCTCTTTCTTAGCTAATTTTGCGATATCGTACATTTTATCTCCGAGATGCCTAACGCCGCATTAAGGTGTGAGCGGCGCTTGGCTATACTTGAGCGAAGCGAAAACGCCAAGCGTTGCGAATCACTCTTAAATGCTTTGTTAAGTATCTGTTGTATGGTATTCAACTAGCCTCGAAATTGGTATAAAGCCATGAAACTTAGTCGATTGGTCATGTTTTTCTGCCCCCCGCGTTGCAACACCAATAACTTCATTATTTTCATTGACGACAGGACCACCACTATTACCATGAATTACGGGTATATCTAATAGCCAGATTTGTTGTCCAAATAATACTTTTGACTGAATGATTTTCCCTGTATTAATATATGGCGTATCATTTGGCGAATATTGAGGAAACCCAATTACAGTTACTTTTTGCCCAACAGACAAAGTGCTATCATCACCAATCTTTAAGCGCTTAATACCATTAAAGTCTGTGGTTGGTTTTAGAATACCCAAATCTAAAGATTTATCGGATTTACCAAAACTAACTTTCCGCTTATTATCCATTTCATAGTATCTATAAATTTCTAATAGATCGGCATCACTCGCATCAATCCCCTCAATTACATGTTCATTAGTAACTAAGCCAATATTTTCCAACAAGAAGCCTGTACCTTGTCCTTGGTCGAGGTAACACTCTATAATAAAGGTTGAGTCAGCAATAAGATCATGTGGTGTTTTTAATAGATCTTTATCTGGTTTTCCAATCCGAGAAAGATACTGATAAGCAATTTTTCGATATATTGGGTCATCTTCACCCCGTACCATTTTTATGTAGTTGACTTTACCATGTACAATTTTTCTGAAAAAATTGCCTTTGTTATGCTTGAGCATTCTTTGCTGATTATAAGTTAGAGTTTTTTTATGATACTTTTTGATATACTCTTCTTCAGCTTCTATAAGACCATGCTTCTTCCAAGCATATAGCATTGACCTAGTTTCTCTAATAAAAGTTCGAGGAATATTCAACTTATCATTTACGGTAAGCCCTGTTACTTCTTGTCTTTGGTCTCTAGATAATAGCCTTGTTTTTTTACTATTTATACGAAAACCATTTGTACTAATTACTCCTAAGAGATCATTACCCAATATCTGCTTGTTTTGTTTTGTTACCTTAATAATTGAACGGGGCAATCGACCTAGTTTTTGAGTAAACGAAAAAGTTATATCATCAACATAACGCGTGTAGGTGCACCTATTTTTTATCGCTAAATTAGTAAGCTCTTTATCTAACTTATATGCAATCATATTTGATATAATTGGAGATGTTGGTGCACCTTGGGGTAAAACTCCCTCATTACAGCATATATGAGCTAAGACTGTTGCAACTGAGTGAGACAAATTAAGTGGGTGGGCTTGAAACAGACTTTTTACTCGCCCAAAGTGAATTGTGGTGAAAAAGTCTTCTAAATCTATGTTTAAGACAAACCTTTTATCTACATGCCCTTTTGCATTAGTAATAATGCTCTTTCCATTAATAAAACCATGAGAAGCAGATCTTGGTCGGTAGTAATTCTCTAAGTCTTGACCGATCCACCTTTGAATGCTTTTAAGCTTACTCTTCGGAGCCTTAATATTTCTTTCACCACCACTCTTTTTAGAAATCGAGAAAGATTTATAAAGGTTTTTAGTATGAGGATACACCAACGAGTTAAGCTCACCGTAAGAATTAAACCCTAGAAAGTGAGCTAAATCATCAACACTTGTGCAGTGCTTAAGAGAACGTACCCAGGGGCGAAGGGTAATTTTGGGCAGTTGTGTACTCAACTGAGATACAAAATAATTGATATAAATCATTTTATTACCTTGAAAGTGAAGAGGCGATTTTGTTTTCTCTTATATCGAGTACCATGACGCCACAAGTGTGACATACACGGGGAAAAAGAAACATTTTCATGACCACCGCAGATAGACAGCAGAAAGTTAAACCTTTCGCCTCTTCGCTGCTAATTTATTGTATTAACTAATAAGAATCAACCGGTAGATACCAAAAAGATACTTAACGCCCTGTTAAGGTGTGAGCAACGCAATACCGAAGCCACCGTATACCACCTTAAACACTAAACGCAACGCATAGTAAAAATGCCACGCGTTGCGAATCACTCTTAAACAGATTGTTATAGCGCTTAGTTACGATTCAGCCGTAAACCATCATACGGACCTGTATTTTTCGTACCTAATGTTTGCTTCCATCGGCACTCAGCTTTGAGAGCCAAAGTTTCATCTGTAAACTCTAAGACCGTAAATACTAGGTTGTTGTAACCGTTCTCTAGTACATAGAGGTTTAAATGCTTAGCATCACCGTTACTATTTAGATGCTTTAGCCAACGGTTTAAGATGCCGCCACAACTATATGCAGAGCCTACATAACGAGATACTCCATCACTTGATCTCTGAAGGTAAACACCTGATTGAGATAGAACTTTCTTTAACTCGTTTTCTGGCGACTCATCTTCAGAAATTGCGATGATTTCTTTCCAAGTGAACTCCATTCCTAATACGTCAGTATCCGATGTGTCCACATCAGGTAAAGCTAACCCTTCATACGCACTATTACGAGTATAAATTTTATTTTGATTTGCAATTTCTTTAGTAGTGTCACTCGAAAATAGGTCATAGAAATACTGGAAAATGACTTCCCCATTACCAATGAAGTCTGAGTAATTTTTTGCACTTCTCTTGTGTAAAGAATAAGACTCAAGTTCTGCTTTTATAGCAGTTGGTACGTCACCATGATAAATACGAAAGAAATGCCCTTTTGTATTCTCCCATAATTCAAAAGCTCTTAGTCTAAAGGCATTCTGCTTTAGACGAACAGCTGAATAGTTTCGTTCTGGATAATCTTGCTCTACTCGAATATCGAATAAACCGCCAAGTCCACTTTCTTCATACAGTTTTTTTAGGGATTCAGCACGCACTGAGTTGTCTCTGTATAGGGATGAAAAGGCAATTATATAGAACATAATACTTGGTGTATATCTTGCGCTATAACGCCCTGTTAAGGTGTGAGCAACGCTATACCTAAGCTTCCGCATACCACCTTAAACACTAAACGCAACTCATAGCAAAAATGCCAAGCGTTGCGAATCACTCTTAAACAGATTGTTAGCACTCTGACTCACGTGAAGGCGCATTACCTAAAATTGCTTTGAACCTTTGTGCTTGCTCTAACGCTGCTCTCGCTGAAAACAACTGACTCTCTGCATTTCGACGAGCACGAGTTTCTGCATTTGGATTATTACCCTTAATATCAAAATCAGGAGAGTGAACCCTTTCGTAACGAGCTTCAGCGTCAGCTAATTGCTTTAGTGCAAATTCCACATCACTTTTTCTAGCTAAGTCAGCAAAATAGTACTCTCGAGCTTTTTGCGGATTGGATAGAAAATTTTCAACATCAGCTTTTAAGGTTTTGAAGGTATCCGTATTTGTATAACCGAGGAAAATTTCAGATTCTACGGGCTTGATATACCAAGTATGACTCCAAACACCACCGTAACAACTTTTTGTGTGCTTATAATGAAAACCATTTTTCGTGTGGATTTTGCTCATAACTGCCTTATATGACCAATAAATTACATTAGATATTGCTAAATATACGTAGAGAGTGCTAACGCCCAATTAAGGTGTGAAGCACGCGACCACGACACTTAATTTGACCACCTTAAACACTAAACTAAACCCAAATCAAAAATGCCAAGCGTGCTGAATCACTCTTAAATTGTTTGTTAAATGAACTATTTCGAGTAGTGCGCATGATCAATAAGTGATAAGTTATCCATCTTTTTCACTTTTTCATCAAGTAGACTCAACTCATGTTGAGCATACTTTGCTGCACCGATTACATCTGGATATATTGAAGCATGATGAATATTCATTTGTCGTAAATTTGTTAAGATTCGAACTCGCTCTGAATCAGGTAAGTGGACTTTAAACATAACTGGCCTATCAGTTATTCCTTTCCATCTTTCTTCTATCCAACTTTCAAAGTTAAATGCTATCGGCTGCTTGGTAAAAACCCCCGACTGAGACAGCAATCTTGGATTATGGTCAGTGATTAAGTCCACAAACTTAAATTCGTCTTCAGCGGTTTTGTTTTCATTAAATACTTCCATTTCTTCAGCTATGTATTTATGTACCGCCCAAATAGTACGTTTACCAGTAGAAGAAGGAGTATCCTCCTCAAATGCAAAGAATAAAGCAATATAACTTGCAGTAGTCCAGTCTAAAAGAGGTGTTGCCAATCCATTGTGCTGACCAATAGCCCAAATCTCGTCTTCATTCCTGTCTATTTCTTTTGCTACATTGGATCTTCCTCTTAAAGATTTTGTAAAGCTACCCAGCAGTGTTTTGTACGTACCACCACATCGACGATCAAGCGTTTGAGAAAAACGATCTAATGTCGTATTAAGTCCCCAGCTTGAATCTCGCTGCCCCCTAAAATAAAGACCAAAATCCTGAGACCAATAGAAATCACAAAACTCTACAAATTCCATCCATGAATTAAGCTCTATTTCAACTATTCCATTTCGGACACTAGATCTTTCATGCAAATTACTCATTATCACTCCGTTCATTTAACGCCCTGTTAAGGTGTGAGCAACGCAATACCAAAGCCGCCGCATACCACCTTAAACACTAAAATCAACGCATATTGAAAATGCTACGCGTTGCGAATCACTCTTAAACAGTTTGTTATGTGATTTTTACTCCAGATACTTCCGAAATGAAATACAAGTCATCTTCAGAGAAATCTGTAAACGAACCTGCATTTTTTGAGAATACTGAGTTTTGGGTTATCTCATTAGTAAGCTCAATGAGCTTACCTAAGCATTCTTTAGCATCCTCGCAGTTCAGATGAAACATGTTCATAAGATCGGTAGTAAACGCTAAAGTGGTTACTTCACCATGCTTGAAGCTATCTTTGATAGAAACAGTTGCTAGCCGCTCAAGTGGATTTACTGAAATGACAGGTTCATCAATGTTCCCACACCATCTAACTTCTCCATAAAAACCAGTAACCGGATTATCAATAATCGATGTAAACAACTCCGTAATAAATTCTTTTGTTGGCTCTCGATCTTGAATTCTTGCCAACGCACCAACTAAAAATGGAAAAGTAAGTCCGTACACCCCTCTCCCAGACTCTTTCCATTGTTTTACTAATTGGAACCAAACTTCGTTATTCAATTTTGACCTCTTACTTAATAAATCACATAACGCCCAATTAAGGTGTGAGGCACACAAAACGATGCTCCCGCATACCACCTTAATCACTAAAACCAACGCATAGTAAAAATGCCACGCGTGCCGAATCACTCTTAAATTGTTTGTTAGTTGCCCATCTCAAAGCCAAGTGCTAACATTTGTACACACACCAACAAAGGAATATATCATGGACACTAGAATTCAATTTCGTGTTGATGAAGAAACAAAACGCCTAGCTCAACAAATGGCTGAGAGCCAAGGTCGAACTCTAAGTGATGCTTGCCGTGAACTTACTGAGCAACTCGCTGAACAACAAAGAAAAACATTATCTCACGATGCATGGCTAACTGAACAAGTAAACCTAGCATTTGAGAAG
>NZ_CAWMYL010000248.1:0-3856 GCF_963871815.1 Vibrio sp. L85
AGCCCCGAAAGTTAATGTTATTAACCAACGAGGCCAAGTCATGAATCTGAACAGTTCTGATTATAGCCTCTTCACCGTAGGAGGCAATGAAAAATGCCAAAAAGTAAAACCGCCTTAGCGGGATTAGTAGTGATTTGTATCACTGTGTTGGTGGGACTATGGCTTGTCCGCGACTCACTTTGTGAGGTGCGTTACAAGGATGAACACACCGACTTTCTGGCACGCTTCGTTGTCTACGAAACTATGGTGAGTGCGACGTGAGGTCGTATAAAGTGCTGTTCACCAACTCAAGAGTGAACCATCTGTATCACCAGATGACCCTAGGACTCTGAATAAAGAAGCGAGTCTGACAACGTAGCAAAGTTAGAGCGTAATCTAACGGGGTAAGAATCGTGAGACGACAACCCTCCTAATAACCACAAATTGGGTGAGCGCTAGGGAATTGGCATGACGAACACATGTGAATCTACGTAAGGTGCGTGATGTTTCGAGCAGCGGAAGTGGTTAACACGCTGTAGCCAAAAGGCATAGGGGGTGGAAAGATATTTCACTATGCTCTTTCGTGATCAATAACCCCTCGCATTATAGTAGGCGTCTAAACCAATATTGCACAATATACGGAACACGGTAAGCCTGTATTACTCCCGCAAGGGAAAGTTATTCGTGAGGATAACCGATGGTGGTGCAGGTATAGGAGGTTGGAGAAAGCAAATGTCACATTGTAATGATGTGAATACAAACTGATGTTTGGCACGAAAGTGAGCCCACTTCCAACTGGTCTCTCGTTGCAAGATAATCTGAAGAACTTTATTCAAGAGGAAACGCAAATGGTGATTTCAAAAGAAATTAGTGCCTCCTCTGACAGCGAGCAATGGCAGTCAATTGACTGGAAAACCGTTGAAACGCAGGTTTTAAAGCTTCAAATGCGTATTGCAAAGGCAACTCGGGAAGGTAAGCATGGTAAAGTAAAATCTTTGCAATGGATACTCACCCACTCGCGTTCAGCTAAATTACTGGCTGTTAAGCGCGTGTCTCAAAATAAAGGTAGTAAAACGCCAGGCATTGACGGAGTTCTCTGGGATACAAATGCTCGTCGAATGAAAGCAACACGACAACTAACACGAAAAGCTTATAAAGCTAAACCTCTCCGACGTATCTACATCCCCAAAAAGAATGGTAAGCATAGACCATTAGGAATCCCTTGTATGCTCGATAGAGCACAGCAAGCGCTCTACTTGCTAGCTTTGGAGCCAGTGTCTGAATCGATTGCCGACCCAAACAGTTATGGTTTTCGACCTAAGCGCAGTACTGCTGATGCGGTAGCACAATGTTTTAAATGCTTATGTAAGAAAAATGCAGCTCAATGGATTCTTGAAGGGGATATACAGGCGTGTTTTGACAAGATAGGTCATCAATGGCTACTCCAGAACATTCCTATAGATACGAAAATGTTGAGGCAATGGCTTGACTGTGGATTTATGGATAAGGGGCTGTTTTACCAGACAGAAGAGGGAACACCACAAGGTGGTATTATTTCACCAACGTTGATGTTACTTACTTTGGCTGGATTAGAGCAGCACATAAAATCCACAATTCGTAAAACAGGTTGTAGAGTTAATTTCATTGGATACGCAGATGATTTTGTCATCACTGGTAGCTCGAGAGAAGTTCTCAACAATGTAGTTAAACCCCTGATAGCTGACTTTCTAAAAGTTCGAGGGCTGACACTCTCTGATGAGAAAACACATGTTACTCATATTCAAGACGGATTTGATTTCCTAGGCTTTAATATTAGGAAGTACAACGGTAAATTACTCATAAAACCAAGCAAATCCGCAGTCTTGCAATATCTGAGTAACGTAAGAGATCTTGTGAGAAAACACTCGAATATACCGGTCAACGACCTAATCAGGATGTTGAACCCAAAACTACGAGGCTGGGCGAACTATTATCGCCACTGTGTAGCAAAACGAACTTTTTCTTATGTAGACAATCAAGTTTATCTAGCGTTATGGCGATGGGCAATAAGGCGTCACCCTAACAAAGGTAGAAGATGGATCGCACAGAAATATTTTCTAAACCGTAAAGGGCAATGGCAATTTCATGGCTGGACGAAGAATCTAGGAATGGACTGCCAAGTCAATCTAGTTAGAACTGCCCAAATGCCGATCGAACGGCATATAAAAGTCAAAAGTGCAGCAACTCCTTACGATCCTGAATATAAAGCTTACTTCCATAAGCGAAAACAGGTTAGGATATGCCGCAACACTTGGCTTGCTCCTGTCTTAGCTCCTTTATAAGTTGCTGGGTATCGAAAGATGCTTTTGCTGAGGCTTGAGCCGTATGCAGTGAAAGTTGCACGTACGGTTCTTAGGAGGATGACACTTGGTAACAAGTGTCATCTATCCGACAGTAAGCTGGACGGGGAGAAGGTTACAGGAGCCTTCTCCCTGATTCAGTATTGTGAAGATACAGGCCAACGAGCACCCATATTTCGCTTCACTACATAGCTGGATACAACCCTTTGTCTTGTAAGGCGTAGCGCAAATTAAAAGGCTGCTTGATCCTCTCTGCTAGCTGGGTCAGTTCTTTTTTGTCTAAATGTTGGACTCTATCCGAAGCCAGTTCCTCAAGCGGAGTTAAATCGACTGAATAGTAATTTAGCTTTTCTAGATTGCCCTCTGCCATCAACGCTTTTTTTAGTTTAGCTGTTGCGTCTTTCATGCATTGCCTATCGGTATAATTAGCGAGATATCCAATCGTCGTCTTTTTATCATCATTGTTTAATGAGTCAAACCATAACGAGCTAGGGATCGCCATTCTGTTTTCATTCGCAACCCCTTCGCAGTAATCAAACCTTTCTTGCCACTGCTTTTCCGCCGTACCACTATCTAAAGCAGAAGAACAGCCAAACAAAAGAAGACTTAACGCGATCGCTTTACTTGGATACTTCACTAACGCAATTCCAAAACTTCCGCTCTTCACCATACGTGTAAATCTCCTGTTCATATGCAATGTTGAATATTTTATTCCGTGTAAATTGCGATGCACCCAGCATTGCCCCACCAAACGTTTCCCAATCATATTCTCTGATGGTCACAAACTTCTCAAAAGCGCTAGTAGTGACGCTTGGAGTTCCGAAAATATTATAGAAAGGAGTAGAAGCTAACGCGCCATTAAGTAAGTTGCCAGACTCCATAATACCTTTGATGTCGGCGACGGCACGCCTGCTCTTTTCGCTAAGTTTTAGGTTGTTAATATCACATACGCCTAGCTTTGCCATTTCGTTGTTGTCCTATTGGAGGGTAAAACTAGGTTTATACAGATTTGGAAAAACTGAGTCATTACTGCTTATGTGATGGTCTGCATACTTTTTCAAGAACCGCTGAAATCACTAGTAAATTTGACTTTTTAAAGTGGTAATCACCCTGTAGCTGCGATAGCAGTCAGCAAAGGGCAACCTCGTTATTGTCCTGACGTAATAGTAATTCAGGAGGAAAGTGATCGTTTTAAGGATTAGAGGGCAAAATCGAGGCAAAATAAAAGCGCATCACAAGTACTTAACATTTGGACGAAAACTGTAATTAACTTTCAGAATAATTCTGGGCGTTTTGGGGAGAGGAAGATGCCACTTTCAGACCGTCTATTGCGTTTGCCGTCCATGGAGCCTAAAAGTGGCATCAAATTTGTCAATTTAACATATGATCCGTAATGCGAATCTAGAAATGTACGCCCCTGTCAGCGCAGGTTTAAGATGTCACATTCCTCCAACTTAGAAATGTCACATTAAGTGTAGAATCCGCACCTTAGGTGTACGCCCCCGATAGTAATGTCCGGTTTGACCCATTTAGAAATG
>NZ_CAWMYL010000249.1:0-9970 GCF_963871815.1 Vibrio sp. L85
TGAACAACCTTTAATGGGTGTACAACGAGATGGCATCCGCGGACGATTACTCATTATTCCTGAGATTTCGATGATTGTCTCTTACTGGGTCGAGGGCGATATCCTCCGAGTTATGCGTGTACTCCACCAGAAACAAAAATTCCCTACGGATTGATTGCTTCCTCTGGGGAACTAACGCCCCGTTAAGGTGTGAGCAACGCAATACCTAAGCGGCGCATACCACCTTAAACGCTAAACGCAACGCATAGTGAAAATGCCACGCGTTGCGAATCACTCTTGAACAGTTTGTTATGTTTAAGTTGCTACGACAATACCTTGCACCAAAGAATTATTTGCCACTACAACCTCGTCTTCGTTATCAGATGGGTCAAAATATAAGATATTGTCTCGCTCAATAGTAGTGCTTACAACAACACCTCTAGGCTCGTCATTGTACGTAGTAAAGGCAAACTCTTCTGCTTTCTTTTTGCTCAAAGTCCAAGACATACCAAATGACCCTGATTGAGATTCACTTGTACTCATACCTCGATATGCAGTAACTACAGCGGGTAAATTTGAATCTATCACTTCATCACTCACAATTCTTTGTGTTAAGTAAATCCGTGGTCCTCGATTTTCAGCTTGACGATGTTTGAAGAGTTCAACTAAACCGCCACAAAAATACCAAAAGAAATAACACATGATTTTATAAAGATAATCTTCGAGTGCTTCATCAACAGTAAATGAAGCTTTAATATGATTGAACGCTCTTTCTTTCATATCGGAACCTTCGAAGCTTTGATTCATCACATCAAGGTTGGGGAGTCTGCTTCTCGCTTGATCTTGAAGCAAAAAACTAACTAAAACATTAAAACAAGTAGCTTGTGAACCAAACCGCCTTTTTAAGTCTTCTTCAAATTCGCTAACGTTGATACATAGCTTTTCAGCCAAGTAGTTAGAATAACTTTCTTCAAATATCACTCGGAATTCCTGATTAAACATAACGCCCTGTTGAGGTGTGAGCAACGCAATACCGATGCTCCCGCATGCCACCTTAATCACTAGACGCAACGCATAGCGAAAATGCCACGCGTTGCGAATCACTCTTAAACAGTTTGTTATGTTCGTAACTGCTTGAAGTACCAATCAGCTTGCTCCCACTCTAGATCTTGTTCCATGTGCCAATCAAATTGTCGCGGATAACGATAATGGTCAACTATGTACTGAAGATGTTGATGCGCAACTTCAGGGTCATATACTCGCCATACTACGCGACGAGTGTTATTCCATGTTTCTCTCACAAGAAAGAGCGCGTTACCACCCGCTTTAATCTCTTCGTCCAATTGATCACAAAATGGGTCAACGATAGCTTGCTCATCTTCCGAAGGCATTCCATGCTCGGCTAAGTCATCAAAATCAATTATTACAGAAAGATGCCAGCCAAAAATTTCGCGATGCTCAAAACCAATGAGTCCAGAGTTCAACATGCCAACGCATGGTAAATCATCTTTTTTCCACTCAAGTAAAGTATAAGATTCTTCAGGAAGAACTATCCGGACTTCGTTTTCTTTCAGTGCTTTATCTTTATTACTGCCAAATATTTTCCCGAACATGAAACTCCTCCTAGAACATAACGCCCTGTTAAGGGGTGAGCAACGCAATACAAAAGCCGCCGCATACCACCTTAGTCACTAAATTCAACGCATAGTAAAAATGCCACGCGTTGCGAATCCCTCTTGAACAGATTGTTATAGCACAATAGACCACAACACTTTGTCCGATATCATGGTTTTAAAAAAGTAAAAACTTATAATCCCGCGACCAAAATTAGTGGAATCAAATTATGAGACCAATTTTATACTTTGCAATTTGCGCACTAAGCCTTACATCATTGACAGCAGAGGCTCGGATTAAGGAAAGAACACTAGAGAAACTTGTTGGCTGGACGTTGATAGACGTTAAAACAATCGAAGGTTTTTACAACGACGAAGGTCAATACGAAGAAAGTTTTGAAGGCTGTGACTACGACAGGATAATAAAATTCGACGATGGTACCAATGTTGAGTGCTCATCATACGGCTACCAGTATGCCTACAGACCTAACGCCTTTTTATTCGGTAAAAGCGTCAATCACAACGGTAAATCTTTTACTATGTTCAAAATGCTAGTAGAAGATGATCTCTACGATATTCGATAAAAACTATAAGGCAATATTTAACAAAATATTGCCTTTCTTAGCCTTGTGCTATAACGCCCTGTTAAGGGGTGAGCAACGCAATACCGAAGCCACCGCACACCACATTAATCACTAAAATCAACGCATAGTAAAAATGCCACGCGTTGCGAATCCCTCTTGAACAGTTTGTGCGTTGCTCAAATTCATACTCTGTAAGACACCATTGCTTTGGACTTGACCAACTGATTTCTTTGAATGATGTTCTTAGGTCACCGCTCAATAAAAGTTGCTTCATAAAATGGCTAGGTGAAATATAAGCTTTATCATCGTAAGCAAACACAAAACCCTGCTTATTGAGCTCAAGCATCATCTGTTTGGTTTCCTTTGATTGAATCCCACCATTGAGATCAAGCTCATCAATACGACCGCTTGTATCACCATCTCGACTGCTATTGCTTAACTTTATTGAGGTATTATCTATGGCAACAACGTGCGCCGGAGGGACTTCTCCTGATTGACCAAACTCAACTTTGTAAGGAGGCTGTTTTATCATTTGATCTCCAAGCACATAACGCCTTGTTAAGGTGTGAGCAACGCAATACCGAAGCCGCCGCATACCACCTTAAACACTAAAACCAACGCATGGTGAAAATGCCACGTGTTGCGAATCACTCTTAAACAGTTTGTTAGGTGCGTGTTTCAGCCTGTTCCGTATTGATGTTTTCTTTCACGACTCTTGCTGGATTACCTATTACGACTGTATTTTCAGGGACGTCTTTGGTTACAACGCTTCCCGCGCCTACTACAGCACCAAAACCAATGCTTACACCAGGTAAAACAACCACATTAGCTCCAATCCATACCTTATCTGCAATATAGATTGGCTTTGCAAACTCTTCATAGGTATACCGCGTTGCAGCATCAATTGGGTGACCGGCTGTACACAATGTTACGTTCGGACCTATCATCACGTAGTCGCCGATAATAACCTTGCCACAGTCTAAAATGACGCCGTTGGTGTTCATATAGAAATTTTTGCCAACTTCGATGTTGTAGCCATAGTCACAGAAGAAGCTTCCATTTAATTGAGTCGTTTGGTCAGAGCGACCAAAGAGGCTTTGGATTAAGCCGTTTTTCTCTGCGGAATCAAAGCACGAACTAATTTGATGGCACAGTTTGGCAGCTTTGAGCCTATCTTCAGGTAAACCCTCTGAATCAGGACTATACAACTCTCCGCTAATATGACTCTTTTCTCTGTTACTTAGTGCTTTCATTTATATACCTAACTTGTTGAAGATTGCTCAAAGCACCTAACGCCTTGCTAAGGTGTGAGTAACGCTATACAAAAGCTACCGCACAACGCCTTAATCACCATAAGCCACCGCAAAGTAAAAATGCCACGCGTTACGAATCACTCTTAAGCAATTTGTTAGTACATGCGCTACTTCTATTTATGCGCTCCAAGATATTGAAAAGTCGCATAATATGAAAGGCTTTGAACACTGAAGTGAGACGGGCAGCTACAAAACTTTACCGTCATTGAGAGACGAAAGTTGGCTAGAAGAAAAACGCACTGAACTGCCCTACTTTCACTGGCTTCAAATTAGAAATGGATTCTTTCCTCGTACTTCAACAGCCACACCAAAAGTAACCAAGGCTCTCTCAAAAGCCACCACGAAAATGAAGAAGCGCCAAAGAAATAGGCTAAGAGTTAGAAGCCGTAAACAGTGAAATCAAAGCGAACACTCCGCATATAGTGCCACCGGAAAGAACGTGAAAGGTACAAACTGAAAGGTGTAAAAACGAGCGCCAAAACAGATAAACACCAAAACTTATGACCTTTGATGTCAAACCCGTACTAACGCCCTGTTAAGGTGTGAGCAACGCAATACCGAAGCCGCTGCATACCACCTTAAACACTAAACCCAACGCATAGTAAAAATGCCACGCGTTGCGAATCACTCTTAAACAGTTTGTTAGTTGAATTGTTTCACAGCCCTACACTTGGGAAAGGTTGAACAACCCCAAAACTGTTTACCTATATTTTCACCACGCTTGGTTTCACGCAACACCATTTCAGAGCCGCAACGGGGACACTCATTTGAGCTAACTTTGGATGCAACAACTTCTTTGACATGTTTACGATGCTTTAAATCCGTAATGACTCCGCGCTTTAACTTTAGCCGGTTTATAGACTCTGTTAACCGAGCATAATCATTGTCAGAGAACACTACCTCGTTAAATTGCTGAATGTATCGAATACTTCCTCGAGCATAGGTAACGTTTGGAGGAATTTCGGTTTTAAAGGTACTGTCGCCGATGAAAACAATAACTGAATGCAAGTGCTCTTCACTGCAACCTAGCAAGGTTTCTAGAGCTTTTATGTGCTTGTAATTCTGATGCAGTGGATTTTGAAATTTAGAGGAATGACGGTAAATCTTTTGTGTCCACTGTTTCTGGCGAGCCGAGCCAAATATCCAACCTTTCATATTCTTAGTTTCAACGACAAAGATGCCATATTTAGAAACCACAATATGGTCGACTTGAGTTGTACCGTCGCTAGTCGGCAACGTTACGTCTTTTATTAGCGTGTAGTCAGACTCTGGTAATTTGGACAAAAGACGGTTCACGAGAAACTCACCGAATACACCTTTTAGCCACCTACGTTTGAAAACGCTAACAATGAGCAATAAAGGCACTAGATACCAGACTTGCGCAAGCACATTAAGAAATGCTTCAAAAATATACACGGATTTTCCCTATTCAACTAACGCCGCGTTAAGTGGTGAACAACGCCAACCACCAAACCTAAGCGATTGCACCTTAAACACTTAACCTGACTTGAGCTGAAATCGCCACGCGTTGTGAATCCGCCTTAAACGCCTTGTTAGGCGAAGTTTCCCACTGGTGTCTAAGTGGTTTTGAAAGCAGATTACCCGAAACCGAATAAGCAACCAAACACCCACTAACCTTTTGTGATTCAAGAACCATAAAAGCCACTATGTTTCAGCCAAGATTCCAACGAGCAGGAAATGCAAACCTCTAGCAATAAAGAAGGTTTTGAACCCGAGAAACCCAAAGCTGCAAACTAACAGCAAGTTCGAAAGCTTCAGTTGACTTGCCCTTTCCACACTTTGAGCCCGTGAGATTCACCACCAACCAACGCTGAAAACCAATGAAGCAACCCACGAACATTGGCATGTTTTACGGCTGGATAGGTTCAAGAATTTGAGCCGACAATGTTGAATTGCCGACTTAGTAAAACGAATGCTTAAAGAAAACTAAGAAGATGAGAACAAAGAACTTTCCTGCCCGCCGCCTAACGCCGCGTTAAGTGGTGAACAACGCCAACCACCAAACTTAAATCATTGTACCTTAAACACTTAAGCTGACTTGAACTAAAATCGCCAAGCGTTGTGAATCCGCCTTAAACGCCTTGTTAGGCGAAGTTTCCCACCAGTGTTTAAGTTGGTTTGAAAGCAGATTACCCGAAACAAAATAAGCAACCAAACACCCACTGACTTTTTGTGATTCAAGAACCACAAATGTCACTATGTTTCAGCCAAAATTCCAACAACCACGAAATGCAGACTTTCAGCGATCAAGTTGCTTTTGAGGAAACGAAACGTAAAGCTACAAACTTAAAGCAAGAACAAAAGGCTCAATTAACTTGCCCTTTCCACACTTTGAGTCAGTGAAACTCACAACCAACCGACTATGAAAACCAATGAGGCAACCCGCAAACCTTGGCATGTTTTACGGTTAGAGAGGTTCAAGAATTTGAGCCAACAATGCTGAATTGCCGACTTAGAAAAACGAATGCTCAAAGAGACCTAAGAAAATGAGAACAAAGAACTTTCCTGCCCATCGCCTAACGCCCTGTTAAGGTGTGAGCAACGTAATACCGATGTCTCCGCAAACCACCTTAAACACAAAACGCAACGCATAGCAAAAATGCCAAGCGTTGCGAATCACTCTTAAACAGATTGTTATGACTCATTTAGCCTTTAGGTGGATAAGGGTCATCACCATAAGTTCTTTCGTCTTCAATCTGCCCATCTTTCTTCTTGATCGTCAGTTGACTAGGCATATTGCGCTTTGCTACATCAACACCATAATCAATTGCATCAGCTTTAACATTAAAATTCTTAAGCGCTGTTTCATTTCCTGTTTTTTTAACTTGCCATTGTTCAATAGCATTAGTCCAAACTACCCAGTATCTATTACGTGCCATTTGAAGCTCCTTATTTAACACAAACCAAATAATAAACACATTGCATATTAATATCCGTGACTTAGATAAGAAATTTAGAGGTGAGTCATAACGCCCTGTTAAGGGGTGAGCAACGCAATACGAAAGCTGCCGCATACCACCTTAAACACTGAAACCAACGCATAGTGAAAATGCCACGCGTTGCGAATCCCTCTTGAACAGTTTGTTATGTGCGTCCTTACGTTATGCACCAAACTGTTTTATACGCTTAGCGCCAATAAAAAACTGATACTTACTTTGTTGAAGTAAGTCTAAATGGCGCTCAAACATGGGTACGCCATTGGATAAAGAAAGGTGGTAGACAAGTCCATTACCGACATACACCCCAACGTGTGCTCCGTATGAGTCAGTAGGGTCGTTGTACATCATGATATCTAGCGGCTTAAACTCAGTGACCACTTCACTAAACTCTGAGTCACCCCACAGTTCACTAGAACGGTAGTTAGGTGGATTTAGACCGAAGTCTTTAAGCAGGTTATAAGCAAAGACCTGACAGTTAGCTCCAAGCGTTAAGTCTGAATCATCTTTACAACCTGGAATACGGGATGAAACGTATCTTACATTTTTGAATCTGTCGGGAATATCCATTTCCATTTTCTCCCAAAGCACATAACGCCCTGTTAAGGTGTGAGCAACGCAATACCGAAGCTCCCGCATACCACCTTAAACACTTGAACCAACGCATAGTAAAAATGCCACGCGTTGCGAATCACTCTTAAACAGTTTGTTAGTCGCGAGGCACCGAGCGACAATTTTAAGCCGAACTAAACTTTGCGAACAACAAACTTTATGTGCTTTGATGCATTTAAGTCAGGCGTAGTTTCAAAGCGGCTACTCAATGAAACCACTTGGAACAAACAGCGCCGTAGAAAACGGACTGACAACACCAAAAAGCGCTTTTGGAAAACCAATCGCACAGTGCGAACTTTCAACAAAATCACTGAAACCACGTGGAATTTACCACACCAGAGAAAGCGCCTTGTCAGCGAGTAAATCTGCTTTTGAACCAACAAACTCACCGAGCAGAGTTGCAACCAAAAATAAATTCTCGATTGCCCTACTCTTTCAGCACCAAAGAACAAAACAACCACTAGGACACTTGCAAAGCTTTGGACTTAAAACCGCTGAAACTGAGTTATGACCATCGAAGACGAGCCTGTGAACCAAACAATCATCAGCCAAATTTTAAGCTTAGAAACGTGATTTTGACTACTAACTTTTTCTGGCGACTAACGCCCTGTTAAGGTGTGAGCAGCGCAATACCAAAGCCACCGCATAACACCTTAAACACTAAACGCAACGCATAGTAAAAATGCCACGCGTTGCGAATCACTCTTAAACAGTTTGTTATATTTTATTTTCTACATAGCTTGGAACATCAACTTTTTGCCCACCTTGAGAAAAGTGATGATCAAATGCATAAGCTAACTTCTCCAGCGGAGCATCCTTATAGCCAACACTTTGAACCTCGGCTATGTAGCGTTGCAAAAAGCCAGGAGCGCCAAGAGTTTTCCATTGAGCAACATGCACCAACTCGTGAAAGTGCAGTCGTAGGTCCTGAGCGAAAGTCGGTAGAATATAATAAGTGTTCTTATATGTAATACCTTGAATTTCCATATCAAGAAAGTCACCTAAACCCGCTTCTCGTAATTCTGGGAAATCTGGCTTTGGGATACTATCAACGATCACAAAATATGAGTCAGCTAGAAATTCTTCGGAGTAGAAGCCGGCGAACTGACGCGCAAACAACGCACAACTTTTTCGTTGGCTAGAAAACCTTTCGTTCGTTAAATCAATCCATTCTTCGATTCTGTTTAGCATGATGAACTCCAGTAAAATATAACGCCCTGTTAAGGTGTGAGCAACGCAATACCAATGCCGCCGAAAACCACCTTAAACACAAGACGAAACGCATAGCAAAAATGCCAAGCGTTGCGAATCACTCTTAAATGCTTTGTTATAACCCGAATTTCTTCATAACCTTGTCTTTCATAGGATTCAAATTTACCCCTATGCCAAAGAGATTAGGATTAAGATCAATCATATTTGCAGTCTCAGACACCAATCCTGATTTGGCTTCTGAAAACTTTGAAACAAATGAGGCATCTTTATGCTCTGAAAATGCACACAACTCAGCAAAGAATTGCTCCAATGTTCCAAACTTTGCATCCAATAGTTCTAGTGGGGAATACAACACTAAATCTTCGTCTGTGAGGTCATTGGGATGTGAGGACATTAACATCAACCCAACGCCAGTTTTGGAGCCAGTTGCTAAAAAATCATGAATATCTTTGTTTTTGTTACCAAGATTATTCACGCAACCTGCTAATTCTTCAGTGAGGTCGGAACCATCGTGCGGGGCTACTATCACTCCTTTTTCACCAAGGTTACGAGCAAGTACATCAAAGTTCTTCATCAAACGGTCGGAAAAGCCTGTTTTCCACTCGATAGAACCGACAATAAATACATACAGCTCAAGCCCCGGAACTTTCGGGGTCGTCTTTAATGAAGAAACTCTATATCCCGTTATTTTCTCTACTCTTATCCTAGGGTTATAACGCCCTGTTAAGGTGTGAGCAACGCAATACCGATGCTTCCGCACACCACCTTAAACACAAAACGCAACGCATAGCAAAAATGCCAAGCGTTGCGAATCACTCTTAAACAGATTGTTAGCTTCGTTTTACGGCTTAATGATGGACATTGTTGATTGCACTTTCGCCGCTCTCGCTGAAGCCTCTAAAAACTTCGATTGCTCTACTAGTGCAGCAGTATTTTGTCTCAATTCATATCGCTGTAGGGAATAGCCAACAATTAGCCACAAAAAGGCTACGGGAGCCATAGCTCCCGCTAAAAAGTCCCCGCATTCATTTAGAGTCATTTTAACAAGATCGTCCCACTTAAAAACGACCAACGAAATTAACAACATGCCCCAGATTACTGTTAGTAAAATACCAATTTTTTCAGTTTTATTGCTAATGTTCACTTCTGATACTCTCTTGCCAAAACGGACATAAATACTAAATAAGATATAACTAGTTACGCTTAGAACAAGCCAGGCGATAAATAACCAAAAACTTACAGTGCTCGACTGTTGCAACTGATCAATACCTTCCACATACCAAGAAAACCTGCGTCTAAGTAACTGTGCAAGTTATAAAACACATAAAACTCATAGACTGGCGCGAACGTCATTAGCAAAAGCAAACCAACTACAAACGAATATGCCAATCGTTCTTTAGGCTTATTTATGCAATCAAACGCAAATGCAAAAACCAAAGCTAGCAGAATGATACCGATCGCTGCACTCATAGCACCAAACGCACCTGTTGCTACAAAAACAGATACACTGGCTGCTGTTGCCGCTGCACTCAATGCTGCGACATCTTTAGAAACTCCGTTGCTAATAGGAACACCTCAAACACTACAAATTTTTGTGGCGCGAATTTTACATTTTAAAGAGGATTAATCTACTAGTTTTACGCACAAAGAAGCTAACGCCCTGTTAAGGGGTGAGCAACGCAATACCGAAGCCGCTGCAT
>NZ_CAWMYL010000250.1:0-35006 GCF_963871815.1 Vibrio sp. L85
CACAGTAAGCAAGTGGGTTGTTTTGCTATGCAATATGCTTGATTTCTTAGGTATTTTAACTAAAAAAGACAAGCTCTGTGCACATTAGCTTTAGTAGCGACGGCATGTCAGCAGTCTGTTTTTTCAGACAACCTCAGAGCGTCTTCTAGCTCAACTCCAAGGTATCGAATTGTGTTATCTAGCTTCGAATGTCCAAGTAAAATCTGTACGGCCCTGATGTTTTTCGTTCTGGCATATATCAACGTGGCTTTGATTCGGCGCATGGAATGAGTGCCGTAATAGTCAGCATTCAATCCCAGTTTTACAGCCCAGTTCCTGATAATTGAACGATAGAATGAGTAGCTGATAGGTTGCCCAAAGCGTCGGCTACTCGGGAATAGAAAGCTGCTTACCTCTAGGGATGCTGCAAAAATCCATCGGCTAATACTTTGCTGTGTTCTGGGAGTAATCTCATAGTGGACATCGGTGCCAGTTTTTTGCTGGATGCACTGACCCCTTTCATAGATAACCCCTTGCGAAGAAACATCGTAAACGTGTAGCTTTAGTAAATCACTCGCTCTTAACTTGCTATCTATAGCTAGGTTCAGTAATGCGAGCTGCATCAGATCATTTTCAATCTCCAGCCTAGTTCTGATCCGCCAGATCTCTTCAAGCTTAAATGGCCTTTTGATGCCACTGCATTTTCCATAAGATAACTTTCTCATGATGACCTCCTCTCAGTGTTTTGGTCAACATGAAGTTTGGCAGTCAAATTTAGTAGGGTTTAGGAAGATCTGAAACGTCGGTGGACAAAAACGATTTAGGGCCTAAGTTTCATGTTGTTGAGTTCGGATAAACGAGATTTGGTCAAATCCAGGTCTAATAGCACCCCGACAATTTACCGGAAACCGTAGCAAGTGATTATTGAAAACACAGAAAAAGCTGCCTAATTATTTTAACAAACAATCAAAGCCAAAAAACAAACGCACATATAAATGCAACCATCAAAAAATAAATGGAAATGGTACAAAATTGATGGTATCGACATTCGCTAACAATGAAGTGAATTTCTGACAAACGTAACCTTATTGATTCTTCATCGGGGGGGGGTGCTTAACTAACTTACTAACATCTTTGCGCCAAATCGCTAATGAATGCCTTGGTAAGTTTCGTGCTTCAAACAAAAGTTGCTTGGATAAGTGTCGGATATCTAATTGTTTTTGCATACAGCTCTATCATCTGGTGAAAGATTATACTAATAATAGTGCATATTAAAAACTATAGAAAGTAACCATCGAAGGCAGAAGTAACATTAAACGAGGACAAAACACGATCATACATACTAGGGTGTAATATTGTACTCTTTGGGATATTAAAGTCACCTTGTTAAGAGCAGCCATAATTCTTTGTTTAGGAGAGTTAAAATGATTTTTGTTGACCTAGCAAACTTTGTGTCAGCCCAAATAAAATGACACTAAATGGTGAGGATTTCTTAATAGTAGGGAGCTTGGGAAGTTAAGCTAACGATCATTAGGCTAACGATCATTAGCTTAACCGCATGGAGGAATATTTTATGTAATCCCTTGACGAGCTTACCACTTTCTAATCAAACAAATGATTTTTGGCTAAAGTGCTCGGTCGACAATTTTTTTATTGAGCAATTATGGCGAAGTCTGAAATATGAGGAGGTTTACTAAAATCTAACAGCACACCCCGCGAAGTAGAGCTTGAAATCGTGCACTACATGATGTTTTATAATGAGGAGCGTAATTATCAGGGACTCAACGGTCTCCCATCTGAAGAAATCTACTTTAGCAAACAGAGATATGCCGCATGAGCCGGATTAACCACCAAAGGTATTGGCTTATGTGTCCAACCATTAGACTCCACTTCTCTAATCTGTTCATAAAAATAAGTTTTGTAGATGCGTAAAGATAATGATTTATACACCTTTGATAGCTGGCCCTTAGGTACACCAGAACGCTTAATAAATGGCTATTGGGAGTTGGGCATGATGAGGTTCCACACATTTGATAGTGAATGCGGTAAAGAGCTTCAAGATATCTACAGCCGCGTTAACCATGGACTGGGTGCTAATGTTGTGTACATAGACCTAACTTCAATGGGAGATGGGTATCGATACAAGTCAGAAATCTTAGATATTATTCGAAGTGATCAGCAAACATGGGTGTGGTTCGTGGGCTGTAGAGCGCTTTTGGAGAATTCGTTGGCAGGTTGGTTACGTTCTGTTTTAACGACATACAACCTAGACCACGTTCGAGTTGCTTTTGTGCTTGATAGCCGTGAGCAATACAACCAAATCTTTCAGGATTACTCAGCTCCGTTCTATCAATCGACCATAGCTCTAGATCTCTCAAAGAACAGTTAGGCTTACCCTTAGTTGCTTCTTTAGCTAATTCGTATAAATCCTGCCATAAATGAACCAATTTAAGTGACTGAAGCGTAGCTTTTACGCTGATATCATCGCTAAATTTAACTCGATTTTTTTCGGTCGGGTAACAGCTCAAACACATAAGAAGTTGATACATTTTGGGGCACTTTCGAGCTAGAAAGTGCCAAGGGTAAAAATTCAACCTGAGAAGTTCTTGGACAAAAACGATCAAACTTTATTGAGATACTTCCTCATAATACTAACGAGCACCAATCCAAGAAAGATTGGTGTTCGTTTTTGAAGCCCCTGAAGAAAGTTTGACTAAATACCTATGCAGCAATCCAGTATCAAACTGTTTGAAATGCTGAAATAATACGCTGCTTGAACGTGCCAAACTGAACCTCATTAGAAAGGCTAGGAACAATATCTACCATGCAACCAAAGTCAGTGGCGCCATTCCATCTCAAATCAACATTGCTGCTTACGAGATCAATATTGAAGCCTTTAGCCGCTTCCTTTCGTCCTAACTCTCTCGCTACAAATGTTTCAGGAGTATCTCCACTAATAAACATACAGGATTCGGGAATATCTTGTTCTATTCGCTCGGCAAACTCTATCAAGCTCTGTTCTGCGAAAGTGAATAACCAAGCTTGTTGATTCGAGTCATTATTCACTCGAAGAACTCGCCCCAGAACTTGCCTAAAGTAAAGTTCCGTCTTAACTGAACTCATATGGCAGCAAACTTGAAGCCTGGGAATATCTGTACCCTCACTAATCATCCCAACACTGACTATCCACTGAGTACTGTCTTTCCGATAGCGTTCAATCTCAGCCAAAGGCTCCTCGTGACGATAGGTCACGATGGAGACGGTTTGTTGGCACTTTTTCAAAAGTATCTTTTTGATCTCTTCGGCGTGTTGAACAGAAGAGGCAACGACTAGTCCTCCTGCATACTGATTTTGAGTTCGTATCTCGGCGAGCTTTCTACAACCAAGTTCGAGAAGGTGTTCCATAGCCTCTTGATTGTGAATTACGCTCTGATAAGGAGCTTTATTTTGCTTTAGCATCTCAAGGATCGACGAAAACGATTCTGTTTTTCCGTCGCTAGTTATCGACAAGTGTTCATTGTCTACCAGTACAATTCTTGGTGTTCTGCAAACATGGTCGGCAACGGCTTGCTGGAGAGTATATTGATAGTCGACCAAGATCTGCCCATCAGGGTCGCTATACTGTGCCATCACTATCGGTAATGCATCTGAACGCCAAGGTGTACCTGATAGTGCTAAGGTGTAGGTAGCCAGTCCCTGAATCTTGGTTAGGATCTGTTGCCCCCATACATTCGCTTTTTCATACTCAGAACCAGAACAATGATGTATCTCATCAAACACTACAAACACTCTATAGTTACGTAGCGTCTGCCAAAACTCTTCGCTGAGAAATTGGATAGACTGGTAGGTAAGCGACTGTCCTATCGAACCTAGACCACCAGTAAAAGCGCGATTGAGAACTTCTGAAAAGGTTCTTTTTATCCCATCTGATACCGTTAACGACGGTGAAAAACACAAAATAAGATCTACCATACCTTCCTTCAATAACCTAGAGGCAATAGTTGCCGCCAATACTGTTTTTCCAGCCCCTGGAGTAGCTTGGCAAAAAAAGTGGTGTTGGCTGCTTTTGTAGTTTCTTAACGCTTTTTCAGAGCACTCTCGTTGCCATTTTCTCAACATTCGACGACATCCGAAGAGATGGTATTAATCACATTGGTCAGTACGTTCACTTTGCCAAATAGGTGTGCAGAGCGATCTCTCGCTTGTTGCAACATAGGGTTGAGCCTTTGTTCTAGTTCAGGGAAACGACGATTGAGTGATTGATATTCGTCGATCTCACCCAAAACAATCTCTAACTCAGCTTTGTACTGGTTTCGCTCATGGCGCAATACCGAGTAATCTGAATCGGGTTCAACTAAGGAGGGGACTTTCTTTCGTTCTACTTTGGGCTTCACGTTAAGAGAGCGAAACAGATCTGTTTGAAAGTACCTTTTATCTCGTCCCTCTCCCTCACTTTGAAGCCAACCGTTTCTCACAAAGCGAAGAATTTGTCTGTAGAGTCTTTTTCTTGCCTCATCAGGCTCCTTCCTAAAATCACTAATAGAAAGAGAGGCGTCGCGTAACTCAATAACCGAAAAACGATCCATACCTTTTTCAATCAATAACTTGTGCATAATCGCACTGATTTTCGTCGAACGTTTCATTTACAACTCATGCGGCTCTAAAAACTAAGGATTGCTTAGTATACAGAAATCGACAAAACTAAGAAAATCTTAGTTACTGTAGGTTTTTAAACATGAACCGAAAATGTCATTTACTAGCCCAATCCCAACGCGACTTAAAGAAGCGCGTAAAAAAGCCAAACTCTCCCAGAAAGCCTTGGGAGTGAGAATAGGTATGGATGAGGGTTCAGCAAGCGCCAGAATGAATCAGTATGAGAAAGCAAAACACACTCCTGACATACAAACACTAAAACTCATTGCTGACGAACTAGGTGTTCCTTTGAACTATTTCTTTTGTGAAGAAGAAAGCTCTGCCAAGTTAGCTTGCTTGATTGCAAAACTGAGCAAAGAGGAGAGGCAAGAGCTTATCAATAAGTTGAGTGATTCCGAAGATGGCTAGGTCGTTAACTCATATTCGACCTTACACCAGCTGGTCGGTCATGATTAGAGCGTGCTAGACGACCTGCGGTCACAAACGACCAATGTTCACAATGAGTCATTTTTGGACAGAAATGAGTCAGCAATTTTGTTAATTTAGAAAATAGCGGATTAGGTTTTGTATGGAAAACTACACCTCGCTCTACGGGCAGTTTGTCCAACAGTAGCTCCTGTTAGGCTCAGAGCTACTTGAATCCGCTGCCACCAACAATTTCCCACGAATATTCCGAACCTTTTTCGCCAACTATAATGCCGAAACTAAAATCCGATGTAGTTAGCGGTGGGATTTTTACCTTTACTTTGTATTCTCTGGAAGTTTCTTTTTCACCATTTTTCGCCGTTACTTTAACTTTTACAGAGGTGACTGTAGTGTTTTCATTGCCGTTATAGATAGTGCCACTATATCTCTTTCCATAGCCTAACCCCGCCCTACCAGTCAAAGAAATAAGTTCAACTAAATCCAAGTCTCTTTCCTTGTACTTGTACTCAGAGCCTTTTGGAAACTTTTTACGACACGAACTCATAATCTGACCTGCGCCGAGGTCGCTATCAACGCCTTTCATATTTCTAAGAATGCAATCGTCATAATCCTTAGGAGACGAAATTTGATCACAACCAGAGATAAGTAGAAGTCCAACTATAATGAGGAATTTTGTTTTCATATTGATCCTTTGCAAAGCCTAACGCTTTATTACGAAATGGGCTCGTTCTTCCGAAAACGCTAAATCGATAAAAATCCATGTAACTAGTTTAATAATTAAAGAAAATACACTGGAAAACCAACCCATGACTACTCTCTGCTGTAAAAAAGCGCTGAATCAAACTCTCTATACACCCTGCAACACAAAACCAAACCAAACCATTTTCCCAAATAAGCGATTGAATTAATAGGGGCATCGTGTAGTCAACTTAAACCATCTTTTCAATCGTTTCTATAGCTTTCCAGCACCGCAAAAGCATTCTCTTCTCAAGATCTATAGAGGTTAACCTTTATCTCTTTAAATACATCACTAATTTTCCAAGAGGAAATGATTTTTCTTGAGTCAAGCCAAGTAACCAACACCTGATTCTCAGGTGTGTCTTTTAGCCTTGGTGTATGATACCCGCTGGTTATGTCGGAATATGGCTTTTGTAGACTCGCCAATACATCACGGACTTCATCATTACTCAAATAAGATTGATATTTATTGAAGAGTGAAATTTGTGTCACTATTGGCGAAGAGTACCTGATAAGTGCACTAGATATATCTCCGTCAATGCTTGGCAGATTTGCATCAGTATTGACTATAATAGATCCAATTAGTGCAATATGTTCTGGGACATCTACGATCAAGTGTAAGTCCATAGACTCGACTACTTTCAATTTATTTCTATGGGAAATATCGTACTGGAGTAGCTCTATTTGAAAATTATCATCTAACGCAAAGTTACCTGGCTCCTCCAGATATTTATCGATGTTTGTCGATAGGAATAGTAACTGCAAATCTCGGTGCTCAACTAGCTCGCCAAGGTTATCATCTGTGAACTCGATTTTTCTTTCTTTTATTATTATCTCAAGTTTTGCTGGCTCAAGTTCATTTGGAAATTTTTTAAAGAACTTAGGTAAAGCACGAACATACTCTTTGTAGTTCATACTAGACATTGAGTTAGCTTTGATAAGAAAATAACGCAACTTATACGAATCTTCGTCGCTAGGAATAGGCTGCTCAAGAATAGCTGAACGAACAACATCATTATCGAGATACCGCACTAAGCTTTCCGCCTCAAAGCCTTCACTTCCCATAAAGGAAAGGCAGTTTTCCCAACTTGGTACAATCATATTTAACTGGAAGAGCTTTGCATGTAGCCTCGAAGGCACACCTTCTAACGTCGGTAACGGTTTAGTCTGCTGTTTAAGAAACTCGTCGATCGCAGTTGAGTCAATCTCCTCACGGTAAATTACGTCCAAGATGGCAGATATATCCTCTTCAGTATTGGTTGGGATAGTCAACAGGATATTACTTAAGTATTCATCAAAATTCCTTTCAATTTTGTCCATCAGGATGGTACTGTCCGCCATTCTTATGGTCGTGTAGTTTCTCGTACGCAGTGGTTCAAGGTCTGCTAAACCTAAAATAGTTAGATAGGCAAACTCTAAGTTCGCGACCGTAAGTTCAAAAAGACCTTGTTCAAACATTGTGTTTACAACGTCAGGGTGGTCTTGAATTGATTCGAAGTCTTTAACGTCAAAATTAAACCAAGTGAACCGTTCTGGATTGAGCTCAGGCGAACTAATCAAAATATCAGAGAGATTCTCTGCTACAAAAGCGGGTAGTTCCTCAAAATCTCTTGAAATAGACTTCAGTGAACTTTCGGTTAATCCTCCAATTAGCTGGGTAACGTGAAAAAGATTGTTTGAACTAGAAAGTATGGTAGGTACAAGATGAGTCCAGATATTAGCTAACCCTTGGAGGAATTTAGAAATATAACTCCCGGTGGCGTAATAGATAATCAAGAAGTCCTCACAGTTGGGAAACTCTGCCATGATGTACCCAAAAAGCTTATCTAACTGAACTTGATATCGGCTATGATCACTCAGCAGAGCATCAACAAGCGAGATGTTTAAAATGTAGCTTTGTCCGAAGTCTTCGTCTCTCATCGCAGCAATAACTTCGTGTGGATTATCAGTCGGGAAATCAGGTTCTGGCGTAATAAATGCTCGAATTTTGATGAGATACTTATTATCATTTGGCGACATCCTCCCAGTGTGAAAGAGTGATGTATATTGGTAGTAAGTATCGTCAAGATGACCTTCCAGAATCAGAAAACGAGCTAGCTCCGCGTTCTTCCCTAAATCTTCAAATAGCTCATTGCCACGTTCACCATTCAAGCGCAACAGTTCATTGAGCTTAGCTGTGCGAAGAGTTGCGATCTTTGGTCTCAAGTCACGTACTTGTCGCAAGGTATTGTTTTTATTTTGCTCAGCCTTACTTTCTATTTCTGCCTTGCGTTGCTGATAAGTCCTGTGGGGATCTACCTTGTTTTGCAAATCGGAAATGTTTGTATGTTGAGAGTAATTACCTCCGTATCGGCAATAGACTTCTCGTTGCTCAATCAAATCCTCGAACGAATCGTGGTTTGCTAATTGTGAAAGCTGAATCAAATTATTGTAATTACTCCCTACACTGAGCACATTCGACGGGAGCCTCTCGATAATCGCCATCGCATAGATTTGACGTAATTCTTTCAAGTCATTTGGAGTCTGTCGTTCAGCGATATCAAGTTGCTTTTCTAGTAAAGCGATCTCTGCTCGATACTTTTTCTCTCCAAGACTTATTAGCTCATCTTGGAGGTTCAATATCGCTGCAAGGGTTCCTTCTCCTCGGTGTAGCTGTTCGAAATCCCGTGGATAAACATTTTTGTAAATTAAAACTGCAAGTAGCTTATTGGCATCGAGCAAATTTTCCCCATCTGTTTCCAAATTAGCTACATAAATGCTGTATTCATTAAAAATGTTCTGAATCAACCGCAGATCGTTTAGATAACGTGATACCTCTCTAAGAAACTGACGATCAAGACCTTCATCCAGCGCAAGTCTTGCGCCCTGTTTCAAGACCATATCAATTGAGTTTGATGTGTTTATGATTGGAATAACAGGAATGATAAATTCGAAGAACTTCGTTCGCTCTGTATTCACAAACATGTCATCGCGCAGTGCATATAAAAACCGAATGCGGCGTTTTACACCTGCATTTGCATTTACAAGGCTGTTAATTTCACGCAATGTAACGAAAATATCAGCATTATCGAATCGATCTAAATCCTCAATTATTACAAGGTCGTAACTGGTTTCTTGAAAAAAATAGACTATCTCGTCTAGATGACGATTCAGTATCGAGGATTCATCATCACATGCAGGCTTGATTTCGACATCTTTTAGCGAAATCCCCTTGAGCGATAAACCAAAGCTCATGACATAAAAGTGATGTAATACTACCCAGAGAAATATTGCAGCAAATACGAATAAACCTAGATTGACTGAGTTTTCGAGCGCTATCGGTGTAAAATAAGTACCGCTGATGACATCTTCTCGCAAATGAAACACATACCAAAATGCGAACATTCCACACATAATGTAGAGAGATTTAAAGATCGACCAAACACTAGGCGACTGAATTCTTTTAAAGCGAGATAACGGCAGTTTGTTTGCATCCGCACCGTATAACATCTGCTGTAAAATACTTCTCTCGATCTCTTGACGACCTAACATCTCTGCCTTTATGTCAGTTCCGGCAATGAAGGTCGCGAGAGAAATATGAAGAGCTGGCCGTCGATATGTTTTCAGGAAAGATTGAATAATGCTGCTCTTTCCTGAGCCATAAGGTCCCGTAAGAGCAATATTAGAGATTTTCGGATTGTTCGTTGCAAACCCTAATGCTTCTGAGTAGGTGCCTGTTTTATCTGCATCATCTGTTGGGGCTAGATCTACAAATTTCGATTGCATATCGTTAGCGTGTTTTTTTCGTTCCAGCCAAGACACTGTTCTATCAAGCCCTTGGATGAGCCTGCATACAAATGAGGAAATGATTTTATTCATATACGTGTAATTATTATTTAAAAAATCGAGGAAATGTTGATGATAGTTGTACTTGGCTCGATATTGTGCAACTTTAGTCCAAAGTTATTTTAGCCAGCTCTATACAGCTCTACACAACATGACATTACTTAGGTTCAACTGCATCTGAAGTAAACTCATCGTCCATACTGCATATCATGCAAATCCCCTATCTCACGCACAACTTTATGATTCGCCACTAATCGATGGACACAATCCAAACCACGTTATTGTGCAATCAGAACCATACTGAAGCATTAGGAAAATTTGGTCAAATACTAATGAATAGAAACGACATTAGTAGAAAATCTAAATTAAAATGGGGCAGAATCGCGCTAGAAGTTTGAGATCAAATTAGCATACGAAGGGACAGAGCGAGCTAGATTGTGGGTATGGAATTTGAGTTGGTCGCTCAACTACAGGCACATCTTGCTCCGCAAGATCACGGAATAAAATGTGGACAACGCTCCGCGTTGACACACAGTTTATTTCCGCTTGTACCCGTAGTCACTTTCCAGAGTAATAATGATTTTTTAAATATATATTGAATATCCATTCATTATGAGCAAGTGGGTAAAAGGGTGGAATTGAATGGATGACATAGATAGTTGCACGACTAAAAACTAAATTGAATTGCTATAGTTCCACTTACATCTGGAGAATTGTGCTCAACTAACCCTGACAATATTACAAGTCTCTAATTGACAACTTTTCTTAATCAGAATCGATATTAGGAAAATGCCGGAGTTTGACCGTAAGGTGCTCGATTCTTTGCGAGAGCCTTTAGAGTCAGGAGAAATTATTATCTCTAGAGCACAAGGTAAAACGCGCTTTCCTGCTCGATTCCAATTGGTTGGTGCATTAAACCCCAGTCCGACAGGATATTATGAAGGGAATCAAGCACGGACGAATCCACAAGCTATTTTGCGCTACCTTGGACGTTTATCAGGTCCGCTTCTAGATCGTTTTGATATGTCGCTGGAAATTCCTGCTCTGCCGAAAGGCACATTATCTGAAGGGGGCGATCGAGGGGAACCAACAGCGGCGGTCAAGGAACGAGTAAATCAAGCACGCAATGATATGCTCAATCGCAGCGGTAAGGTTAATGCACTGTTGAGCAGTCGAGAGATTGAAGCGTTTTGCCCGCTACAAAAAAGCGATGCCGAGTTTCTAGAGAACGCTTTGCACCGCTTGGGATTGTCGATTCGCGCGTATCACCGCATCATCAAAGTTGCGCGTACTATCGCTGATCTGGAAGGTTCACCACAAATTGAACGAACTCACCTTGCTGAAGCATTGGGGTATCGAGCGATGGATAGATTACTCAAACAGTTGACGGCGCAGGCAGTATAAATTTAAGCCTGCTTTCGGTTGCGTTTATCTTGGTAGAGTGCTTGGTCAGCACGCTCGATACATTGCTCAAGACTCCCTTGGCACTCCACCAAGCCAAAACTGAATGAGATACCATGTAGATGGATATCATTTTCTACAAATTGGCGAATATTCAACAGGATGTCTTGAGCACTGGATAATGGCATGCAATCAAATAGGACGACAAACTCATCACCACCAACCCGGTAGAGCGTGCCATTCTCTCCCAGTTTTTGCATCATTAAGGTGGCAAAGTCGATCAGTACTTTATCTCCAATAGCATGACCATAAGTGTCGTTAACTTGCTTGAATTTATCCAAATCAAGATAAGCCACAACGCAGCAGTCACAGCCCTTTTGTATGGCTGACATCAACGCTTTTTTATTTAATGCACCTGTTAGGTGATCGTAATGCAGGCTTTGTTTTAACTGGTTTTGTTCTTCGATACGCGCTGTTATATCCCATGCCATCAATACGATATGACGCTCACCATTAACTTCGGTAAGGTAGCGCATCGATTCAAAGTGGTGATTTTGAAAGGTTTCAATATCCACTCGCATCGGGGCTTTGCTGTCGATCAAAGCTTGGTCGTTGCGTTTGCATTGAAGTAACAGATCTCGTAGGTCTTCGTTATCACAATCTGTGATCATGTTGTCTAAGCTGATGCCGAGAATGTCTTCTTCGAAGAAAGCATGGTAGCGCTGGTTGAGGGCGACATGTTCACCTGTCTCTTTTCGCACAGCGATAAAACCCGGAAAGTTCTTGGAAAGAACGCTCATTAAGTTTTGTTCGGAAGCGTATTGAGGATCGATGTGCATGTATGGCTCTCGCAAATAATAAATAGGGCGCATATTATCCACAAGAGCGTTCAATTGGCTATTGTTTGAGCAATGAATTGTTTTTATTGTGACGATCAGTCCATTTTATACTCGCAGCAAATGGATCCCATTTACTGCGAGAATCGATCTTAGAAGTTGTAGTTCATACCAACTGAAACTAAATATTCTTTCTCATCGTAGAAAGTGATATTCGAATCGGTATTGCTGTAGCCAGCCAGAGAAATGAACGACCAGTTTTGCCAATCGAATACATTTTCGTATTCGTATGCCGCAAATAGACTTAATGTGTCGTCGCTACGTGTTTTACCAAACGTGTTGCTTGCTGATTGGTAGTCTTTCATTGTGTAGCCAGCGGTTAAGGCAAAGCGGTGACGGTTCATAAATTGGAACCAGCTTAAGTCTAAACCATATGAATCAAATGACTCGGCATCACCAACGGCATCTTGATTAATGTAGGTTAAAGCAGGTTGTAGCATTGATGTGCGACTCAACGGGATACGATAATCGCCTTTTACGTAATATACTTTCGCGTCACGGGCTAAAGTGCGGTCAGTGACTTCATCTTTTTCCACGTCTTTGTCTGCGTATGCCAAATCAAGATTAAAGTTGTCATCTAAGAAGCGTTTGATTTGGAAGCGGTATGCGTTGCCACCTTCGTCAGTGGTTTGTCTTGCAGAGCCTGTTTTATATGGATTGCGCCACGTTTCTCCTTTTAAAACGGTAGGAAGGTAAGAGACATCTAATATTGTGCCCGATGGCAATTGATACTGATATCCTAACTGGAACGCTAAAGTACCCACTGCAATATCGGCACGCGTAGTACCAACGTATATTTGCTGGTTGAGTTTGCTACCAAATGTATAAGCGATGTTCCCTAATGGCGCAGCAATAAAGGAGCTATCACTCTCAGCGCTTTGATCGAGAGAGTTGATGGTGCTGCTATTATCGGTATTGAAATGAGATTCTGATGAAACGAAGCCTGCATTGAGCGAAATTTCACCGCTAAAACCTGCTGTTTCAGCAAGTTGAGCCTGAGCTGTACTGACGATAAGAGCCAAAGGCAGTAAGGTTAGCCTTGGATTCATTCGCTTTCTCCTTGTTTGTCGAATGAAGAATGTTAGTTGAGCGTTGGTCCGGTTTTACAGTGAAACAAATCTGACCATTATTACAAATATTCCAATGTGGCAACGGATTCGTATAATTACACGCTGTTTTATTGTTCACGTACACTAGTTACTGATTGGTTACCATGTTGGCATATTTGTTACTCATTTTTAACGCTTCTTTTGTGATTATAAATTCTGCGATTTGTTCCATCGCTATTTGTATCATTGCCATTTTTAAGCTTTTGCTTCCAACAGCAAAGCTCAAAGCCAAGGGTACCGAAGCTGCAAACAAAATGATGTGGGTTTGGGCTACAGTCAATGCAGGCATCCTTGCTTTGTTTAATCGCGTTGAATGGGATGTTCAAGGCGGAGAAAACTTAAAGAAAGATGGTTGGTACCTACTGATCAGTAATCATCTTAGTTGGACTGATATTGTTGTACTGTGCTGCGTATTTAAAGATCGCATCCCTATGCCTAAATTTTTCTTAAAACAACAGTTACTTTACGTGCCTTTTATCGGTATGGCTTGTTGGGCATTAGATATGCCATTTATGCGTCGCTATTCTCGTGAATATCTGCTTCGTAATCCATATAAACGTGGACAAGATTTGCAAACGACGCGCCGCTCTTGCGCCAAGTTTAAACATACACCAACTACAGTAGTGAATTACGTGGAAGGAACGCGTTTTACACAAGAGAAGCAACGTAAAAGTCGAGCGGGTTATCAATATTTGTTGCAGCCAAAATCAGGTGGTATTGCTTATACGTTAGCGGCAATGGGTGAGCAATTTGAGAACATCATTGATGTGACCTTGGCATATCCAGAGAATACGGAGAAGCCATTTAAAGATATTCTTATGGGGCGTATGACCAAGATTGTCGTGCGTGTGAAAGTGCTTCCTGTCGACGAACGTGTATTGGGCGATTATTTTAATGACAAGCCGTATAAACGCCAATTCCAACAATGGCTTGGTGATGTTTGGCAGGAGAAAGATCAACTGCTGCAAGAAATACACAAATAAAGAAGGGGAGCACATTGCTCCCCTTCTTTATTTGCTCAGATTACTTAAGCGTTAGCAAGTAGTTTACTAGTGCAAAGTACTCGTCCATTGACTTAATGCCTTGCGCTTGAACTAGGTACTTATTGTTAACGATAACTGCAGGAACGCCTGTTAGACCGCTGTTTTCAAATTGCTTGTCCATACGGCGAACCATTGAATCGACTGCGAAACCTTTGAATGCTGCGTCGAATTTTTTCGCGTCCACACCTTCGTCTAGGAAGATTTGACGAATTTCAGCATCGTCACGTGGTGGCTTACGCATGTTGTGGATACGGTTAAACATCACAGGCACCATCTTATCTTCTACTTTTAGAGCAACCATGGTCGCGTATGCTTTGCTCATTGAAGGTCCCATGTTTCCGCCCATGAAGGATACGTGGTTCTTCTGTAGCTTTACGCCTTCAGGTAGCTTTTGTTTCAGCTGCTGAATGATAGGCTCGAATGAATGACAGTGTGGGCAGTAGAAAGAGAAGAACTCAGTCACGACAGGCTTTTTCGATGCCTCTAGATCCAATACTTTGTAATGTTCACCTTCTTTGAATTGCGCTGCATGTGCCGACAGGCTTAGCATCAGCATAGAAAACAGTGCGAACAGCTTTTTCATTTAAATATCTCCATTTTGAATTGTTCGGCCTGACTTACCATTGAGGCATTAAAGACAGTGGTGCTTCTTCTAAGTTGGCAATCTGCTCTTTAAATGCAAGGACCTGACCTTCCCAGTATTTTGGCTCATTGAACCATGGAAAAGCGAGCGGAAATGCCGGGTCATGCCAACGTTTTGCTAGCCATGCCATATAGTGCACCATTCGTAGACCGCGAAGTGGTTCGATTAGTTTCAATTCTGCCGAGTTAAAGTCACAAAACTCCTGATAAGCTTCTAAGACGATATCCAACTGCATTAGTTTATCTTGGCGCTCACCATTGAGTAGCATCCATAAGTCTTGCACTGCTGGACCATTACGTGAGTCATCCAAATCGACAAACATGGGACCATCGCGCCATAAGATGTTGCCCGGATGGCAATCTCCGTGTAGGCGAATGGTATTGAAACCATCCTGCCAGTGGCTTTCAATCGATTTGATTAACATGTCTAAATCGTTGAAGAAGCTGTTCTCTAAATGCATTGGGATCATGTTAGCGTTTTGCAGAATCTTTCTTGGCTGATAAAGATATTCTTGCAAGCCAATCGTTGGGCGATGCTGGAAGGCTTGCCGGCTGCCTACTTTGTGGATTCGCCCTAAAAAACGACCCACACCTTCGAGCTGATCTAAGTTGTCGACTTCATATTGACGACCTCCCACACTCTCAAATAAAGCAAAGCCGTAGCCTTGGTAATGGTGTAGGGTGTGTCCGTTGATGCGCACGGGTGGAGCAACTGGGATTTCGTTGTCGATCAATTCAAGGGTAAAGTCATGTTCTTCTTGAATTTGTTCATTGCTCCAGCGCTCAGGACGGTAGAACTTCACCACATAGCGCTTGCGTTCTTCATCGGTGAACTGGTAAACGCGGTTTTCGTAGCTGTTGAGAGCGAGAAATCCAGATTCCGCTCGAATGCCGATGCTCTCTAACGCGTACCACATAAAGTCTGGCGTGAGGGCATCAAAGTTGAAGGTGCCTTGGGACATATAAATAAAAAGGCTCATTGCTGAGCCTTTTTCCATTGGTCATCGAAGTTATAGCTTCTTGATAAATCGGCTTTCCACTTCAATGGTGAATTCGTTGCTCTTATCGGTGAGTATAAACTGAATTGTTGTGATCGCAGAGTTTAGCTTGTCAGGATCTGCGCCAAGGCTCATTGGTAAGTTTAATACTTCTCCTGGTTCAACTTGAATGGTTTGTTTGCCATACCAGCTGACATCACTCAAACCTTCGACGTTCAAGTCGTACTCTTGAACTTGTTGGGTCTTGTTGATCACTTTTAAGGTATAGGTGTTTTCTACTTCGCCTGAGCTGTTAACGCGGAACAATTGGTTACGGTCACGCAGCACGCTCATGCCTGCTGGATCAACCGATGCCACTTGTAAGAAGAACAAGCCAATCATGACTAACAGTACCGCACCATAACCAAGCAGTTTTGGACGCATGACTTTGGTACTCTTACCTGAGAGTCGATGCTCTGTGGTGTAGTTGATCAGACCTTTCTCGTAACCCATGCGCTCCATGGTGTTGTCACATGCATCAATACACGCGCCACAGTTGATACACTCATACTGCAAGCCATCCCGGATATCGATACCAGTCGGACATACCTGAACACACAAATCACAATCGATACAGTCACCTAAACCAAGTTGCTTTGGATCGGCTTTGCGTGAACGAGGACCACGTTTTTCACCACGTTTGGTGTCGTAACCCACGATGAAGGTGTCTTTATCGAACATAGCCGATTGGAAACGCGCATAAGGGCACATGTGAATACACATAATAGAGCGCATCCAGCCAGCGTTACCGTAAGTACAAATAGCAAAAAACATCACCCAAAATACGGGCCAGAAGTTGGCATTAAAGGTGAAAAAGTCGACGACTAATTGCTTCATGGGTACGAAATAGCCAACAAAGGTAAAGCCTGTCGCAAGAGCTATCGCAAACCACGCAATGTGTTTGAGGGTTTTGCGCATGGCTAAATTTGCAGTCAGCTTATTGGAGTCCTGCTTTCGGCGTTTATTTGCACTGCCTTCGAGCTTCTCTTCAAACCAAATATAGATGAAGGTCCACACGGTTTGCGGGCACAAGTAGCCACACCAAACCCGCCCCAAGAAGGTGGTGATAAAGAACAGCCCAAATGCTGCTATTACAAACAGCAGTGCGAGTAGGGTAAGGTCTTGTGGATACAGCGTTGTGCCGAAAAAGTTGAACTGCTGGTTACCGATGTCCAGCAAAATGGCTTGGCGCTCGCCGTAAGGAATCCATGGTACCAATGCAAACAGCAACAATAAAAACCAACCGCCGTAGCGACGGAGTTTCTGAAAGGTGCCTTTACTTTCTCGAACATAGATTCGATTACTTGGGTTGAAACGATCCCCTTTCCCTTTGTGGGTTTTCGGGTTAAAGGTTTTTGGAGTCACATCTTTGATATCAATCTTATCCTGACTCATGCACACATCCTTCTTTAGGCTTTTTATAATGTACGGCGACATTTCTAGTGATGTCGCTCGATGACATTGCTGCTTCGTCCATGCCATGATTCATGGCTGAACATAATTATTTTAGTAAATACTGATGAACGGCGATTATACAATCAATAACAATTCCGTTTCTTTAACGCAGTCAACGTTTAACAACAAAAGTCAGTACAGTTAACCTGATAAATGACTGAACAGTTATAACCACCTTTTTAAACTGTTTGATTTAGTTATAAAAAAAGCGACTCAAATGAGTCGCTTATCAATACTTGGGTGTGAGCGGTTTACTTGATGATACCGCGTGCGCGTAGGATTGCTGTCTTGAAATCATCTTCTTGGTCTTTCTTAAGACCTGGGATCATTTCATCTTTGCCGCTGTTGCGCATTTTTAGGTGGTAGATCAACACGTCGTCGGTGAGATCTTCCAGTTTGCCTTCATAGCCAGCTTCATTTGCTAGCTTTAGGATGAACTGCAGCAGGTTCATTTCTTGGTCTTTATGCCACTCAGGCTCTAGAAGCTCAAGCAACTCTTCAATACGATGACACTTCATTTCTTTCTCCACAGAATTTATAGGTGTTATTTGCTACTAAAGGTATCAAATTGCTTGGCGAACACCAAATAGGAAAGGTAGGGGAGCAAAGAAAAAAGCGCGGTGATTGCCGCGCTTTTTAATTAAGCTGCTTTGATAACTTTGTTTGGAACACTTGGCATAACCGCTGTCTTCTCAACCAGAGTCATTGCTGGCGCAACTTGTTTTGCCTTTGGCGCAGTAGTGAAACCACTGCGACGGCGCATTGCACTACGATTAGTATGTGCGAACCTGACTGTTGTTGGGCGCATTTAGATACCTAACTGCCAGGCATATCCATTGCCGATGTAATGGCCTGATTCATTATGAGTTGAGCTTCAACTGCTTGAAGGGTGGCTCTTCTGGCTCTCGCCAATCCAAATAATGCATCAGGAATAACGATATGCATGCATATCATGTATAGGTTAGCACTCCTGCTATAATTGGTCGATAGTTGAGCAGTTGAATTGTATGGATTTTATGGTTTTCTGTGCGAAATCGAGACGAAAATTTGTTTTGATCCCATGATCAGCAGTAGTAGTATGAGATCTCTACGAAGGAGGTGCATATGTCATTTTTGAAGAAGACACTTGCGAGTTTTGGGATCGGCAGTGCTAAGGTCGATTCGATCCTAAACCAAGATGTACTGTATCCCGGTCAGAGCGTTGATGTTTCTATCCACGTGTATGGCGGAGCGACTGAACAAGCGATCGACAACATCGATCTGAAGCTTTGTTGCCGTTACATTGCAGAAGCGCCTGATGATCGCGGAGCTCGCGAAGGACACAGCATGCGTCGGGTACCGCAAACGCATGTGCTTGCTAAGTGGAACCTCCCATACGCATTTACTATCCATCCCGGCGAAGACCGTACTTTTGAGGTTAAACTCGATGTGCCTTGGAATACGCCTGTGACCATTGGTGATGCCAAAGTTTGGCTAGAGACCGGCCTAGACGTTGCGATGGCGCTCGACCCTACCGACAAAGACATTCTTACTGTTAGACCTGACCCACTTATGGATGCCATTTTGTCTGCTTTTGAATCGCAAGGTTTGCGTATCCGCCAAGTCGAGTGTGAAGAAGTGAAAGGCTTTGATTTGCCATTCGTGCAAGAGTTTGAAATGGTGCCAACCGATGGGCCATATCATGGCGTATGGCGTGAATTAGAGTTTGTTGCTCATCGCAACGAGCAGGCTCTTAAACTTTGGTTTGAAGTTGACCGTACACGAAGTGGGGCGAGTGGTATGTTGGCGAGCCTACTAGGCTGCGGCAAACTTAAACGAGAACTGAGCATTCCAGTTAGCACCCAATTAGAAGATGTAGGTCCGCTGGTACTGAATTACCTTGAGCAAACCACTGCTGCCCACGAGTCATAATTTAAGCTTACACGTGTAAGCTTAATGTGCCATACTAGAGTGAATATTCGAAACTCTAGTATAGGCGCGTTCATGTCCTCACCACAGAAAGCACAATACAGTCAGGGCGAAGAGCTAGCCAACTCGATCACTCATGGTATTGGGATGATTTTTGGCATCGTTGGTTTGGTGTTGCTTTTAATCAAGGCGATCGACCACCAAGCGGATACGTTGACCATTACCAGCATGGCAATATACGGCTCTAGTATGATTGTCCTGTTTCTGGCATCCACGCTCTACCACGCCATTCCATATCCCAAAGCTAAACGTTGGCTGAAAACCTTCGATCACTGCGCCATCTATCTTTTGATTGCAGGCAGCTACACGCCGTTTTTATTGGTGAGTCTGCGTACTCCATTAGCGATTGGGCTGATGATTGTGATTTGGACCATTGCGCTGATTGGTATCATTATGAAGGTTGCATTTGTATATCGATTTAAGAAGCTATCTTTGATGACGTATCTGGTGATGGGGTGGTTGTCGCTGATTGTGATTTATCAGTTGGCGATTAATTTAGATATTGGTGGTTTGACACTATTAGCGGCGGGTGGATTGGTGTATTCAATTGGGGTGATTTTCTACGTAGCGAAACGAATCCCATTTAATCACGCAATTTGGCACGGCTTTGTTTTGGCGGGGTGTGTATGCCATTTCTTCGCTATTTACTACTTTGTCGAGCCTATCTAGTTGATAGAAATAGACTCGACTAAGCATATTTTATTGTATTAGCGGGTCTTCACTTCTAATACTTCTGCCGAGAACTGGTATTGCTGCGACTGCGGTACTGCCAGCTTGATTGCTTTACCTTGCTCAGCTTGTTGCGGACGTAGGTAAGTGTCTGCCATACGTTTGATGGATTGCCAAACTGTGACGCTTTCTTTCGCCAACGGTTTACCAGACATATCGAATACCTGTACTTCCACTTCAACCTGAATCACCGATTGTGAGCTTTGATTGGTTACTGAGGTCGGTAGGATCAGTTCACCGTCTTCATAACGCGCTGAACCAATCAACACATCCACACCAGAGTCGGACAGCTGCATTGTCGGCTTCTTCGCATTCACGACTATGGTTGTGCCCACTTTTTTGTTTACGACTGGAATTGTTGCAATCTCAGGTGCTTTAGTGGTTTGCGTGGTGACTGCTTCTACGGCTGTTGTTGATGCAACAACCGCAGCCGCCTCTACCGCCTCAACTTTTTCTAATGTGTTTTCAGACGCTGCTTTCTTCACGACGTACTCCCATGTGAAGTCGTCATTCAATTTTACTTCGCGCCCATCTGCTAGCTTCACGACTTCAGCTGCGTAAACGGATGAAGAGGCGAGTAGGGTCGCCAGAGTGATCCATGTTTTCATTGTTATACCTTTTATTTGAGTCTGTTTAACGGCGCCAAAACGCAGGGAAGAACAGTACAAGAATAGTCAGAATTTCCAAACGCCCCATTAACATACCAAAGCTTAATAACCATTTTGCAGTGTCAGGCAGTGGGGCAAAGTTACCCGTTGGCCCAATGATGTCACCCATCCCCGGTCCCACGTTTGCAACTGCGGTAATCGACCCCGAAATACTGGTGACTGGATCAAGGCCGAGAGCACTTAAACAACCAGCAATGAAGATGATGGTGATGAAAAACATCAAACCAAACGCCACCACAGAGCGAACAATATCATCGTTTACAGGGCGTTGATTGTAGCGCTGAACAAAAACACCTGAAGGGTGAATAAGCTTCATGATTTGCTTGTTGAGTAGTGTCATCGCGATCTGAAAACGGAAGATTTTAATCCCGCCTGAGGTGGAGCCTGAACATGCGCCTGCCATCATCAAGAAAGCAAACAATGTCGATGGCAATGCGCCCCAAGCTGTGAAATCTTCCAGGCCAAAACCCGTCGTGGTGACCACTGAAACAATATTGAACATTGAAACTCGCAGTGCATCCAAAATAGTGTAGCCATCACGAAGTACCAACCAAGCGGCGACCACTAAGCTTGAGAACAAAAATAGGTAAGCAAAGCCGCGAACTTGGGCGTCTTTCATCAAGACATCGATACTGCGCTTACGTAATGCCGCTACGAACAGTAGGAATGGCAAACCACCGAGGAACATAAAGGTGGTCGCAACCCAATGAGCACCGTTGGAGAAATGGTTCATCGAACCGTCTGATGTCGAGTAACCGCCGGTGGATAGAGTCGTGAATGCGTGGTTGATCGCTTCAAACAGGTTCATGCCAGTTAACAAGTATCCCACGATACATAAGCCTGTCAGCATCAAATACACCAATACGATGTTCTTCGCGACAGTCTTAGCTCTTGGGCTGCTTTTGTCTGACCAATCGGAGGATTCGGTTTGGAATAGCTTCATACCACCAACGTTAAGCATCGGTAGGATAGCTACTGCCATCACGATAAAGCCAATACCACCCAACCATTGCAAGATAGAACGCCACAGTAAGATGCTTGGCGCCATGTTGTCTAAGCCACTAAGTACGGTCGAACCCGTAGTCGTGATACCTGACATGGTTTCGAAGTAGGCGTCGGTAAAGCTGATATGGTTGATAAAGACAAATGGCAGGGCGGCAAACGCACTGGCGATAGTCCATACCAAACTGGTGATGAGAAACATATCACGCACGCTGAGTTTGAATTTGGCGGTTCGACCAATCGTTAAACAGATAAAAGCGGCGAGATGAGTGATCACTACGGCTTGGGCGAAGTCGAGGAACCCGCCCGTACCAGTGAAAAACGCGACCAAAGTCGGCACGTACATAAAAAGGGCTAGTTTGGATAAAACCAGCCCGATAACAAACAGTACGGGACGTAAGTTGACCATAGGAAAATCCTAGAGGAAGAATGGACTCGGCTGGAACAGCGCTTCGACGTCTGGTACGTACTTTTTGTCGACCAGGAACATCACGACGTGGTCATCTTGTTCGATGACAGTACGATCGTGTGCGATAAGAACTTCTTCGCCACGAACGATAGCACCAATAGTGGTTCCTGGTGGGAGTTTGATATCGCCAATCGCGCGACCCACCACTTTGGATGTGGTTTCGTCACCGTGCGCAACGGCTTCGATTGCTTCGGCTGCGCCACGACGCAGTGAAGAAACGTTCACGATGTCAGCACGGCGAACGTGCGTTAGTAGAGCAGAAATCGTCGCTTGCTGTGGTGAGATTGCCACATCAATCACGCCGCCTTGTACAAGGTCGACATAAGCGCCGCGTTGGATTAGCACCATCACTTTCTTTGCGCCCATGCGTTTTGCCAACATCGCTGACATGATGTTGGTCTCATCTTCGTTAGTCAGCGCGATGAACACGTCTACTTGGTCAATGTTTTCTTCAGTCAGCAGTTCTTGATCTGCCGCATCACCACAGAAGACGATGGTATTTTCTAGTTGCTCGGACAGCTTTTCTGCACGCTGATAGTTACGTTCGATCAGCTTCACGCTGTAAGTTTGTTCAAGGCGTTTGGCTAAACTCGCACCGATGTTACCACCGCCAACAATCATGATGCGGCGGTAAGGTTTCTCAAGTCGCTGAAGCTCACTCATTACCGAGCGAATGTGGTTACTTGCTGCAACGAAGAACACCTCATCATCAGCTTCAATGATGGTAGTGCCTTGTGGACGAATAGGACGACCCTGACGGAAAATCGCAGCAACACGAGTATCGATGTGTGGCATGTGCTCACGCAGGGCAGACAGAGCGTTGCCCACAAGCGGACCACCGTAATAGGCTTTAACGGCTACTAGGCTGACTTTCTGCTCGGCAAAGCTTACCACTTGCAGTGCGCCTGGGTATTGGATGAGGCGCTCGATGTAGCTCGTTACCAGCTCTTCTGGTGCGATAAGGTGATCGACAGGAATGGCACCAGACTTAAATAGGGCTTCTTTTTCTGCCAGATACTCTGGAGAACGAATACGTGCAACACGGTTTGGGGTATTGAACAGAGTGAACGCAACTTGACAGGCTGCCATGTTGGTCTCATCGGTGTTGGTTACTGCGACAAGCATATCGGCGTCTTGCGCACCGGCTTCGTGCAGAACATCTGGGTGGCTTGCGTGACCGTTGACCACTCGTAGGTCGTATTTGTCTTGTAACTCACGCAGTCGGTCGCCATTTTTGTCGACGATGGTGATGTCGTTGTTCTCACCAACTAGGTTTTCCGCCAGTGTGCCGCCAACCTGACCAGCACCAAGAATAATGATCTTCATACTCTTTACTCGTTATCTGAAAAAGGCGATTGAATTCACTTCAATCGCCCTATTTAGCATGCTGTTACGCGTGTTTTTTTGTTAGCACTGCGTAGTAGAAACCATCCATATCTTCTTCGCCTGGTAGAATCTGACGACCAGGTTGCTTTGGATCGGAGTCCACTAATTGCGCGTCTGCAGTACGTGCTAAGAACGCTTTTACTTGTTCCACGTTTTCTTGTGGTGTGATTGAACAAGTCGCGTAAACCATGGTGCCGCCAGGTTTTAGTTGCGTCCACATTGCATCAAAAATTTCGCTCTGTAGATCCGCAAGTGCGGTAATATCATCAGCACGACGTAGCCATTTGATGTCTGGGTGACGACGAATCACGCCAGTTGCAGAACACGGAGCATCCAGCAAAATGCGATCAAATTGTTCGCCTTGCCACCATTCTTGAGGATTACGCGCATCGCCGCAAACCACTTTTGCTTGAAGGTTGAGGCGCTTCAGGTTTTCGTGCACACGTTTAAGGCGCGTGTCATCGCAATCAATGGCAACCACTTCACTACCAGATGTACGCTCAAGAATGTGCGCTGTCTTACCACCTGGTGCTGCGCAGCAGTCTAGGATCAGCTCGCCATCTTTTGGTTCAAGATAGTTAATCGACAGCTGCGCTGCCGCATCTTGCACCGATACCCAACCTTTTTCAAAGCCCGGCAGTTTCATCACATCGCATGGCGCCGCCAATTTTAGGGCGTCCATTGCTTGTGTGTGTGGCGTGCTATCAATGTTTTCATTTTTGAGTAGCGCAAGGTATTCATCACGAGTGTGGTGCTGGTGGTTTACACGCAACCACATTGGCGCTTTCTGGTTGTTGGCTTCAACAATGCTTTCCCATTGTTGTGGGTAAGCTTCTTGCAGCAGTTTAAGTAACCAGCTCGGGTGACCGTACTTGCCCGCATTGTTGCTGACAGCCATTTGATCCAGTTCTTCTTGGTTGCGCTGGTAGTTACGCAATACTGCGTTGATAAGACCGCGCAAGCGGGGGCCTTTCAACTCTTTAGTACCTTCAACCGTTTCACCCACTGCAGCGTGTGCAGGAATACGCATAAAGCTCAATTGGTAAATGCCAACCAAAATCAGGTGATGGAAAACGCGTTGTTTGCCTTTTAGCGGCTTGTCCATCAACTGGTTTGCAATCATTTCTAGGCGAGGGAGGTAACGTAGAGCACCATAGCAAATTTCTTGCAAAAGAGCGTGATCACGTGGTCGTACGTTTTGTTGAGCCGCTGGAAGAGCGCTTGAAAGTGAGTGGCCCTTGTCGACGACAAGATACAAGACGTTGGCAGCCGCAGCGCGAACATTCATGATAAGTACCTTAAAGTAAAGGAGGGCATCTCTGCCCTCTAAAAGTTCGTATTATTGGTCTTTGACACGGTTATCTGGTTTTTAAACCAGTTGAGTGCCAACTTCAAACCAAGATGCACGTGAGTTCAAAATGTCTTGAACTGACATGGCTTTTTTGCCCGGAACTTGCAGTTGTTCCAGAACCAATACACCGTTGCCTGTCGCAACATAAATACCGGTTTTGTCCGCTTGCAAAATGGTGCCTGCTGGCTTGTCGCTGGTTTGATCCGCAACACGACTTTCCCATACTTTGATGCTGTTTTCAGCCGCTTCAAAGTGGCTCATTGGCCATGGGTTGAATGCGCGAACACAACGTTCAATGTGCGCTGCATCATCGTTCCAATCAATGCGCGCTTCTTCTTTGCTCAGCTTCTTCGCATAGTTTGCTAGCTCGTCGTCTTGTTTCACGGGCTTTGCTTTGCCGGTTGCGATGTCTGCTAAACAATCAATCAGCGCATCTGGACCTAAACCTGCGAGTTTTTCGTACATTGATGCACTAGTGTCGCTTGCTTCAATCGGTAACGTTGCGATTTTAAGCATGTCACCCGTATCCAAACCAATGTCCATCTGCATAATGGTAACACCAGTTTCAGCATCACCTGCCCAAATTGAACGTTGGATAGGAGCTGCGCCACGCCAACGAGGAAGAATCGAACCGTGAACATTGATACAGCCTAGTTTAGGCGTGTCTAACACAACTTGCGGAAGTAATAGACCATAAGCGACAACAATCATGATGTCGGCATTCAGATCCGCTAGTTCTTGCTTAGCCTCATCTGACTTGAAGTTTTCTGGTTGATAAACCGGAATATCATGCTCAAGCGCGATGGTTTTTACTGGGCTTGCAGTAAGCTTCTTACCACGGCCTGCTGGGCGATCTGGTTGAGTATAAACCGCAATTACTTCGTGCTCCGAAGACAACAACGCCGCCAAGTGACGGGCGGCGAAATCCGGAGTACCTGCAAAGACAATACGTAAAGACTGACTCAAGGTAGGCTTCCTTCTAATTAAATTGTATCGAGATTAAGCGTTTTGCTGTTTCTCGTTAAAGCGTTTGATTTTTGCTAGCTTGTCCTGAATACGCTTACGCTTCAGTGGCGATAGGTAATCAACGAACAACTTACCCATCAAATGGTCTAGTTCGTGTTGAACACAGATGGCTAGCAGATCGTCGGCTTCAAAAGTGTACTCTTTGCCATCACGATCTAGTGCTTTAACAGTAACTTCAGCAGCACGCGGCACAAGTGCACGAGCACCTGGTACCGATAGACAGCCTTCTTCGATGCCATCTTCGCCACGCTTTTCCAGAATCTCAGGGTTGATAAGCACCATTGGCTCATCACGAGTTTCTGAAATATCAATTACTACGATACGTTTGTGGATATCAACCTGCGTTGCAGCCAGGCCAATACCCTCTTCGTCGTACATGGTTTCAATCATGTCATCGACGATTTTTTGAATCTCAGGTGTCACCTCTTCTACAGGTTTTGCAACGGTACGCAGGCGATCATCTGGGAATGTTAATACTTGTAATACAGACATATTCACTCGAAATATTGAACTGTGCCGTAACAGCACAAACCTTGTTGGCTCAATTCTAGACATTTTATGACCTAAATGACAGCATCCTTATACCAATTTCCATTCTGGTAGTTGCCTAACAGACCAAGGACGAGGGTCATGAATCGAATTTTCCGCAACGTTTCTCGCATTACGTTGCCGTTACTTTTCTCTTTCAATGCCGTAGCAAACACGGACTCCCAACCGCTTACCGTCAAAGATGACGCACCTAAAACTTATGTTGTGGTCAAAGGTGATACGCTTTGGGATATTTCAGCAATGTATCTGGATAGCCCATGGTTGTGGCCTCGTTTGTGGCAGGTCAATCCAGAGATCGATAATCCGCACCTTATTTATCCCGGAGACAAGTTGTCGCTGGTATGGATTAATGGTCAACCAGTATTGAGCTTAAAAGCGGTGAAAAAGCTCAGCCCTAAAGCTCGTATCACGGAAAAGAAAGCGGTGCCAACCGTTGCTGAAGGTTTGGTTATGCCTTACCTCAAGTCGGACCGTTTGGTGGACGATGAAACGCTAGAAAGCGCGGCTAAAGTGATGGGTAGTAGCAAAGGCAGTAAATATCTGACTGCTGAGGACACCCTGTATATTAGTGGTGAACAAACGGCGACAGGTTGGGCTATCTATCGTCCAGTCGAAACATTTTCCCGTGAAGACGTATCTAAGCAAATTACCGCTTTACGTTTGATTGCAAAAGGGGAACTTATCGAGGCATCAAGCGAGTACTCAGGACTAAAGATCACCACTCAACTGCAAGAGATTATTCGTAACGATATCGCTTTGCCGGTCCAAACATTAGAAAATGGTGATTTCACGACGACCTTTTACCCACAGCCATCACCAAAAGGCAGTTCTGCAGCATTGCTGGGTAATATTGAGGGCATTCGATTTAGCTCAACCAATCAAGTGGTTGTGATTGATAAAGGAACATCCGATCAACTTCGCCAAGGCAGTGTGTTTGATCTTAAAGAAGATGCGCACCCGGTTTTCAAAGGTGGCGATGGTTTTGTGAAAGACAGTGGCTTACTCGACTCTAAGATCACCTTGCCGCAAAGTAAGGTTGGTGAACTGCTGGTCATTCGTCCTTATGAATATTTCAGTCTTGCACTGATTACTAATAGCACTAAGCCAATCAATAAAGAGGTATCAGTGGTTTCTCCTCTGGCTGAGGAATCGACCACGAATGAAACTACGCAATGATACTGACCTCGCCGCCTGGTTAAAGCTGAGCTGCTTGCCAGGCATTGGCGGGGTGAAGATGAATAAGCTGCTGAGTAAAGATACGCCAAGCAATATTGTCGGATACTCAACTGAGCAGCTTCAGCTTTTGGGTTTTACCACTAAGCAACTGCAAGCATGGTCTGAGGTCGATAAAGAAGTCGACGCTTGTCTTACTTGGGCTAGCGCCTCATCTCATCATCATATTGTTACTTTGGCGGATACTCTGTATCCCCCACTTCTCAAACAAGCGGTCGCTCCACCTCCTTTACTATTTATAAAGGGAGAAGCGAGTTGTTTGTCTCAACCTCAAATTGCCATGGTCGGCAGCCGTAATGCTAGTGTTGATGGGCTTCAACACGCACGTCAGTTCGCTGCAGATTTGGTGAAACATGATCTGATTGTTACCAGTGGTTTGGCTTTGGGTATCGATGGACACGCTCATGATGGTGCTTTGCAAGCGGACGGTAAAACCATTGCGGTATTGGGTTCAGGGTTAGAGCAAGTTTATCCAGCCCGTCACCGAGGTTTAGCGCGGCGAGTGATGGAAAACGGTGCGTTAGTCTCTGAGTTTCGCCCAGATGCAAAACCTCGAGCAGAAAACTTCCCACGACGTAATCGAATCATTAGTGGTTTGTCGCTTGGCGTGTTGGTTGTCGAAGCAGCAGAAAAGAGTGGCTCATTAATCACCGCTCGCTACGCTTTTGAGCAAGACCGTGAAGTTTTCGCTATACCAGCTTCGATTAATGCTCCCAATGCCAGTGGTGGTAATCAGTTGATTCGTAATGGGGCTTGTCTCGTACAAAACACTCAAGAGGTGTTGAATGAAATACAGTCTTTGCTCGACTGGTCTATTAATCAGAGCTTGGATTTATTTTCTACGCCAATTGATGAAGAAGAATTGCCATTTCCTCAGCTGTTAGCTAACGTAGGAAATGAGGCTACACCAGTTGATATTCTTGCAAGCAGGACCAATATACCTGTCCAAGAAGTCATGATGCAGCTCTTAGAGCTTGAGCTTTCAGGGCATGTTGTTGCAGTATCCGGTGGCTATATTCGAAAGGGGAGGGGCTAGCTATGATGATGGATATACTTATGTATCTATTCGAAACCTACATCCATAGCGATGCAGAGTTACAGGTCGAACAAGACGAGTTGGAAGATGAATTGCTTCGTGCAGGCTTCCAGCAAAAAGACATCTACAAAGCCCTTGTCTGGTTAGAAGAGCTGGCAGCATTGCAACAAAGTGATGAACATTCAGCGATTTCAACTTGCATAGCATCGGCATCGACACGTATCTATACGGCATCAGAGATGCAGCGCTTAGATCTTGAATGTCGTGGTTTTCTGCTGTTCTTAGAGCAAATTAATGTTCTAACCACAGAAACACGTGAGATGGTTATCGATCGTGTAATGGGGCTAGAAACCAATGAATTTGAGCTTGAAGACCTTAAGTGGATCATTCTTATGGTTCTGTTTAATGTCCCTGGCAACGAAAATGCCTACACGCTGATGGAAGAGCTGCTGTACACCAAGGAACAGGGTATTCTTCACTAATATCTTCTGCTTTAACGGTGAGTATGAGTAGTAAAATCGATCACAACCTTTTCTCGGCACACGAGCATGCGCTTGAGAGAGAACCGTGTCCTAAATGTGGTGGGGAAGTCACGCTGAAACATGGCAAACATGGTCCTTTTCTTGGTTGTAGCCAATACCCAAGCTGCGACTATATCAAGCCGTTGCACAGTAATGATGGCCACATCGTAAAAGAGTTAGGTGTGCCTTGCCCTGAGTGTGGCAATGAGTTGGTGCTCCGACAAGGGCGATACGGCATGTTCGTTGGCTGTAGTCATTACCCAACTTGTCATCATATCGAATCAATCAATCAGCCTGAACCCGAGCAAGAGTCGAAAGAGCTATACGCTTGCCCTGAGTGTGGTAAAGGGCACTTAGTTGAACGTAAGACCCGATTTGGTAAGACATTCTACGCGTGTGATAACTATCCGAAGTGCAAGTTTGCGGTAAACTTACCACCTGTAAGAGGTCGCTGTGAGGAATGTGGGTTTACCTTGTTGGTAGAAAAGAAACTCGCCAGCGGGGTTAAGTTGCAATGTGCAAGTCGCAAGTGCCAGCATACACAATCACAATAAATCTCAGGCAAAATTAAAAAGGGTCGCATCATGCGACCCTTTGTTGTCTATTTATCAACTTTTCTATGCTTGCCACTGTTTGGCAAATTCATGAACTGCTGGGAAGGTTTCTTCATCAAGCACGTTTGTTAATGCACACAACCTACGATTCAACTCACCAGTGTAATCACCGCATACGTTGATGTGACCCATCTTACGACCTTCTCGTTTCTCTTTGCCATACCAATGAATATGGCAACCATTCATCGCGAGTAGCGCATCTGGCAAGGTATCTTCACCGAGAATATTGATCATCGAGGTCTCGCGAACGAGCTTAGTACTACCTAAAGGCATACCACACACAGCGCGTAGGTGGTTCTCAAACTGACAAGTTTCTGCACCCTGCTGAGTCCAGTGACCTGAGTTGTGTACGCGTGGTGCGATTTCGTTAACCAGCAACTTGCCGTCAACGTCGAAGAACTCCAGGGCTAGCACGCCAACGTAATTCAAACTATTGGCGACGGCCGTGAACATCTCTTTTGCTTGTTCTTGCAACTCTGGAGCATCAATTGCTGTTGAGAGGCTTAATACACCATTTGTGTGGATGTTTTCTGCGAGAGGGTAAACTTCAATACTGCCATCGTTACTGCGAGCACCAATCAGTGAAACTTCACGGTTAAAAGGAACAAACTCCTCAGCAACAATGGCTTGAGTTGGTGTTGAAGCAATGCATTCCACCATTTCTGTCCAAATTATGTCGATCTGAGAAGGTTCTTTTAAACGCCACTGACCTTTTCCATCGTAACCGCCCAATGCACTTTTCAGAACCATTGGCATGCCGACGTGTTCAATTGCGCGGTCAAAATCTTCACGAGTTTTGATCACATAGTATTTCGCATTACGTACGCCAGCATCATCAAGTAATGCCTTTTCAATGCGGCGATCACCGCCTGCTTTGATAGCTTGTGTACTTGGTAAGAACTTACCGCTCGCTTCGCAAATATCAAGCACGTCATGCGGGATATGCTCGAACTCAGCAGTGATTACATCAACTTGTTCGATCGCATTTTCTAAGCCGTTGCCTAGTACATGTTGAGTCAGTGGATGAACGATATTACCACTGCCCACATCGTAAGCTGAAATTTGAATATTCAGTGGCGCACCAGCCAGAGACATCATACGAGCTAACTGACCCGCACCAAGAACCAGTACATGCATCTGATTAATCCTCAGCAGGGTTTGGGTTCGCCAATACGGTTTCCATTTGTTCGTTACGGAACGCTTCGACTTTTGCCATGATCGCTTCATCATGTGTACCAAGGATTTGAGCGGCTAGGATACCAGCGTTTGCTGCGCCTGCTTCGCCAATAGCTAATGTACCAACCGCAATACCTTTTGGCATCTGTACGATAGAAAGTAGTGAGTCCATGCCTTTCAGTGCGCGAGACTGAACGGGAACACCAAGTACAGGTACGCTGGTAAACGCCGCCGCCATGCCTGGTAGGTGGGCAGCACCGCCCGCACCTGCGATGATGACTTTAATGCCACGTTCTTTAGCACTGCTTGCGTAATCAGCCAACAATTGAGGAGTACGGTGAGCTGACACCACCTTTGTTTCGTAAGACACGCCAAATTGATCCAGCATGTCCGCTGCTAGTTTCATGGTTGGCCAATCTGATTTAGAACCCATGATGATACCGACTTTCATCTCAAACTCCTTCAAGCTGCAAAATTAGGTGAGCTGATAAATTTGTGCGCATTATACGGGGATTTTTACCTCAAGCAAACGTTTGCGTGCGTTTGTAAATACGATTGATACATTTTATAAACAAATTGCTTTAGTCTCTGAGAATGAATATTTGTACACTTAGTACAAACACAACAGACAAGATTATCAGGAAGTATCGGTGGAGAACTTTGAACAGGTGCTAGAAGCACTACAAAAAGGCGAAGTGATTGCCTACCCAACAGAGGGGGTGTTTGGTGTTGGCTGTGACCCAGATAACCCAGAAGCGATTCAAAAATTGCTAGAGCTAAAACAACGCCCTGTTGAGAAAGGATTAATCTTAATTGCGGCAAACTATGAACAGCTTTTGCCTTATGTTGATGAATCTCAGTTGACTCAAGAGCAGTTAGATAAAGTACACGCAACGTGGCCTGGTCCATACACTTGGATTATGCCTGCGAGTGACAAAGTTTCTCATTGGGTATCGGGGCAATTTGATTCGATTGCAGTGCGTGTGACGGATCATCCTTTGGTACAAAAGATGTGTAATGCTTTCGGAAAGCCGCTAACCTCTACCAGCGCGAACCTCACTGGTCAGCCTCCTTGTATGACGACTGAAGAAGTAGAGCAACAATTGGGTGACCGGCTTGTGGCGATCTTACGTGGTGAAACCAGCGGTCGTGACAAGCCTAGTGAAATTCGTGATGCTAAAACCTCGCAAATATTAAGACAGGGCTAACCCTGCTAGTCAGCAATCAATAGGTAGTACACGTATGTCAGCAATCGATAAGCACGCCGTAAAACAGTTCCTGATGTCACTTCAGGATTCCATTTGTCAGCAGTTAGAACAAGAAGATGGAAAGGCCGTCTTTGTTGAAGACGCATGGCAACGTGAAAAAGGGGAGCGCCTTGGTGGTGGTGGTCGTACCCGTGTTTTGCGTGATGGTGACGTTTTTGAGCAAGGGGGAGTGAATTTCTCTCATGTCGAAGGTAATGAGATGCCAGCATCAGCTACGGCGCATCGTCCAGAGTTAGCAGGTCGCCGCTTTGAAGCGATGGGTGTTTCTTTGGTTATCCATCCCCACAACCCATATGTACCGACTTCTCACGCTAACGTACGCTTCTTTATCGCAGAGAAAGAGGGTGAAGAGCCTATTTGGTGGTTTGGTGGTGGTTTTGATCTAACACCTTTCTATCCATTCGAAGAAGATTGCCAATCATGGCATGAAACCGCAAAACAACTTTGTGCACCTTTCGGTGATGATGTCTATGCAGAGCATAAAGCTTGGTGTGATAAATATTTCTTCCTACCGCATCGAAATGAAACTCGTGGTGTTGGTGGTTTGTTCTTTGATGACCTAAACCAGTGGGAATTCGACAAGTGTTTTGATTACATCAAGGCGGTTGGTGAAGGATACTGCCAAGCTTACCTACCGATTGTGTCTCGTCGTAAAGAAATTGAATTCGGTGAGCGTGAGCGTGAATTCCAACTTTACCGTCGTGGTCGCTACGTTGAATTCAACCTAGTGTATGATCGTGGAACTCTATTTGGTCTGCAAAGTGGCGGTCGTACAGAGTCAATTCTTATGTCGATGCCACCACTTGCGCGTTGGGAATACAGCTATGAGCCACAACCTGGTTCTCCAGAGGCTGAACTTTACGAGCGATACTTAACGCCACGAGAGTGGTAAGCGTTGAATCTCCTTTTCTATATAGATAGATAGTGATAGGGTCATCTGTAATCAGATGGCCCTGTTTTTTCTCTATAGTAGGTAAGGAATAAAGGTAAGGAAATGACTCAGCAAATTGATCGCTATGCCGTGTTTGGTAATCCTATTGGACACAGCAAGTCGCCATTCATTCACACCTTGTTTGCTCGTCAAACCAATCAATCTTTGGTGTATACCGCAGAAAGTGCTCCTGTAGATGGTTTTATTGACGCAGCGAAGCTGTTCTTTGCTGAAGGAGGCAAGGGGTGCAACATCACCATGCCATTTAAAGAAGATGCTTATCAATTTGCTAGTAGACTGACCGAACGTGCTCAGTTAGCCGGGGCAGTCAATACGCTCAAGAAGTTAGATGATGGTGAGATCATTGGCGATAACACCGATGGAGCAGGTTTGGTTCAAGACCTACTTCAACATCAAGTTGTGTTAGAAGGTGCGCGAATCCTGATCATTGGCGCTGGCGGTGCCGCTCGTGGAGTGATCAAGCCACTTCTTGATCAAAAGCCTAGTTCTTTAACCATTACTAATCGAACCTTCAGCAAAGCGCAGGAGCTTGCGGAGTTGTTTATTGCACATGGCTCTATCATTGCCAAAGAGATGGATGATATTAGTGATGAGTTCGACGTGATTATTAACTCCACGTCTGCTTCCCTAAGCGGTGAGCTACCGGCTATCTCCTCTTCTATCTTTGCAGCTAACAGTACGAGCTACGACATGATTTACGGGCAAGGGACGACCAGTTTTAACTTATGGGCAAAAGAAAGTGGTGCCGCTCATGCTTATGATGGTCTTGGGATGCTAGTGGGGCAAGCTGCGGAAAGCTTTATGCTGTGGCGTGGTTTACGCCCTGGCGCAAAACAAATCCTTAGAGAATTAAGAAAGAACCTTGAAGGTCAGTAAACGATGAATCAGTCCATCTTATTCCCAGATATGCAATCATGGGATAAAACATTACAAGCGGTAAACTTTACCGCGCAGCAATCAGGAGCTCTGATTGAATGCTATGTAACAAAGCAGAAGCTAGAAAAGCTTAGCGGCTCCCTGGTTGAAACTGAACAAGCGGCAATTAAAGTATTTATTGATTATCGATTCGACCTAGAAGAAATCGCGGAAGAGCTAATTGAAGATGAAGACTTCAATGAAGAAGGCAATATCATCATCGATTAGCTTATTGCTAACCAACTACATCATTCGTCGTTGACGTCTTCTACTTCGTTTATGTAGTCATTTTTATTCTGTACATAGTTATTGGCAGACTTTTGTAAGAAAGCTCGTTCATTCTCTGATAAGGGGCGAGCTTGTTTTACTGGACTACCAACATATAAATAGCCGCTTTCCAACCTTTTCCCCGGTGGGACTAAACTTCCAGCGCCTATCATTACGTCTGATTCGACAACAACGTTATCTAAAACGATCGCTCCCATACCAACCAATACACGGTCGTGGATTTCGCAGCCGTGCAACATGACTTTATGACCAATAGTGACATCATTACCAATGATTAGCGGATAGCCGTTGGGATTCTCAGTATTTTTATGGGTTACATGCAGTACGCTACCATCTTGAATATTGGTTCGAGCACCAATGTGGATATGGTTCACATCACCACGAGCTGCAACTAATGGCCAAACACTCGAGTCGTCACCAATTTGGATATCACCGACAAGAACAGAAGTTGAGTCGATATATACGCGCTTGCCTAGTTGAGGTTGAATACCTTTATAACTTCTAATAGAACCCATCTTTACTCCTTATAAAGCGTTAATAATCGGGATATCTGGAGGGAAGAGTAGCAAAAACTCGCCTTTTAGAATAAAAAACACTCAAACAATAAAAAAATCAAAAAAAACGAGAAAAAGGGCTTGCCAATGTGATCGC
>NZ_CAWMYL010000251.1:0-571 GCF_963871815.1 Vibrio sp. L85
GAAGCGCAGGGATAGCGTCAGACGACCCAGAAGCAATCCAAAAGTTAAAAGATAAGCTGGCGAACCTTGAGTGCAGTCAAGAAATGATGAAAGCCATTAATAAGGTGATCCGTTCAAAGCACATGAGTAACACAGACAAAGTTGAGTACATGATACAAACTCATAAGCTCACCGAAAAACATGCGGCAGAGCTACTAGAAGGGGACTTTTGCGGTCGAGTGGGCTTTCCAAGCTATGCCCTACAGAACAACAACGCAACTATTAGAACAACGAAGCAGCGCATCGAGGAGCTAGAAAAGCTGCACAATGAAGCGCCTTTAGATGATGCTGGCGAGGTAGAGGGCGTAAACTGGACGCTTTACGAAGAAGACGGACGCATCAAGTTTTCGTTTGATGGTATCCCATCGGAAGCGGTGAGAAAGGTGCTCAAGTCGAATGGTTTTAAATGGTCACGCTATTCTAAAGCATGGGTACGTAAAATGACGGGGAACGCCGTGAGAGTAACGAAGTTTGTTGTTGAAGAACTGAAAGAAATGTAGTGGTCATATCCAGCCTTTGGGCTGGATTTTTG
>NZ_CAWMYL010000252.1:0-300 GCF_963871815.1 Vibrio sp. L85
TCTACAGAGGATTATGTCTTTTTAGAGGGGAAAATCCCTAGAACCCCACCTTGAGACAGAACGCGCCTTGGTCAGAATCCCAGTCGCTGGGCGGGTTTGCGCCTACGCTCTTGACCCCCACGAGGTCTGGAAAGGGTACGACAACGCCAAAGAATACGCGGCCTTCGTGACCAAGACGCTGGTCAACAAGGACGGCGATATTAAGCGCCGGATCATGTCGATGTTTAGCCCAGAGGAACGCCCAGACGACAGGGAGTGACGGGCACTGGCTGGCAATGTCTAGCAACGGCAGGCATTTCG